>JAFUMV010000038.1 GCA_017482485.1 Lachnospiraceae bacterium
AAAAGCTCGTCCAGCTTCCGGTAATGTTCTTCCTCCCGTTCTTTTTGACGCTGTTCTCTCGCCTGTGCATTTTCCTCCAATTGCCTGAACTGATAATCAATTTCCTTCAGTACCGCCGCACTGCTTTCCTGCACCGCCCGGGATACCAGATTTTCCAGCAAAAACTGCAATTTTGCCGCCTTGCTGCTGCGCTCATCCAAAAGAATATTTTCCACGGAAGACGCGGATTTTACAAGCGCATTTTCTTCCGTTTTCTCCTGGACTTCCTTTTCATTTTCCATCATAGCCTGAGCCTGTCGGATTATCTCCTGCGGCACGGCAAGCTTTCCATCCTCCGAAAGCATGATTCGAATCGCTTTCAGCTGCATTCCCTGGTCTTTCCAGCTTTTGATTTTATCCAGCAGTTCCACATCCTCCTTCGTATAAAAACGATGTCCCTGCACATTCCTCTGAATGGAAAGCCCCAGCTCTTCCTCCCAGTAACGCAATACATGTGTTTCCACATGTACCTGTTTTGCTGCATCTCCAATGGTATAAACTTCCTGTGTCATTGTTTTACTCCTCCTGTTGATTCTTTATAAATTACGCATCCTCCGCAGAGTAGCTTTTTTACGCTATAAAAAATCCGTAAAACTTTCCCATAGCATAAAAAGAGGACATTCCCCTAATTCAGGATTGTCCTCTTTTGAATCTTTTGCGGAACCGCAAAGCGGCCCCGCTTTCTCTTTCGTAAACTGTTCCGGCTTTTTATACAGCCGTCTTATTTCTGCAGATTTGCAAACTTTGTGTAATCCGGCAGCCATACCAGCTCGATGGTTCCAATCGGACCATTTCTCTGCTTGGCAATAATGACTTCCGCAATTCCCTTTTTATCCGTATCGGGATTGTAATAATCATCTCGATACAAAAACATAACCACGTCGGCATCCTGCTCGATTGCTCCGGATTCACGCAGGTCAGAAAGCATGGGCCGATGTTCCGGACGCTGTTCCACCGCACGGGAAAGCTGTGACAGCGCAATTACCGGCACCTGCAGTTCACGTGCAAGGGCCTTTAAGGAACGGGAAATATCAGAAATTTCCTGCTGTCTGGAATCGCTTCCCCTTCCTCCGCTGCCGCTCATCAGCTGTAAATAGTCGATGATGATCAGCTTCAAATCAAATTCCAGCTTATATTTGCGGCACTTGGAGCGAAGCTCCGCAATGCTGATGCCCGGCGTATCATCAATGATCAGATTGGATTTGCCGATGACGCCCGCGCTTTCAATCAGGCTTTCCCACTCCGCATCACTTAAATTACCGGTACGCAAATGCTGGGAATCCACCTTGGACTCCAGGGAAAAAAGTCTGTTTACAAACTGTTCCTTACTCATTTCCAGACTGAACATGGCCACAGTCATCTTCTGCTTGAAAGCGACATGCTGCGCGATATTCAGAACAAATGCTGTCTTTCCCATGGAGGGACGGGCCGCGATCAGAATCAGATCGGAGGGCTGCAGACCGGCGGTTTTATAGTCCAGATCAATAAATCCGGTGGGAATACCGGTTACATTCCCCTTATTCTGGGAAGCTTTCTCGATTCGCTCCATGGCATTCATAACAACCTGACGAATCGGCACGAAATCACCAGTATTGCGCCTCTGCACCAGATCGAAAATCTTCTTTTCGGTAGTTTCCAGAATGACTTCGAGACTTTCCTTTCCGGCATAACAGGTATTGGCGATTTCTTCATTTAAGCGGATCAGCTTACGCAAGGTAGCCTTTTCCGCCACAATATTGGCATAATATTTGATATTTGCCGATGTGGGCACCGCCGTGATCAGATCACGGATAAATTCAAGACTGGAAATTTCCGGCGGTACATCTTTTTCTTTTAACTTGTCCTGCAAAGTGACAAGATCCACCGGGCGCCCGGCATCATTAAGCTGCACCATCGTCTCAAACAGCACACCGTACTGTCGGTTGTAAAAATCATCCCCACTGATGATTTCGGAGGCCACCACAATCGCCTCCCGATCCATAATCATGGATCCGATGACTGACTGCTCGGCTTCTATACTATGAGGGAGTACCCTTTTTAAAATAGCCTCATCCGCTGCCATCTTTCCATCCTTCCAACTGTACTTCCAAACTGCCGCTCATTTCTAAAGCAGCGGCTCTGTTAAGCTTCCTGTACCTTCACCTTCAGCTTGCCGGTCACCTGAGGATGCAGCTTTACAGGAATTTCATGCACGCCAAAGGTCTTAATGGATTCGGGAAGCTGAATTTTTTTCTTGTCAATCTCCATGCCGCACTGTTCTTTGTAAGCAGCCGCAATTTCCTTGCTGGATACTGACCCGAAAGCCTTTCCGCCTTCACCTGCTTTGATTTTCACAACAACGGATTTATCTTCCAGCACTTTTGCCAGTTCTTTGGCCGCTTCAAGCTGTTCTTTGGCAACCTTTTCATCTCTTGCTTTCTGAAGTTTCAGATCATTCATGTTGGTGGAATTTGCCTCCACGCCCAGCTTTTTCTTCAGAATAAAGTTCTTTGCATAACCGTCGCTGACTTCTACAATCTGCCCTTTTTTTCCAAGAGCCTTAACATCTTCCAATAAAATTACTTTCATGATATTTCACCTTCCTCTATCATTTTATCCAGCGTTTTCTTAAGCAGGGTGACGCCTTCATCCAGTGTAATACCGTCTTTCTGGCATCCGGCAATGTTTAAGTGGCCGCCGCCGCCCATTTTCTCCATGATAACCTGTACATTTATCTCATCAATAGAACGGGCGGAATAAAATACTTTTCCCTGATAAGCAGTCAATACAAAGCTTGCCTTGACACCGCGTATGTTCAGCAGTTCATTTGCCGCCTGTGCTCCCACCACAGTAGGGCTCTGCAGGCCAGCGCTGTTGCAGAGGGAAATCGCATAGGAACTGCGATAAATTTCCGCCTGACTGACCGCATCCGCTCTGGCCTTATATTCCAGCGCATTCTCGCGGAAAAGCTTGCGCACGCGGGTCACATCCGCACCATTCCTGCGCAGAAATGCCGCCGCTTCAAAGGTTCTCACGCCTGTTTTGGAAACAAAGTTGTTGGTATCGATCACCATGCCGGCATACATGCTGTCGGCCTCTTCGCTCTTAATGCGCAGGCTGTCACTGATATACTGCAAAATTTCCGAAACCATCTCACAGGCGGAGGAGGCATAGGTCTCCACATAGGACAGGGTCGCATTCTCAATGGTTTCCGTCCCCGCCCGGTGATGATCCAGCACCACAATATTTTTACAGATGCGCAAAAGCTCCGGGCATTCCGTAATGGAAGGCTTGTTTACATCCACAACTACCAGAACCGTGTTGGGACCGGCAATTTCAATCGCCTGCGCACTGGTTAACAGCATATCATGTTCGTATTCCGGATTATTTTTAAACAAATCCACCAACGGCTGCAAAGTCGTGTTCACATCATTGATTACGATCTGCGCCCGACGTTCCAGTGTTTTGGCAATTCTGTAAATACCAACTGCCGCACCAAAGCTGTCCACATCCGCAATCTTATGTCCCATGATCAGCACCCGGTCCTTGCTGGTGATAATTTCACGCAGCGCATGGGCCTTTACTCTGGCCTTCACGCGGGTATTCTTCTCCACCTGCTGACTCTTGCCGCCGTAATAATTAATTTTATCAGGCGTTTTTACCACGGCCTGATCACCGCCGCGTCCCAGCGCCAGATCAATTGCTGTGCGGGCGAATTCGTAGTTCTGTGCATAAACCAGGCCATCCAGGCCGATACCGATACTGATGGTCACCGCCATTTCATTCCCAATATTAACGGTCTTTACCTCTTCCAGCAGTTCAAAACGCTGCTCCTGCATCTGCGTTACCGATCTTTTTTTCAAAATGACAAGATACTTGTCCTTCTCGATCTTCTGACAGATTCCGTCAAAGGCCGCCACATACTTATTGACTTTACGATCAATCAGAGCGGTCAGCAGGGAACGGCGCACCTCCTCCACGCTGGTCAGCGCCTCTTCATAGTTATCCAGATAAATAAGGCCTACCGCCAGAGACTGAGCATCGTTTTCCCGCAGCGCAATCTTGAGCGCTGTCTCATCATACAGATATACCGCATACAGACAGCCGTCATAACCTGCATCCTCCATGATGTCACTGTCCTCCGCAATTCCTTTCAGCGGAACGCGGGTAATATGCGCCATATAGTCACTGCCTTCAAAGGAAATCGCTATTTCCGCCTCCTGATCTCCGTCCGGCAGTCGATCCCTGGTAATAGAAGGAAATACATAAGTAATGGACTTCTTAAAAGGCTTCTCGCTGTGTATCGCATCCGTAAAAGCGGTATTGCACCAGATCACTCTGGCGTCCTCGTCCAGCAGCGCGTAGGGAATTACCATATCACGAAGCAGCGTTTTCTGAATCTGACCATATTGTGTTGCAAAGCTCACCAATTCGTTGATAATGACCGGCCTGTTATAAAACATGAGCAGGATGACCATGCCAAAATAAAAGAGTAAAAAACAGGTCAGCAAAAATCCCGCTCTGGCATCCAGGAAATATATCCCGATATTTACAAGCAGAAGCAGGATTCCCAGATACAGGGAAGTC
This sequence comes from Lachnospiraceae bacterium, assembly GCA_017482485.1. Lineage (GTDB taxonomy): Bacteria > Bacillota > Clostridia > Lachnospirales > Lachnospiraceae > Gallintestinimicrobium. The sequence goes on from JAFUMV010000038.1 coordinate 4,606, forward strand.
TGCATATAAATCCGCAGTCTGCCCTTGAGTCTGATTCTTTTCTTCTTTTTCATATTGTGCTCCATTTCAAACTACCACTAATCGGCACCATGGAGTAAGTATACCATTTCTTTATACAAATTGCCACACAAAAAAATCGCTGAGAATTCGCGGGTTTATACTATTTATTACAAAAAAGGCAGCCGTCTGCATTTTCAATCAGACTGCTGCCGATTACTTTCATATAATCAAACCTCATACTCTTCTATACCGCAATTTTCCGTCTTATACAGGAAAAATTCTTCATTTGTCATGTCTCTGAAATATGCAGCGATTACCCGGCACACTCCGCCATGGCAGACAAACAAAACCGTTTTATTCCTGTATGTATCTTTCATTTCCTCAATCAACGCATAGGTTCTGGCCGCGACCTGCATCACTCGATATTGACGATATCCTATGGCATAAGAAAAGCCCCTCCGAAAAGATGCCTTTCCATCATTCCTATATTTTCATAGTATCCATCAACTGTTGACTACATGTGATGTTCATCAATGATAACATTGCCATATTATGAATCGTATCACAAATCTCAAATTCTTTTTGTTCCTTCCAATGTGGTTTCCAGTTTATTACATAATCATACACGTCTTTATCAGAAATACTTCCTCCCTGCTTTTCTAACTGATCATATGAGAATAAAACAGTTGCAATCATTTCTGCCTGTTCGGTGCTCTTCACCCGACCAAACAAATCAACCGTTTTACGAACTGCCTTCCATTCATCTTCGGAGAACTTTTCTTTATGAATTTTCACATCATCCGTAACACTCATTGAAATCATTCGCCCCAGCTGTTTTTCAATAATTAAATTTGCATTAGCCAATGCAGTAATAGAATCACTTACCTGCGAAGAAAACGGTCCATAACTTGCTTTTGAAAATGTAAATCCGGTATCTACACCATTTCTGGTAAGCACATAACAAATCTTCTGGTAAATCGTTCTTCCAACTTTCAATGCGTACTTTCTTTCATTCAGTTCTCTAACAACCTGTAAAATCAGGTACCATTTCGGATTGACCTTCGAATTGCTCCTTCCAATCACATCTTCCTCACCAGGCTGACTTGAAAGAAATTCCACTGAAATTTCTTTTTGACTTGTTCCAAATGGTGCGTATATTTCCACTTGAATAGGCAGCGGATTTAATTTTTGATACATTATCGGGCCAACCACATCCCATGACAATCCTCCATTTCCACACCCCAATGGAGGAAAAGCAATACTTTTAACATTGTATTTCTTATAATTCTCTACAAACCAATCTAAACCATCTATAACGAAAGACAATCTTGAAGGTGATCTCCAGTGATCTTTTGTTGGGAAGTTCAAAATACTTGTTCCATCTTCATTTTGAAAAACATAAGGCACTCCCGGTTTAACTAATCCATTATCACACTTACGAACATAGTCCATAAACATTTCAGGATATTTCTTTTTAAATTCCAAAGCAATACCCTTTCCCATCACGCCTACACAATTGACAGTATTGACGATAGTAGTACATTTACTTTCAAATAAATTTCCAATCTTTACTATCATCTCATCCACTCCTTAAAAGAATAATCCCGGCTCAACCATAATTGTCTTATCAAAACCAGCATGTTCCAGTTTTTGCTTAGCATGTTCATTTACTACTGCCGCACAAATAACATAATCATACGGAATCTCATAAGGAACCAAAACTTCTGCACATTTTATAGATTTCTTCTTCAAATATTCATAATAATTATCATCTGTCCAATACGATGCATACACCAGTCTGAAATCTATCTCATGTAATCCTATCTCTGGCGAATAAAACCCGCATAATCACTTGATGCATTTCGATCTGAGACCACCACTCCTTCAAAATCCAATATACAACTATCGAATTTTAAAATACAGATATTTTCATTCTCGTCTCTTCTTGCAAATAACATCGGATTTCTTGGATCGAAATATACATTTGCGTACTGATGTAATCCTAATCCATTTGGAACATAAATAATATCCCTTCTCTGCTGTACTTCCTCCATGGCTATTGAGGTATGTTTTATTTTCCTTGACCTTTCATTTGAAAGTAATCCTCTTTGCATGATCGATGGAATATTATCAATAGCCTGAATGTTATACAATCCTGTCTGCTTAGTTTTGCTTATAAACAACTCTGAAGGCCTCATACTCTCACTTCCGATACAATTATACCATATCTCTTTCGTTTTGTCGAACGTTAGTTCTAATTGTGCATGGATCCAATACAAAAAATATTTTATTACAAGCTCCTGCAGATTTGAACACAAAAAATTGGCAACAGTTATAGGTCCTCTCCCCATACGATACTTTTGCCCTTCACTTTTCCGCTCCCTGCATAGTGGGTGCATGCCCGAAGACGCGCCTGTAGGCCTTATAAAAGGAATTCAAATTGGCAAAACCGCACTCCAGGGCGATCTCCGTGATGGTTTTCTGCTTCTGAGCCAGCAGCTCGTTGGCCAGATTCATCCGCTTTTGTTCAATATAGCGTGATATGGTCACATCCGTCACACTTTTGAAAGCCTTACGGATGGTGGATTCGGAACATTTAAACTGCGTTTCCAGGGAAGTGATGCACAGGTCGGCGTCCGTGTAGTGGCTGTCAATATACTGGAACAGTTCCCGGGTGAAAGTATTCATTTCCTCCCTGCTGTCATCCCGTATCAGATCGCAGAAAGTTTCCACAGTCCCGGCCAGCTGTTCGCAGAGACTTTTATCGGCCCGATAGTCCGGAATATGCTGTTCCAATAATAGCAGCGAATGTTCCATCCTGATATAAGTCAGTATGGAGCGAAGCATCCCGTAGACCGATCTTTTTAAAGAAGAATTCTGAACACACCCAACTTCTCTGTTGCAAGCCGAAAGTCTGCTCAAAGCCATCTCCCGGTTGCCGTGGCTGACAGCAGTGTACAGGGTCATAAATTCGGTCATGGAAACCGGCAGACTGGAGGTCTCAGCCCGGTCCGCCATCGTACACACGCGATTCTGGCCATCAGGGAAGGTAAGTCTTTCCATATCCTGAATCTGGCGATAAGCAATTGGCAAGTCTTCCTCATGATGATAGATTCTGCTGGCTACGCAGGAAGTGAAATATGCAGGTTCCTCCTGATTGATATTCTTCACCAGAAAATCCAATATAGCTCTGTATTTTTCAAAATCCTGCTCTGAGATCAAAAGCAGCAGCTCCGTATCGCTGAACTGTTGCTGATACGCATTGGGCAGCTCGCTTTTCAGAAATGGCTGAACCAACAGCATCGGATCCGTGTAAGGTGCATTTTCCGCATAGGTCCAAATGCGCAGAAGCAGCAGACAAAAGTGCTCCGGAAAATCCGGAAAATACGCATGGAACTGCTGGATATCCCTACTGCTGACCAGCTGTCCGTTGATCGCTTTTTCAAGAAAACGCGCCTGTAAAACCTTCTGCTGGGTGAGAACCATATTCTGATATTCTTCCAGATATTGATCCGCACTGACGATGCTGTCAGAAATATAGGTAAAACCGCTTCGCAGATTTCGCTCCCTCCGACCTTGCAGCACCGGTTTTGCGGCATCTGTCACGGGTATATGACGGCTGCGCTCCAGAATTTCAATAATATCGAGCACCGGTTTCGCCGAAATTCTGGTTCCAAGCACAATGATAAGAATCAGCATGATAACGCAGGCAGTCCCGTACAGGATAAGAAATAAATACAGCGGCTGCATATCCCTGTAAAAAATGGAATTCGGAATGTGTACGCTGATGCGCAGATTTCCCGTTGAGACAATTTCATCGAGCGTCTGACAGTCCGCCGCTTCTTCCGGCAGATCGCTGTAAAGCAGGTCTCCGGCCATATTTGTGAGCGTAAACCAACACTCATTGATATCCGATTCTGCAAGAAGAAGTTTCTTCAGTTCCGAAACCTCCATACAGGCATATAAATAGGTGGAGTTTGTCCATTTTGTAGCAAAAATCAGCGCCTCATATTCTTTGCTGTAAGTTTTCACGCGGCATACCGGCAGAAAACCTGTGCTGTGTTCTGCCAGGAGCGCTTTCCACTCTGTGTAACTTAGGTCATTGACGCAGAAAAAATCGGGATAATAGCAGGTACGATCTTCAAAAAAGACCGTAGTATCAGTAATCACTACATTTTGATCCAATTGCAGTGCTGTATGGAATGCAGCATCCAGCGGAAAGGTCAAATTGCTGAATGCACTCTTCATTTGATTTCGGGTATTCACAGGGATCTCGGTATAATCAACAGCCTCATAACGCAGTGAAGTAAAGCGCGGGTCATTCGCAAGCGAAATGGAAATATTGATCGTCCCCTTAACGGCAGACTCTATCTCAGCGGTGCCCGCTGACAGTTTCTGTCTGCTCTTTTCCAACTGAAGGTCCGTGAAAGTATTTTGCAGATAGATATAAATCGGAAGCAGCGCCAGACAAAACAGAAGCGATATGACGGTAAAGATCGCGAGAAACCATTGAAAGATGCTATGGGTCCTGTGCATATATTTGCTTTTCATGAGCATGACACACCCTTTCTGTATTTGCTTATATCTTAGCATCCGCATATGGAGCAAGTCAATTTTGCGGATGCAAAAAACGGACTTTTCATTATGCAAAAAGGAGTTTTCACTGTGCGCTTTACAACCTCCGCCAAACCCAAAAAAGAATTTTCACTGCCCTTCCCGGAATTATCCTGATGCGTTCGGAAACGATTCGTTATATGATGAACTCACCAAAAACAGGAGTGCACCGACACTGCCAGTAAAACAAAGGAGGAATCGTCAATGAAAAACAAAAAAATGCTTGCTGCCTTATTGGCCTGCAGTATGCTGACTTCCG
>JAFUMV010000039.1 GCA_017482485.1 Lachnospiraceae bacterium
CACGGCTTAGAAGGCCGTTGCTCTATCCAGCTGAGCTATGGACACATATGCGGCGTATCGCCTGTACTATATACACCAGGACTTCTTCCTGACAGACTGCTTGCACAGTCAAAGCAGGTGATGGGAATCGAACCCACGTATCCAGCTTGGAAGGCTGGTGTTCTACCATTGAACTACACCTGCATGATAATCATCGGGGTGACAGGATTCGAACCTGCGACCTCCTGGTCCCAAACCAGGCGCTCTAGCCAAGCTGAGCCACACCCCGTGTCTTGACTTAACTCCTTGTCCGTGACGCAAGAGTTATTATATATAATGTCACCCCAAATGTCAACACCTTTTTTTATTTTTTTTACAAAAAGTTCAGATGGTAATGCACAAGTCCCTTCCGATCCAGCTCCATCAGGATATACGAAGGTCTGCGTCCATCCTGCCGGGGATAGGAAATACTTCCGGGATTGATGGCAGTCACATCCCCTTCTCTTCTCCCGATATCAATCACAGGCTTATGGGTATGTCCGTACATTACAATATCAACGCCCCTTGCAGCAGCTTCTTCCTTGATGATCTCATTGCTCATGGAAACGTAGTAATTGTGCCCATGAGTCAGCCATATCTTATAATTTCCTATCATAAATTCATCCTCTCTGGGCAGAGAGGAAAAGAAATCATTATTTCCTGTCACCATGTGAACGGGGCAGCTGACCAGCTGACGAATATAGTCTTCACTGCCTTCTATATCGCCGCAGTGTATCAGCATATCGATCGGCCCGGTCTTTTCCAGCGCCCAGGTCAGATTTCCATCCCGTCTGTGGGAGTCACTCACAATCAAAATACGCATCATAAAATCCTCGCATTAACAGAATTTGGAAGAATTGAGCAATATCTCTTTCATTTTACGAAGTGCTCTTCCCCTGTGGCTGATTTCATTCTTCTCTTCGGGAGAAAGCTGCGCCGTAGAAAGATCATTTTCGTACAGATAAAAAATCGGGTCATATCCAAAACCGTTCTCTCCGCACTCTTCCCAGCCGATATAGCCTTCGATGGTGCCCCGCACAACCTGGCTTTCGCCATTCGGAAAAGCAGCCGCAATGGCACAAACGAAACGGGCAGTTCTGTCCTCTTTTGCAACACCATCCAATCGGGAAATGAGGTTTGCATTTTTTTCACGATACGAAGTCTCATGCCCCATATACCGGGCGGAATAAATGCCGGGTTCCTTATTTAAATAGTCGATTTCCAGACCGGAATCATCCGCCAGCACAATAAAGTCATCCGCACATTTTCCCGGGCAGCCTGGCACCCCATTTGCCTGACACCATTCCATAATACCGGATGCCTTGATCAATGCATTTTCTTCAAAAGTGGTTCCGTTTTCCTCCACATCTGCATCAATGCCCGCATCCTTCATGGACAGCACCACTATAGGCATATCCTTCAGGATTTCCCTGATTTCCTTCATTTTTCCGGCATTGCCGGTAGCAAAAATAATATCTTTCATCACTGTTTATCCCTTTTGGGCGGTTTGGGCCCCTGAAACTGATAAAAATAGGTCTTCATCATACCGTTATAAATTTTGCGGTTCTTATCCGCTTTGCGCCCGATATCCTGCTGTGCATTCTCATAAGAAGTAATCATATATAAAGACCAGCTGTCCAACTGTGCAAAACGCTGCCCCAATGTCTGATACAGGGCAGGCAGCGACTTCTTTTCCTCCAGACGCTCCCCATAAGGCGGGTTCGTAATGATGAATCCATATTTTTTCGGATGAGACAGCTCAGACACCGGCCTTCTCTGAAAATGAATCAGATGGTCCACACCGGCAAGTTTCGCATTCTCCCTGGCGATGGAAACCATGCTGTCATCGATGTCATATCCCTGAATATCGGTTTCCACATTCAGGTTCACCAGATCCTCCGCCTCATCGATGGCACGATACCAGCATTTCTTTTCTATCATATGTCCCCAGTTTTCCGCAGAAAATTCCCGATTCATGCCCGGAGCCATATTGGCTGCCATCATGGCTGCTTCGATGGGAAATGTGCCGCTTCCGCAGAAGGGATCCACCAGAATGCGGTCCGCTCTCCAGGGAGTCAGCATGATCAGCGCAGCCGCCAGATTTTCCGCGATCGGCGCCTTCGCCACCAGCTTGCGGTATCCTCTCTTATGTAAAGAATCCCCCGTGGTATCCAGCCCCACTGTCACTTCATCTTTCATTAAAAAAACACGGATCGGAAACTGTTCTCCGCTTTCCGGAAACCAGCTTACTTTATAAACGCTCTTTAAGCGGTCCACCATGGCCTTTTTCATGATGGACTGTATATCTGACGGGCTGAACAGCCTGCTTTTTACACTTGCAGCCTTTGCCACCCAGAAACGGCCGTCTGCAGGGATAAACTGCTCCCAGGGCAGCGCCTTGGTTCCCTGAAACAGCTCTTCAAAGGTCTCCGCATGAAAGCTGCCGATTTTGATCAGAATTCTCTCAGCAGTTCTTAAAAAAATATTGGCACGGCACACCGCCTCTTCATCTCCGGCAAATGTCACCCGTCCGTCTTCCACACACGTCACATCATATCCCAGATCAACGATTTCCCGTTTTAAAACCGCCTCCAGCCCGAAATGACAGGGCGCTATCAATTCAAATTTTTTCATAATACTCCTTTTCATTCACACAGGCAATATCCAGCATTATTTTACGTTCTGCCGGCACATACTGTCAAGAAAATTAAAACCGAATCGGTATTTTTGCGATCTCACAGCACGAGAAAAGCCGGAGCATATGCCCCGGCTGCGATCTCTTTTTCAGGAAAAGCGTAACCGTTCAATACCTGAACAATTACCAAAATTAATACTTGCAGTTGCTTTCGGAATCCTTAGCATTGTTTTTGCTGGAATTCTTCTGTGCATTTTCAGAAGCATTCTTAGACTTGTTTTCCTGACTGTTATTCTGGCTGTTGTTCTGATAATCGTTTTTGGCCATTTTAAATACCTCCTGTGCCGCACTCCGGCGGGCTGTTTAGTAACGCTTTACTGTTACAGGAGTAGTATTTTACAAAATGAAAACTTTATACATTGATTTTTAAAAAAATCTGAATTATAATTGATCCATTCCTCTTCCTTCATCAAAACGCTTCAGGAATGTCTCCGGATCTTTTTTCATCTGCGCCATTGTTTCAAAAGCGCGCAGCACCATATCCACCTTTTTGCATTCCGCAGTATTTTTTCCCGTATCGTGAAGAAGATTATATTTGTCCATCTGCCATATGAAAAGATCTATCATCGTATAGCCGCAGCAATTCATTTTGTCATTGAGCGTCCCGTTTTTTAAGAAAAATAAAAATTCCTCATACAGCTGGGCATCGAGCAGGAGCTCCTGCCAGAGCAGATCACACCACTGCTGAGATTCTCCTGCATACCGGCACAGGGCACACAGATTTTCATAAACTTTAATTTTGCCTGAATCAAAAATAATACCTGTCATTTTCCCCATCCTTTACAAGATTTATTTCCCATTTTATAATATTCTTTAACATAAGAAAAGAGGTTTCTTTCATGTCCGAAACAAATTCACAGAAAAATGATTTTTCAAAAGGAAGTGTAGTGGGCAGCATCCTGTCTTTGGCAATTCCAATGACGCTGGCCCAGCTGATCAACATTTTATATAATATCATCGACCGAATGTATATCGGCAGACTTCCGGAAAATGCAACCCTGTCTCTCACAGGACTCGGGCTGTGCCTGCCCATCATTTCCATTGTCATCGCCTTCGCCAACCTGTTCGGCATGGGCGGCGCGCCGCTCTGTTCCATCGCAAGAGGCAAAGGACAGCTGGAGGAAGCACAAAATATCATGGGAAATTCATTCTTCATGCTGCTTCTTTCCGGCTTCATTCTCACCGCAGTCGGACTGATTTTCAAGCGCCCCCTGCTCTATCTCTTCGGTGCCAGCGATGCCACATTTCCCTTTGCCAATGAATATCTGTCCATTTATCTGTGCGGCAGTATTTTTGTCATGCTTGGCCTTGGCATGAACAGCTTCATAAACTCTCAGGGCTTTGGACGCATCGGCATGCTGACGGTTTTAATCGGCGCGGTTTTAAATATTCTGCTGGATCCTCTGTTCATTTTTGTTTTCAACATGGGAATCCGCGGTGCCGCCGTCGCCACCGTCATTTCACAGGCCGCCTCCGCGCTCTGGACTTTCCGTTTTCTGCGAGGGGAAAAAACAATTCTGCGCCTGAAGCTTTCCGCCATGAAGCTCAGGCCTGCCATCGTTAAGGATGTCATCTCACTGGGCATGTCCGGCTTTATCATGTCCATGACCAACAGCGCCGTCCAGATTGTCTGCAATGCAAGCCTCTCTCATTACGGCGGAGATTTATATGTGGGTGTCATGACCATCATCAATTCCATCCGTGAAATTGTGACAATGCCTGTTTCCGGCATCACCAACGGTGCCCAGCCTGTTATCGGCTTCAACTACGGTGCTGCCCGTTATGACCGGATCAAAAGGGCCACTGCCTTTATGTCCGCAATCTGTATCGGATATACCGCTCTGGTCTGGATCTGCCTGCATGTATTCCCGGCATTCTTTATCGGTATTTTCAGTGAAGAGAGTTCGCTGATCGATGCCACAATTCCCTCCATGCGGATTTACTTTTTTGGCTTTGTATTCATGTCTTTGCAGTTTTCCGGTCAGAGTGTCTTCACCGCTCTCGGAAAAGCCAGACAGGCGATCTTTTTTTCCCTGCTCCGAAAGGCATTCATTGTCATACCTCTGACCTTCCTTTTACCACACCTCATCACGCCGCAGGTCAATGGGGTGTTCGCCGCAGAGCCCATCTCCAACCTGCTGGGCGGAACTGCCTGCTTTGTCACCATGCTCATCCTCACCGGCAGAGAATTTAAGCTCAGGCAAAAATCCTGACTCTGCTTTTTGGAAGTCTTACTGTATAGAAACAGTGTGCATCTTTCGCAGAGCGTTTTTTGTGTCCGGGAAAGTCTTTCGGCTTTTCCAGACACAAAAGCCCGTAAGCAAATGCTTACGGGCTTTCTAAAGCGTGCGCGAGAAGATTCGAACTCCCGACCTTCTGATCCGTAGTCAGACGCTCTATCCAGCTGAGCTACGCGCACATTCATTTTTATCTGTCAGATCATCCCTGACAACGAAAATTATTATAACTTTACTTGTGGAAAAAGTCAATAGTCTTTTTTCAATTTTTTTTAATTTTTGTGATGCGATAGTGAGCAGCCGTTCAGCCTTTCGTTTGGCCAGTTAGCTCTGCCAGGGTATATACGATCAAAACTACCGAAAATACCCTGATTTCATGCTAACCTCTTTTCCATATACGCCCACGGACGCTGTCTTTACCTTCGCAGATCAATATCTGAACTCCTGTGCAAAATAATAGGTATTGCCGCTTTTATAGATGGCAATTGCTCCCCTGGTAAATGACGGATACAAAATGTTATCCTTATGAGAAGGGGAATTCATCCATGCTGTCACAACAGAATTGGCGGAATCATAGCCGAATGCCAGATTCTCTCCGTGCATGATCTGAGAATTGACTGTATACCATTCGGAACCATCGGGTCTTGTGTGTGAAAACAGCTGAACGCATTCAGCAGATCTGACTGCTGCCGCATTTTCAAGATCCGCATCCCAGGTCAGTGCTGCAAGTCCGGCAGCTGTGCGCTGCTGATTCGCCAGTTCAAAAGCAGTTACTGCCATGGTTCTGAGTGCCGTCATCTCTTCCGTGTCCGCATTGTTTACGGAAGATCCAAGCGGAACCTCTTCATCCATGATTGTAACGGTATCAAAATCAATACTGTCATACTCTCTTGCGGCTGCTTCCTCCGTAATACCGCTCGTTGCTTCATCAGCTGCTGATTTAGCACATCCTGAAATCAGAAATGCTGTGAAAACCACCATTGTCATACAATAGATAATCCCTCTTTTTTTCACGATCTCTCTCCTTAGTTATAAAATAGTTCTTTTTTGACAACACCTGTACATCGATGCTTTTAATATAGCAGAAAAGGGGACTTTTGTCCAGATATTATTTCAAAATATAACCCTTTTTATAACGTTTAGGAGACAGCTGCTGTTCTTTAATGGGAGTACACCCGCTGTCCGCAGTTACTGTCCTTAATGGGAGTACATCGGCTGTCCGCAGTCATTCACATAATCTGCTATTCTGCTGATAAACTCCGCATTCGTAGGCCTTCTGGTCCCTCTTGCATCACAGCCGAAAATACCTTCCAGCGCTTCCTCGTTTCCCTTTTGCCAGGATATTTCAATTGCATGCCGGATCGCATATTCCACTTTGTCGGCCGTTGTTTTATGTTCTTTTGCAACCGAAGGATACAGACGTTTGGTTATTCCATCCAGCTCTTCTCTGTCATCCATACACCTTCTGACTGCGGAACGTAAATACTGCCATCCCTTCAGGTTGGTGCTGATTCCCATTTGCGACAATACCTCTTCTATTTTCTGATCCGGATCATTTCCGTCACGTTTTGCGGCCGGCGGCTCAAAAGAAACGATGATCTGCAGCTCCCTGTCTTTATTAATCAGCTCTGTCAATTGAAACAGCGCAACTTTGCTGCACTCCTGTGCAGATATCCATATACAACTCATTTTTTCCCTCCATCTCCATAATTGTTCGACAATTATGACCTCAAATAATATTTTATCAGATAATTTAAATTATAAAAGTGCTTTTATGGCACAATTCTAAGATATTTTTTAAATTATTGTGCCTTTTATGGCATACAAAGGAATAAGCAATTGTAACAATCTTTTTTCTCAAACCATTCATGGCTTTTGTTCTAAAGGAGGAATTTTATCTTGAGTGACAATCTACATTCACGTCTGGAAAACCAGATTCTAACCGACATCCTGGTCAAAAATATCTGCTCGCAGCTCGCTGCCCATAACTGGTCCCTCAAAGACCTGGCCGACCGTGCTGACCTTCCCTATGAATCCGTCAAAAAACTGATCAACAAAAAGATTCAGCGTCCTTCCTTTATCAGCATCTGGCAGATTGCCAATGCTTTCGGATGCTCTGTGGACTGTCTGGCAGGCCGTCAGAATCCGCCCAATGCCATGCTGCAGCAGATTGCAGAAAACGCCGCAGAAATATGCCGCATGGCCAACGATCTGGACCGTGCTTCCAGAGGCCTGTAATATTACGATTTTATTTGAATAAAGACTCAATCTATGTTAAAATATGTTATTGTGATAGATTGCATCAGAGGAAATATGCTTCTGATGTTTCAGAAAGGAAACATATTCTCATGAAAAAAGCCTTTATTATAGGAGCAGGCCCCGCCGGTCTCACCGCCGCCTACGAGCTGTTAAAGCAGACCGATGACATTGAAGTTACCGTTTTTGAAGAAAGCCAGTATATGGGAGGAATATCCAAGACCGTTAACTACAAGGGCAACCGGATGGACATGGGCGGACATCGCTTCTTTTCCAAAGTGCCCAGAGTGAATGAATGGTGGGAAAACATGCTGCCTACACAGGGTTCTCCCGCATATGATGATATAAAGCTGGATCGCACTCAGGCGTGGAAAAAGGATGGCCCCAACCCTGAGAAGGAGGACCGGGTAATGCTGATCAGAAACCGCGTTTCCCGCATCTTTTTCGATCAGAAATTTTATGATTATCCGATCAAGCTGACACCTGAGCTTTTTATCAACATGGGATTTGTCAATACAGTACAGGTTGGTTTCAGTTATCTTTTCAGCCTGGTCCACAAAAGGAAAGAAAAGTCTCTGGAAGATTTCTATATTAACCGTTTTGGCAAAAAGCTGTATTCCATGTTTTTTGAGCACTATACAGAAAATCTCTGGGGCCGTAATCCCAGCGAAATAGATCCCAGTTGGGGGGCACAGCGTGTAAAGGGACTTTCCATTCTTGCGATATTCAAAGACATTTTCGGCAAGATGCTTCCCGGCAAAGAAAACCGTCATGTGGAGACATCTCTGATCGAGTCCTTCAGCTACCCCAAACTTGGTCCCGGCCAGCTGTGGGATGTAACCGCCTCCGAAGTGGAAAAGATGGGCGGTAAGATTTTAAAGAACTGTAAGGTTGTTTCTTTCGAAAAAAATGCGGACAACCACATCACTTCCCTGACCTATGAGCACGAAGGCAGACAAATCAAGGTGGAAGGCGATATTTTCATATCCTCCATGCCTGTGAAGGATCTGGTCGGCGGTATGAACGATGTTCCCAAAAAGGAAGCTGAAATTGCCGCAGGACTACCCTACCGTGATTACAGAACCCTGGGCGTTCTGATCCCTACTTTAAAGCTCAAGAATAAAACGAAAATCAAAACGATCGGCAACATCGTGCCTGACAACTGGGTATATGTTCATGACCGTACCGTAACCATGGGACGCTTCCAGATTTATAACAACTGGTCTCCTTATATGGTGGTGGATCTTGAGAATACTGTATGGATCGGTCTTGAATACTTCTGTAACGAAGGGGATGCGCTCTGGAATATGAGCGATGAAGAATTTTCAAAACTCGGCGTTTCGGAAATGGTGAAGCTTAGACTGATTGATAAGGCAGAAGATGTGATTGATACGCACGCCGAATCTGTGAAGAAAGCTTATCCTGCTTATTTCGATACCTACAATGAAATGGATACACTGATCGCTTATCTGAACACCATCGACAACCTTTACTGCGTCGGCCGCAACGGTCAGCACCGCTACAATAACATCGACCACTCCATGTGTACTTCTTTCGAAGCGGTCCACAACATTGTCAACGGGATTTCCGACCGTTCCAACATCTGGAATGTCAACACAGAAAAAGAATATCACGAATCCAAATAAAGACAGGGCATCCGCATGGATGCCCCATCTGCTTTAAAAGCGCCCGGCAGCATAATCATATGCTCTCCGGGCGCTTTTGCCAGTAACCATCTTAAACCGGTGGGATTCGGGTTACTGATTATTCTTCAAAACTTCTTTTGCAATATCGGTTCTTAATTTGGTATCAATGAAATCACAGTGTTTGCAGAAAGGCCAGTTCTGGCGGCCGTCCTTCACTTTCAGGCGCAGCTGCTTATAAAGATCACTGTTCCACGCTTCCTTTATGCTGACCTTATTCAGATCACCGAAATCCGTCACTTCGAAGTTATCACAGCAGCAGATGCCCAGCTTGCCGTTGGGCGTGATCCACATATCTGTAAAAGGCATCAGACAGGTCTCTTTGATCACCTTCTCGGTAGCCTTCTTATTGGGTGCACTGCCGGCACGATTTGTCAGCACTTCTTTCAGATAACGCATCTGAATCAGGATATCCACATCCTTAAACTCATCGGGATGCGCCTGCACATAATCATAAATTTCCTTAATGTTATCGTGCAGCTTCATATCCAGACAATAGTTATTTATAATCAGCTGATTCACGTAAGGAATAATGGACTTCACCTTGTCAATATCCAGAAGCAGTCCGTTGGTAGACATAAAGATGAAGCAATCAGGCAGCTGTCTGCGCGCGTACTTGTGAAACTCCACAATACGGGTATCCAGCCAGGGCTCATTATTGCCGTACAAAGTCAAATGTCCCTTGTAACCCCAGTCCTTGAGCTGATCGATGATGCTGTAATACAGTTCATCAGCCATCCGGGCATAGGGACGCTTCTCCGCATATTTGTTGGCAGTACAGAATTCACAGGTAGAATTGCAGCGATTGATGGTTTCCAGATTCACCACATGCGGATGAGGAACCTCCGGGCTGTTTAAAAAGTAATTAATGTAATCCTGCTGAATCTTACCCCGGGTAACAAACTGAAGCTTCAGATAAGCTTCACTCGCCAGTCTGGGAAAATATTTTCTGGCATTCCAGCCGAACTTTCCGGCAAAATTTTCTATTCTGATAGGCATTTATATATCCCCCTGTTCTTATGCTCTGCTGCCACGTGACTGAAAAACCGCTGTTCCGACAATGCCTGCCTCAGACTGACAGCATATCCTACAGGCTATGATACCATTAACCCGGACTATTGTCAAATGCGCCTCGCATTCGCCTCATCAATGAATCCTAAAATCTCTAAAAGTACAGTTCACTGATGGCACCAGGCGCTTTCGCGCCTTCGGTGCATTCCCCCACAGAATACAGCACACAAAACGTTTTCATTTCATTCTGCAATTTTCCAGGTGCTCTCATCTCCTGTTTCATACAGATAAATGGTATAAGGCGATGCCTTTTCGGTAAAAATGTCCCGCAGGGTAAAACCCAGTTCTTCCATATTACTCAACTCATATCTGGAAAACAGATATCTGCCGCCCATAGCGCGGAATTGTTCTCCGTCAATATACAGATGCATATCTGACAGTTCCTGATTTCGATACGGGTTGTAGATGCTCTCTCCGCTGCCCGCATACAGGTAGGCTCTTGCTCCCCATTCACCATAATAGGTCTGCCATTCTTCCACCCGATCATAGGAAGGCTGTATGAGTTTCGTAAACGCTTCCTTATAGTCCTGGGCGTAAAATCCCAGATAACCATCCAGCGTTGCAATACCGCTGTACTCAAGCACCGCAGGATTCAGCCCATAGGCAGCGCTGTACTCGCCGTCATAGGAAATTTCTTCCCTGATCTCTTCCATCAGATCTTCACTGAAATATTCCCGGTAGTTTAACAGATTCACTTCCGTATGTTTCACCGCACGATAAACCTGATGGTAGCATGTCCAGTAAAATTCATTGTAAACAGCCGGCGTCAGAAAGATCACAGCAGCCGCAATGCAGGACAATAATGCCGCCAGACGTTTCCAGAGCATTTTCTTTTGATCGCACAAAAACTTCAGCACCAGAAAGAAAGCCGCATACCATAAAAAGGGATTAAAGAAAATCGTCCGGTTAAACTGAAAGCCCTTTAGCGGAGGCAGAAGGGTTTCAAACAACTCCCGAAAGCCGCCCGAAAAATACAATCCGTACACGGTGCAGTTAAACAGAATCAAGAGCATTACCCCAAGAAAAGCATCTGTAAAAATCAGCTTTCCCTGCCTTTTGATAAGCCGCCTGATAATTGTGAATACGCCAAAGGCCACGCATACCGGCAGCACAAAATACGCATGATCAGAAGCCGCATGAAAGACCGGTGTCACGAAGGACTCTTTGATCTGACCCATCACTCCCTTGAAATCCAGACTGGATTCCACCATGGTGGAGCGGATTGTGACCTCATCCGAAAGAAGCATCTGCGCAAACAGCCGATATTCAAAACATACATAACCTGCCGCCAGCACAAATAGGGCAATGAGCATTCTTCCCTGCACCTTTTTCTTTCTCACAGACAAAATGAGCACTGCGCAGGCCAGATAGGCCAGCAAAAAGAAGCCGAAATAGGAAAAATAGGATACAAAAGGGTAGCAAAACAACGCAAGATACCACTTTTTTCCTTCTCCGTAATAAATCCTTCTTAAAATGAAAACCGCCAGCGGAATGGAGGCAAAAGCCAGTCCGTAAGCCGGAAACAGAGGCAGCATGCCGTAACACATGCCAAGCACCCAGGCAATTCCCCTATACTTTTCAAACTGTTCCCGAAACAGGTCCTTTGCCAGCAGCACAAAAGATCCCATTCCCAGAAAGATTTTCAGGAAATAATTGACCATATAGGCCCAGAAGGGCGGCAATATCATAAAAAACAGATTATAGAGGGAAAATTCGCTTCCCAGACAGTTTCTGTCTATGCCTCCCAGCATGGGCATTTCTTTTCCGTGAGAAAACCAGCCATCCCAGTGATTCATGACCTGAAAATGCGCCACGAACAAATCCAGGTTGTCCTGTACGGTAAGATAACTTTCTTCTCTGAAAATCAAAAAAACGAGAGCCTGGATCCCGATTGCGCCGATCACAACAGGCAAATACCAGTACCTGTCCAGCCAGTTTAAGAATTTTTTCATAAAAATAAATCTCCAATCCTTCGCTTTGCTATCCTGATTATATCAGATCACGGCACAAAAACAAGCATCCTGAAGTCTTTGCTGCAAACCGGCCGCCCCTCACGCCCCCAGAGCGGTGCACAGCGCGCCGATCATGATGGCGAAATCCGCCAGGTTGAACACCACCCGATCCAGGCTTTTGAGGCCGGTCTTAAAGCTGAAATAATCCACCACATATTTTCTTTTCAGCCTGTCATAGGTGTTGGAAAAGGCGCCTCCCAGAAGCAGGGAAAGGCCTGCCTTTAACAGCCCGTTTCCCTTTCTGGTCAGCGTGCATATAAATAACACCAGCACTGCAATTGTCAGTCCCACGGAAAGTGCCCGCATCAGTGCGCTCTTCTTTTCTCCCAGATTCAGGAAAGCGCCTCTGTTATGATACCGGCGAATGACTATTTTTCCGCCAAGTGCCTGCGATTCCTCTCCCGGTTTTCTCGTGCTTTCAATATGATTTTTCAAAAAGTATTCTCCGGCAAAAATTCCTGCCGCTATCAGCATATAAAGCATTGTCTCCTCCGTTATCTTCCCGCAATTTTATCAAAAGTTCCCTTCATGTTAAGCTGCCCATAGCCCCACTGTGGGGAAGGATACTCAATGAAGCTGCTCTGGCGGGCGCCGTTTCTTAAATAATCTCTGATTTCCCGCCCTGCTGTAAATGGTGCATTTTCTTCCACCACCGCCCACTGCATGAGCTGTGCCGCCGCGCCGGCCGTGATAGCCGCTGCCATGGCGCCTCCGGTATAGGGTCCCAGCGCCGTACTGATTCCCACGCCCGGCGCCGCCAGATCGGGCTTTATCATCTGGCCGTCAGCGGAAAATCCCTGGCCCGAGTTATAATAAAAGCTGCCATTTTGGCTGTCATAGCTGCTCACCGTCACCGCATCCGGCACAAAGGAAGGAATCGTCAGCGTCACCTCCGGTTCGGGAGTCAGGAAAAATACCTCCCCGCCAATGAACTGCCGCGGCATGAGCCATAGATCAAAGACCGCGTTTCGGACGGCATCCGAGCTTCTGACCGAAATCCCCCAGACACCGGGCGTAGGTGTTTCAAACCGCATGAAAATGGGAACCTCTGAAGCATTTCGCTCATAGCGGCGAAAACTCAGCCGCACTCTTGTTTTCTCATAAACAAAAGTATAATCCACCTCTCTGTCCACCCGAAAATCCGCTTCCGGAATGACCTCTCCGCCGGGAGAGCGGATGCTGACCCTGAAATTGGCCG
>JAFUMV010000040.1 GCA_017482485.1 Lachnospiraceae bacterium
CAAGCCACACTGCAGTCAGTCCCACCGGAATCGCCACGTACCACATCAGATTTCCGTTTGCCATGGCAAGAATCGCTGCACTGAAACAGAGCAATGGAAATCCAACATCATAAATCGCCCACGGAATTCCCAAAAGCTTATAGTTTTTTATATATCGTCTGATTGAAAAAACGGGCATCATGGAAATGGCAACCAGCAAAATTATCAGAAAAACCGGATCGAACCATGCCTGCAAAAAGTCAGAAAGCCATTTCATTCCTTCCTGTGTAAAAGAAAATTCTCCTTTCACATCACTTGCCAGCAGTTTCCCCTGCGCAATGAATTGTGGAACAATCCAGCAGCACATCACCGCCACAAAACAGCTTAAGAATGCTGCAATCTTTCTTCCCAGATCAGAAAATGATTTCTGCTTTTGGGCATAATGAAGGATTAAGGAAATAACAGCTGAAATCCCGTAAACAATCATAAAATAAAATGCCATTTCCGGAAGCCTGTCAATCGATTCCTCCGACATTCCCAAAAGTTCTCTGAAAAAAGCATCCGGCCAGACATTATTCTTCAGCCCTGCTGTCAATGCCTTCATTCCATCTACAACTATTTTATAATCCATCCCGCACCTCTACTTTATTCTGAAAGAAATCCCTGCAGTTCATGGAAATCCCTCACATATCCATCAGCCAGTTCACGTATGGCATCCTCGTCATCACGGCTTGTCTCATCGAATACTCCGACCACATACATACCCGCCTGTTTAGCCGTCCGGTCCGCATTGATATTGTCATCCAGAAAGACCACATCCGAGACAGGAACTCCGATTCTGCCTGCTGCCCGGACATAAATCTCCGGATCTGTATTTCCGGTATTAAAATCGTCACAGGACCAGACATTATCGAACAATTCCCATAAATCGTTTCGTTTCAGACAGGGATCCAGCCATTGATGGGGACTGGCAGTGAGCACATGAAGATGAAAGCCCTGTTTTCTCATTTCTTCAAGGCATTCTTTCACACCGTCCTTTGCCAGAATCCTGTCACAATATAATGGAGTCAGATAACTGTACATCTCGTCCAGAATTTCCTGTACAGATAATTCCAGCCCGATTGTCCGGAAATAATTTGCAGTACCATTCAGTCCCAGCGGAGTAATGATACGGACAATGTCATCTCCGTGAGAGACTTTATGGTTATCTAATACCCGTACCATGCTGGCGGCCCAGTATGGCATGGAATCCACCAGAGTTCCGTCAAAATCGAACAGATAGTGCTGTATATGAAGAATTTTATCTGTGTTGTCCATATCATTTCTCCTCTATATATCTTCCGGCTTAATCCGTTTTCTCTCTCCTGTAAATTTATCATATCATTTCCCACACTTTTTTCAATCGATGTCCTTAATTTATCTTCAACCGATATTCAGTCGGACTCATCCCGGTATACTTTCTAAAAGCTGTCGGGAAATAATTGATATTGGTAAAGCCGCACAGCTGTGCAATAGTACTTATTGGCAGATCACTATTCAACAGCATTTTCTTTGCCTGATCGATACGGAGTTCTATGATATATTTCTTTATCGGCACACCGGCATGCTGCCTGAACAAATGGCATACTGTCGATTCGGAACAGGCACAAGCCTGCGCAATATCTTTTATTCCGATATCGTTCATAAAATTATTCTGTACATAGACCTGCAGGGAATCGTATACCGTATTTTCTGTTTCTGTCTCAGGGACATCGGAAATCAATAACTGCAGCAGATAGAGCATATGACAAAGCGGTCTTATCACAACTGCTATTTCTTCCATATTTTCCGGCTCATGTTTTAAGCTCATTTCATAAGCAGTACGCAGCTTTGCTTTTTCCAGACAATAGTTTCTGGTCAGACGGTTCATTCGTTCTACCGCCTTATCCCTGTTGATGCCATATCCGCTGACACTTACAAATACTTTATCATTCACAAAAAAGACATATTCTTCCATCCCTGCATGACACATGCCGAAAAAAGCTTCTTTTTTATATTCTCTGAAAACTTTTTGCTGACATTGCAAGCATTTCTGCCACGCCTGATCATCCGTTTTGACCAGATAGCAGTAGGAATTTTTATGTGTATTATGTTCCAGAAGACCGCTGATTCCTTTTCCGTGTACCGATACGTTGAGACCATTTTGTTTCAAATGAAAAATGTAATTATTTATATCATTAATCAGTTTGGTTTTCATATTGATCCCATCCTTTCTTGCATTATTGTAAACTATTTTTGCAGGTTTTTAAATGCCCTTTCCCAATTATCGTATTACAATATAAATAAAAAAAGGGATAACGAGATTGAAAATTGACATTTTCAATCTCGGAATTTGTGCTGACGCACAAAGTTCCCGTGTATTCAAAGGCTGCCGTGCGGCAGCAGAAAAGAGGAAACATGAGAACCATAGAACATAATACTCAGCTTTGCATCATTGGCGGCGGACTGTCCGGCTTATGCTGTGCCATTGCTGCATCCCGCCATGGTCTGAAAACAGTACTGGTGCAGGACCGTCCTGTTTTGGGCGGAAATGCTTCCAGCGAAATCCGTATGTGGATCGGCGGCTGTCATGGAAAAGATAATCGCGAAGGCGGAATCATGGAAGAAATCATGCTGGAAAATTTCTACCAGAACCCTGCCCTGAAGTTTCCCATCTGGGACAGCGTTCTGTATGAAAAGGCAAAGGCGGAAGAAAATCTCACCCTTCTGCTGAACACCACCTGTCTGGACGCGCAGATGGAAGGAAACAAAATCCATTCCATAAAAGCATGGCAGATGAACGCAGAGACCTTCCATGTCATTTCGGCAAACTACTTCGCTGACTGTTCCGGAGATTCCATTCTTGCTCCTCTCACCGGTGCTGAATACATGTACGGAAGAGAAGCCAAGAGTGACTTTAATGAAACGATTCCTCCGGATGTCGCTGATAAAAAGACCATGGGAATGAGCTGTCTTTTCCAGATCCGCGAGACAGATCACAAGGTTGAGTTTATCCCGCCCAAGTGGGCATACAAATATGAAACCGATGCTGATCTTCCTTATAAGGATCATGACAAGGATAATAATTTCTGGTGGATCGAAATCGGCGGAGAATGGGACTGTATCCACGACAGCGACCGCTGCCGTGATGAACTTCTTAAAATCTGCTACGGCGTATGGGATCATATGAAAAATTACGGTGATCACGGTGTGGAAAACTGGGAACTGGAATGGATCGGTTTCCTGCCCGGAAAAAGAGAGAGCCGCCGTTATGTGGGAAAATATATCATCACACAAAATGATGTGGAGGCAGCAGGGCATTTTGAGGATATCGTTGCCTATGCGGGCTGGACGATGGATGACCATTTCCCCGAGGGCTTCTATTATACCAAAGGCCATCCCACCATTTATCATCCCGCTCCCACCCCCTGGGGACTGCCGCTTCGCTGCATGATTTCCAAAAACATTGAAAATCTGTGTTTTGCAGGCAGAAACATAAGCGTCACACACGCTGCGCTGAGTTCTTCCAGAGTCATGGCAACCTGTGCCCTTCTGGGACAGGCATTGGGTACTGCTGTTGCCCAGGCAATTGAGGAAGACTGTCAGATTGAAGCTGTTGATATCAGAAAGCTTCAGCAGACTCTGATGGAGGATGACTGCTTTATCCCATGGCATGACCGCAAATTGCCGGAACTCACCCTGAGTGCTGACTGCACCAGCGATATTGTGAGAAACGGTGTGGACAGAGGGGAAGAAAACTGCTGGATCGGAAATACAGGTGATTCTATTGAATACCGTTTTGATGCAGATACTGAAATCAGCCAGATTCGCCTTGTGTTTGACAGTGATCTGAACCGAGACTATCACAACATGCCTCAGAACTATCCGCTGAACCAGACGAAATTTAAACTTCCCGGGACTCTGATCAAAGAGTATCGTATAGAAGGTGTTTCATCTGACGGCAGTGTACATACACTCTCCGTGTCGGATAATCACCAGCGGTTTGTGAAACATGCTGTTGACTGGAAAGCAAGAACCATTCGCTTTGTTCCGGCTTCCACTCATGGATGTGAGGAATTCCGGCTGTTTGGGTTTGAAATCAGCTAAATGCTTAAATTAAAAAAACAAGTAAGTTCTTTGAAACGGAACTTACTTGTTTTTATTTGCTGCGTTTGAAACAATCGGCCTTATGTAGAAAATGAAAAGGGAATGTTTTTACAGCCCAAGCACCTTCTCAACGATTTCCACTGCATCCATAATACAATCAGGACAGCTTCTTAAAGGTTTTCCTGTGTTTTCACCCTTTAATTCCCGACAGACCAGAGAACCGTTCTGAGCAGCGAACGCCCTGGTAATCTCTTCTGCCAAAACATAGGTAGCCGCCTTTGTTGTGGGCTGAGCCGGATCTGCACAGCTGTTTTTGAAACCTGCCAGCATGATTGCACCGGAAACTGCACCGCAGGTGCCGTCCATGCCTCCCATACCACGGCCAAAAGCTTCACTGGCTGCAAACAACACTTCTTCCGGTACGCCGATTTCCTCTGCAAATGCACATGCTACAGACTGGGCACAGTTAAATCCTCTGTCGTGCAGACTGATTGCTAATTCTTTTTTTGTCATTTTTTCCTCTTTTCTGCTGCCGCATGGCAGCCTCTGAATACGCGGGAGCTTTGTGCGTCAGCACAATAGTAACACATCCTGAGGATGTTAGCCACTACATTTTCTGCTTCAGGTAAGTAAATCCATTTGCAATTTACACAAAACAGGAAGCGGCTCACGCCGCTCCCATCACCATTTTCCATATCCAATACACCACCCCCAGCACCCAGCTTGACAGTATTCCATACAAAATCACCGGCCCGGCGATCGTGAAGATCTTGGCTCCCACGCCAAAGACCTGTCCTTCCTTCTTGAACTCAATCGCAGGCGCCGCCACCGAATTGGCGAACCCGGTGATCGGCACCAGTGCACCGGCACCGCCCCACTTTGCGATGGAGGGAAAGATATTAAGACCGGTCAGAATCACACTCATCAGCACCAGAAGCAGCGCCGACCAGCTTCCGGCGGTCTGCTTGTCCAGCCCAAGGCTTTCGCACACATTCAGAATCACCTGTCCGATCACACAGATGGTTCCGCCTGTCACAAAAGCCTTCGCCATCTGAAGTCCCAGATTATGGGTGGGTGTCACCTGTTTTACATACTCCTGAAAATCTTTTTTCTGCTTTTCGTCCATGTTACCTCTTGTTCCGCTGCTGCTTTACAGAGTATCTGCAGCAGCCTGTTATCATTTACGTTATTTTCAGTGTGTGCAGTTAATTTTGATTTATACACTTCATTCCATACCGGTAATTATGAACGATGTCAGATCTGCATTATTCAGTTCCTTTTAACAGCATCAGCCGCTTTCGCATAAATCTCCTTCACAGCAGCATAAGACAGCTTCGGATTGCGGTACTGATCCACAATCCCCTTATTGTTCAGGCATCTGGGTCTGCTGTAAAAATATCCGTCCGGCACACGACCATCACAGAACTGCCACAGATAAACACC
>JAFUMV010000041.1 GCA_017482485.1 Lachnospiraceae bacterium
AAGTCCGACGGTATTCTGACAAAGAGCGAATACACCAACGATTCCAGTATCGATATGACTGAAGTTGTGAAGCCTGGTGACACAATGGAAGTTAAAGTACTGAAAGTAAACGATGGCGAAGGCCAGGTGCTGCTGACCTACAAGAGACTTGCTGCTGACAGAGGCAACAAGAGAATTGAAGAAGCTTTCAATAACCATGAAGTGCTTACCGCTAAGGTTGCGCAGGTTCTTGACGGCGGCCTGATCGTAGTGGTGGAAGAAGTGAGAATCTTCATCCCTGCAAGCCTTGTTTCCGATACTTATGAGAAGGATCTGACAAAGTATGCGGATCAGGAAATTGAATTCGTTATCAGCGAATACAATCCTAAGAGAAGAAGATACATCGGTGACCGCAAGCAGCTGATCGTAGCCAAGAAGGCAAAAATGCAGGAAGAGCTGTTCGCTAAGATTAAAGAAGGCGATGTTGTAGAAGGTACTGTTAAGAATGTAACAGACTTCGGCGCATTTATTGATCTGGGTGGTGCAGATGGTCTGCTTCACATTTCTGAAATGTCCTGGGGAAGAATCGAACATCCTAAGAAAGTCTTCAAAGTAGGCGAGAAGCTGAACGTTCTGATCAAAGAGATCAACGGCAGCAAGATTGCTCTGTCCTTAAAGTTTGAAGATCAGAATCCCTGGAAGGATGCAGAGATCAAATATGCTGTGGGCAATATTGTAAGCGGTAAAGTTGCAAGAATGACAGATTTTGGTGCATTTGTAGAGCTGGAGCCCGGAATTGATGCTCTGCTTCATGTTTCTCAGATTGCAAAAGAGCATGTTGAGAAGCCTGCAGATGTTCTGAAGGTTGGCGAAGAAGTTACTGCTAAAGTAGTAGACTTCAACGAAGAAGGCAAGAAGATCAGCTTAAGCATCAAGGCTATGCTCGCTCCCGAACCTAAGAAGGAAGAAGCAGACGCTGATGTTGTACCTGTTGATATCGATGCAGTTATCGCAGAGGATGCTGAATAATCAAAAGTGTGAATGGTCACACCATTTGCCGATCACTTAATATGAATTTAAAAGGCTGTGGCGCCTACGAAGTAATTCGTTAGTGCTACAGCCTTTTATTTTAAAGCTTCCTGGATACTTTATGTCCTGTCTTCATAGCAGTCAGCAGATTTTTTATGTAGGAAGTTAAGCGCATATTATCGGACAGAAACGCATCTGTCAGTTCCACCCAGCCCTGACGGTCTTTATAATTTTCATAAAAGAGAGAAACAGATTTGTCTGCCTTTCCAAACCAGGGAATAAATCGGCAGCATTTCTTTGTGTAGCAGGTTGCCGCGGTTGCAGGCATTCGCTGGGACTTGTCCACATATACTGCAACAGATTTATGAATGGCCTGATCTTCAGCCGGCAGGTAAGCGTAGTTTTTATAATCGGAGAAGAAGTATTTTAAGGTGGTATCCCAAACAGGGACTTTAATCATTACATCATGTCCACGACAGGTGCAAAAACATTTCCCGGCTATACCATCAGTACCGTGAAATGCGCAGGCTGCGGGAAACTCAAAGGGGACAGTAAGCCGCAGCAAAAGCTCCAATGGCATTGGATTGGCCGGATTTGAGTCCTGATCGATGACCGCCTTCTGAATTTGAAAGCATCCCTCCTCAAAGAGCTTTGGAAAGGCCATGACGGAAAAGGTCTGAAGCATACCGGCAATATCTTCGTAATTGTGCAGCAGTAAAACATGCAGCAGCTCTGTACTGCGCTGTTCGGTATACACCCGATAGAGTTCGATCAGCTGACCTCCGTTGAAGATATCTTCACGATAGAGCCCAATGAATTCTTCCAGTTGTTTTTGACGACATCCGGGAAGGTGCAGCAGATTTTTGTAGGGGCTGATATATTTGTAAATATCGCACTGGCTGGAGGGCACAAAAGGCATGAGTGCATGCTTTTTACATTTTGCGGTGATGAAGGGCACGTCAAAAGTTGTTCCGTTGAAATGAACAAAGTGCAAAAAAGTGCTTGCAAAGGATGTAAAGGCGCGCAGAATTTCAGCTTCTTCACCGGCATTTTCAGCAAAATACTGGCGAATGTGCCAGCCGTCCAGTGCATAGAAAGCGCAGCCGATCAAATATATGGATGCACTTTTCGGGGAAAAACCTGTGGTTTCGATATCAAAAAAGAGCACCTCCTGAGGCTGTTCAAAAAACGGGGCAAGATATTTGGTTTTGTTGGATTCGAGTATATTTTCAGTTGTTTTCATAAGTTTTATAATAACATATTTTTTCAATTAGATGTAGTAATTTGTCATAAAAAATAGTATGATATGCTATATCGGTGTGTAAAATTTGCAGTTATAGTCATGGAGCATGTTGTCTAAGACGAGCTGCAGATAACAAGCTTATTATAATATGGAAGTAACACCGTATAATTATGAGGAAAGAAGGGCAGAGAATGGCTAAGTTTACATTTATGGGCGGCGTGCATCCTTACGACGGCAAAGACCTGTCCAAAGATAAGCCCATGAAAGCGGTGCTGCCAAAAGGCGATCTGGTATATCCGCTTTCTCAGCATATTGGCGCACCGGCTAAGGCGATTGTTGCCAAAGGGGATCACGTACTTGCCGGTCAGAAAATTGCAGAGGCACAGGGATTTGTTTCCGCACCTGTCTATGCGACCGTATCCGGTACAGTCAAAGCGATTGAACCACGTCGCGTTGTAACGGGCGATAATGTGATGAGCATTGTCATAGAGAATGATCAGCTGTATCAGGAGGTGGAATATCCGCCGGCAGTTCCCTTAAAGAAGATGAGCAGGGAAGAAATTGTTAATAAGATTAAAGAGGCCGGTATCGTTGGTATGGGTGGTGCGGGATTTCCTACCCATGTGAAGTTGTCTCCGAAAGAACCGGATAAGATTACATATGTCATTGCAAATTGCGCAGAATGTGAGCCTTATCTGACTTCCGACTACCGCAGAATGATGGAAGAGCCGGAGAAGCTGATCGGCGGCCTGAAAGTGATTTTGCACCTTTTTCCCAATGCGAAGGGTGTATTGGCGGTGGAAGATAACAAGAAGGACTGTATTGAGCTGTTGAAGAAACTGACAAAAGATGAGCCCAAAATATCCGTAGTTTCTTTGAAGACAAAATATCCGCAGGGGTCCGAACGTCACCTGATCTATGCTGTGACGGGACGTGCTTTCAATGCCTCCATGCTTCCAGCAGATGTGGGATGTATCGTGGATAACGTGGACACAATTGTTGCGATCAATCGTGCGGTCAATGAAGGAAAACCTTTGATGAACCGTATCGTGACGGTGACGGGTGATGCGGTGGTAAATCCTCAGAACTTTATTGTTCGCATTGGAACCAATTATCATGAGCTGATTGAAGAAGCCGGCGGTTTTAAACAGGAACCTGCCAAGATCATTTCCGGCGGACCGATGATGGGATTTGGCATTTTTGATCTGGACGTGCCTACGACAAAGACTGCATCTGCACTTTTATGTCTGACAAAGGATGATGTTTCCGAACAGGAACCTTCGGCCTGCATCAACTGCGGACGTTGCGTGGAAGCATGTCCCGGAAGAGTGGTGCCGAAGCTTCTGGCTGAATATGCCGAACATTACGATTTCGAAAATTTTGAAAAGCATGATGGACTGGAATGCTGTGAATGCGGCTGCTGCAGCTATGTATGCCCTGCCAAAAGACCGTTGACACAGGCGATCAAGTCTGCCCGTAAGATGGTTCTTGCGGAGAAAAAGAAGAAAAAATAGGAGGAGAAAGCAATGAGCGGTTTGATGAAGGTTTCATCCAATCCCCATATCAGAGCCAAGTCTTCTACGGCAAAGATCATGCTGACTGTGGTCATCGCTTTGCTTCCGACAACCGGTTTTGGTATTTATAATTTCGGTATCCGCGCTGCAATGATCATTGCAATTTCTGTAGCGACTACGGTTCTGACCGAATTTTTATATGAAAAAATCTGTAAAAAGAAAGTGACTGTGGGAGATTTCTCCGCAGTGGTGACAGGACTTTTGCTGGCGCTGAACCTGCCGGTGTCCGTGCCCTGGTGGATTCCCGTGGTGGGCGGCATTTTTGCGATACTTGTGGTTAAGATGCTTTTTGGCGGCCTGGGCCAGAACTTTATGAACCCGGCCCTTGCAGCAAGATGTTTTCTGTTGATTTCTTTTACATCCATCATGACAAATTTTGATTGTGATGCCTATACGGGAGCAACTCCGCTTGCCAGTCTGAAAGCGGGAGAAGGCGTCAATGCCATGGATATGATCCTGGGACGGACCGCAGGAACCATTGGTGAAACATCCATGATCGCAATCGTGATCGGGGCCTGCATTTTGATTCTGGCGGGGATTATTGATCTGAAGGTGCCTGGCAGCTACATCGTTTCCTTTGCAGTTTTTGTATCTTTATTTGCATACCTGAATGGAATCAATGTAAATGGCGCATATCTTTCTGCACAGCTTGCCGGCGGCGGACTGATGCTGGGAGCGTTCTTTATGGCAACGGACTATGTAACAAGGCCGGTGACGAAGAAGGGTCAGTATGTTTACGGTATTTTTCTTGGGTTTTTAACGGCGATTTTCCGTATTTTCGGAGCCAGTGCTGAAGGGGTATCCTATGCGATCATCATCGGAAATCTGCTGGTGCCCTTAATTGAAAAGTATACAATGCCAAAGGCATTCGGTAAAGGAGGCGAGCGTTCATGAAAAGCATGTTGAAAGATGCGGTAATTCTGTTCGCAATTACGCTGATTGCCGGATTGCTTCTTGGAGGCGTTTATCAGATTACAAAGGATCCCATTGCAAGACAGGAAGAGCTGGCTTTGGAGAATGCCTGTCGGGAGGTATTTGCGGAAGCTTCTTCTTTTGAAGCTGCTGAGAATTTTGATGCAGAAGCAGCGCAAAAAGTGCTTGAAGACGGAGGGTACACTGCACAGTCCATTGACGGTTATCAGACTGCAAGGGGCACAGATGAGGAAATTGCAGGGTATGTTCTGACTGTAACTACCCATGAAGGTTATGCCGGTGATATTCAATTTACAATGGGAATCAACCTGGATGGTTCCTTAAACGGTATTTCCCTGTTATCAATCGGAGAAACACCGGGACTTGGCATGCGGGCGGAGGAGGTGTTGGTCCCCCAGTTTGCAGGGCGTAATTCCTATCCTTTTGAGTATACAAAGTCTGGCGCAACGGCTGAAAATCAGATTGATGCCATATCCGGTGCGACAGTCACAACTCATGCATTGACTGAAGGAGTTAATGCCGGGCTGTACTATTTTCAGACAATTCTGATCGATCAGGACAGTACTAAATAAAGGAGGAGAGAAGATGAGCAAGCAAAGCAGCGCAGGTGAACGCCTGATAAACGGAATTATTAAAGAAAATCCTACCTTTGTACTGACGCTTGGAATGTGTCCTACACTGGCGGTTACCACTTCTGCTATGAATGGCCTGGGTATGGGATTGACTACAATGGTCGTTTTGGCACTGAGCAATATGATTATTTCTGCACTTCGGAATGTGATTCCGGACAAAGTGCGTATTCCTGCATTCATTGTCATCATTGCATCATTTGTAACAGTAATGCAGCTTCTTTTACAGGGATTTCTGCCTTCCTTATATGATTCCCTGGGCATTTATATTCCGCTGATTGTTGTAAACTGTATTATTCTGGGACGTGCGGAAGCCTATGCTTCAAAAAATCCGGTAATCCCGTCTTTGTTTGACGGAATCGGCATGGGGCTTGGTTTTTCACTGGCACTGACTTGTATCGGTGCAGTTCGGGAAATTCTTGGCGCAGGGGAGGTTTTCGGTTTTCGGATTATGCCCGATTCCTATGTTCCTTTTTCTATTTTTGTCATGGCACCGGGAGCATTCTTTGTATTGGCTACCTTGACTGCCATTCAGAACAAAATCAAGATCAATGGAGAGAAGAAGGGCAAAGACATGAGCAGGATTCAGTCCGGTTGTTCTGAAGATTGTTTCAGCTGTGGTAAAGCAGGCTGCTGCGAACATAAGTTTTATGATACGGATGAAAAGGAGGGCAAATAAATGTTGGCACAGGTGAAAGATTTGCTGTTGCTGGTCATCGGATCTGCCCTGGTCAGCAATGTGGTACTGAGTCAGTTTCTGGGGCTGTGTCCCTTCCTTGGAGTCTCCAAAAAGGTGGAAACAGCTGCCGGTATGGGCACCGCAGTCATTTTTGTCATCACGCTGGCAAGCGGTGTGGCAGGGGTGATTTATAAATTTATTCTGACACCGCTGCACATAGAATATCTGCAGACCATCGTATTCATTCTGGTTATTGCAGCATTGGTGCAGTTTGTGGAAATGTTTTTGAAGAAATTTATGAAAAGTCTGTATGAGGCGCTTGGTGTTTATCTGCCCCTGATTACAACAAACTGTGCAGTTTTGGGTGTAGCACTGACAAATGTACAGTTAGAATACGGTATTTTAACCGGTATTGTGAATGGTTTTGCAACGGCTTTAGGCTTTACCATTTCCATCATCATACTGGCTGGTATCCGGGAAAAGATGGCATACAACGATATTCCGGAGTCTTTTAAAGGAATGCCCATCGTGCTTTTGACAGCGGGATTGATGGCGATTGCCTTTTGCGGATTCTCCGGACTTTTATAGGAGGCAGCGAATATGATTTCCGGAATTTTAATCGCGACGGCAGTAGTTGGAGCAGTTGGTCTATTTATTGGTCTTTTTCTGGGGGTTGCCGGCATAAAATTTAAAGTGGAAGTGGATGAAAGGGAAGAAGCGGTTTTGGCTGTTCTGCCGGGAAATAACTGCGGCGGCTGCGGGTATGCAGGCTGCAGCGGACTGGCGGCTGCTATTGCGAAAGGGGAAGCAGCGGTGAACAGCTGCCCGGTAGGCGGCGAGCCTGTTGGAAAAAAGATTGCCGAAATCATGGGAGTGGAAGCTGAAGAAGGAAAGCGCATGGTGGCTTTTGTCGCCTGTCAGGGAACCTGTGAAAAAGCGTCTTTTGATTATGAGTATACAGGAATTGAAGATTGCCGTATGCTGTCCTTTGTGCCCAATGGCGGCGCAAAGACCTGTGATTATGGCTGCCTTGGTTTTGGCAGCTGCGTGAAGGCCTGCCCTTTCGATGCGATCCATGTGTCAGATGGCGTTGCAGTGGTGGACAAGAATGTCTGTAAGGCCTGTGGCAAATGTGTGGCAATCTGTCCGAAAAATCTGATCACATTAATTCCCTATGATTCCAAATATGTGGTTGCCTGCAGCTCCAAAGACAAAGGACCGATAACCATGAAGGCATGTACCGTAGGATGTATCGGCTGTACTTTATGTAAAAAGAATTGTCCCGCTGATGCGGTGACCATCGAAAGTTTCAATGCTGCAATTGATCCTGAAAAGTGTGTGGGCTGCGGTATGTGTGCTGAAAAGTGTCCCAAAAAGAGTATTGTGGAACATTAAAGATTTTCTGAATGCTGTATATGAGAAATTTTCTGAGGATTCGGTGGGAATATTGAATTGAGAGGATGAAGATGTTATGATAACAGTAACACTTGGAAAGACAGGTATTACTACAAATAAAAACGGATTTGGCGCGCTGCCGATTCAGAGAATCAGCGATGAAGCTGCGGTAAGACTTCTGCACAGGGCCTATGAAGCCGGCGTGACTTTTTTTGACACGGCAAGATTTTATACTGACAGTGAACATAAGCTGGGAATTGCATTTGATGGAATGCGGGATAAAGTGATTATCGCTTCCAAGACGGCAGCGGTGACTCCTGAGGCTTTCTGGAATGATCTGGAAACGACGCTGACCAACTTAAAGACGGACTATCTGGATATTTATCAGTTTCACAATCCTTCTTTCTGCCCCAAGCCCGGGGATGAAAGCGGCGTATATGAGTGCATGCTGGAAGCAAAAGCGCAGGGGAAAATCCGTCATATCGGAATTACCAATCATCGGCTGAATGTGGCGAGTGAAGCGGTGGAGAGCGGGCTTTATGAGACCCTGCAGTTTCCGTTTTGTTATCTCGCAAGCGATGAAGATCTTGCATTGCAGAAGAAATGTGAAGAAGACGGTATGGGGTTCATTGCCATGAAAGCGCTTTCCGGTGGACTGATCACCGACTCTGCGGCGGCGTATGCATTTGAAGCACAGTTTGAAAATGTGCTGCCGATCTGGGGCGTACAAAGAGAAAGTGAACTGGACGAATTTTTATCCTATATTAAAAATCCGCCCGTTATGACACCTGAGATTGCAGCAGTTATCGCCCGTGACAGAGAGGAACTGATCGGAGAGTTCTGCAGAGGATGTGGGTACTGTATGCCATGTCCTGCAGGAATTGAGATCAATAATTGTGCACGAATGTCATTGATGATTCGTCGCGCACCGTCAGCAGCACAGCTGACGGAAACAATGCAGCAGAAGATGATGCAAATCGAAAATTGTCTTAACTGCGGAAAATGTAAGAGCAAATGTCCGTATCATCTTGATACGCCGGCTTTGCTAATAAAGAATCTGAAGGATTATAAGGAAATCCTTGCAGGAAAATCTTATTAAGGAGGATTAGATATGAAAAGATGTGCCAAGTATGTATTAACGCTGGTGTGCGCTGTATTCCTCATGTTTTCCATGAAGACAACGGCACAGGCTGCTGAAGTAGCAGCACCTTTTACAGCTGATTTTCTGATTCAGGTTGTAAATGCGCAGGCAGCAAATGTATCCAGCGTACGTGAGGTGATTTCCGAAGCGGTTATCATGACGGAAAGCAGTACCGGAATCACGATCAGCGCAAATCTGGCGGTGGATGCGCAGAGAAATCGAACCACAAGTCATACCGTGACCTCCATGAGTATGTCTGCAGCAGGATATACATCTGCAGCCTCTCAGGAAAGCTATTCTGTTATTGCAAATGGAATTGAGAGCACATTTACTTACAATTCAGGTACCGGAAAATGGACTCCCTATTACGAGGCATTGACAGCGCAGGAATTGGCATCGGCAGCAAATCCGTTTGCACTTACCGGAATTGCTGCGGCAGGTGTTCCTGTAACAACGGATGGTACGGTATTTAAGTTTACAGCAGCTCTCGATGCGGCAAGCATGGCTGTTATGGCAGAATCACTGACTTCTGCCGGCGTGGACATTTCAAACGGAAGCTTCCCTGTTGAAGTTGTGGTGGATGCGGCAACGCTGCTTCCAAAAAGCATGACAATTTACATGACAGGCCTTACAATGCCTGATATGCCCGGTGTCACAGCTTCTGCAGCAGCAGTTGTAAATTTCAGCGAATATAATATGTATAATAATTTGACGATTCCTGCAGATGTGCTAGCAAAAGTCGGATAATAAAAATGAATAAAAGAAAACCTGCAGAGTGCTTTAGGGCGTTTTAAGAAACCGTAAAGCAGCTGCAGGTTTTTTTTATGTGCGCCTGGCGGCGCACATTTTCGGACGGGGTGCGAAGCAACGGCTGTAGCTTTGCGAGCCGACAAAATTATTGGGGGAATCCGTCGGTTTTGATGATTGAGCCATCCTCCATAATAAAAAGTGCTTCCACGTCGGAAAGGGATTCGATCAGAGAGAATCCTCTGTCAGGCCCAAGAAGAAAACAGGAAGTACTGAGCGCATCTCCCTCCAGTGAAGTATCAGAGAGAATTGTGACCCCTGTGAGTCCGTTGTCTGAAGGATAGCCTGTTGTCGGATTCAGAATATGATGATATAAGACATCATCCTGTGTAAAGCAGCGCTCATAGCTGCCGGAAGTGACTAAAGACCGATCCTCTAATGCCACAATAGAGACTGTCTCATTACGACTGGAAAAGGGTTTTCTGATACCGGTTTTATATGCGGAACCATCAGGTTTGGATCCCACCGCCAGAACATTTCCGCCTAGATTGATCAGTGCATGTTCCATTCCTTTTTCCAGAAAAAAGGATTTCATCTGATCTGCGATATAGCCTTTGGCGATAAAACCAAGATCAATCTGAGCCTCCGGATCGTCAAGAAGCACCGTGTTCCGGTCAATTTTAATACAGGTATAATCTATGTGAACAAGTGCAGCCTCGATATCCTCAGATGAGGGGACAGGACCAGCAGGGTCACCGGAAAAATTCCAGAGCTCCGAAAGCGGGGCTATAGTAGGATCAATCAGCCCACCGGTCAATTCGGAATAATAAAGTGCTGTTTTTAACAGAAAAACGGTTTCATCACTCACCTCTACAGGTCTGCCTGCGGAGTGGTTGATATTCCAGACATCGCTTCCTTCCAGCGTTCTGGAAAATGTTCTTTCATATGTGTCACAAAGGGAAAATGCTTCGTCAATGATTTCTTCTGCATGAGAACCATAACCGGTAAGCGTAATCACGGTGTTGAAGTAAAAGCCGGTTTTCGTGACCGGTTCGCTGCTTCCGCATCCTGCAATACATGGTATATATAATAGAAGTGACAGCAATAAGAGATGCTTCCATTTCTTTTTCATGTCAAAACCTCCTGATTTATCTGATATCCTGTTTATCATATCACATATTCCCCAATTATGTCGTTTGATTTTGTAATTTCTGAATGGACATGCAGCATATAATGAAAGTGATCGCAAAGCAGGCTTTGTTTTGGCAGGCCGGCATCGGTCTTAAGAAACTTTGGGGAAGGAAGGGGAAAAATGTATCAAAAATATGCGGCAGCGCTGTTATCTGTTTTATTGATGCTGGGATCGGCATGGTTCTGTGTCCGGGGGGTGGAGATCGAACGTTTTGTGGCGGCAAACGCTTTTCAAAAAGAGACTTTGGAAATCATCGAGCAGGCTCTGGATTATGAAAAGAGATTCGATGCGGTGAAAAAAGTGGATGCTGAAGCTCTGCAGCCGGTGATAGAAGTCAGTATTCTTCAAAAAGAAGAAAAATATGAGCTGAGCAAGCAGGATTATGATACGCTGTTAAAAATTGTGGAAGCGGAAGCGGGAACAGAAGATGAAACAGGAAAGATACTTGTCGCCAACGTAGTGCTCAATCGAGTGGAAAGCGAGGATTTTCCGGATACAGTGACAGAAGTGGTTTATCAGAAAGAAAACGGTGTGACTCAGTTTTCGCCGGTGGCTAACGGGACCATTGAAAAAGTTACAGTCAGCGAGGAAACAGTAGATGCCGTTGAGCTTGCTCTTTTAGGATATGATATCTCGGATGGCGCGCTTTACTTTGCGGCCCGAAACGCTGCTGATCCAAAGAGCATGTATTGGTTTGATAATCATCTCGATCGATTGTTTGCCTATGGCGGACATGAGTTCTTCAGGTAGATACAAAAAGTGTAAAAAGGGTATTGTCTGGTGCACTTTAGTGTGTTAAAATATTGCCTGTGTCAGATAAAACTGTATCTATTGAATGCGTATATCTGACAGAATGGATACGATTGAATCTAATCTAATATTACGGAGAGAGAAAATGATGGATATTTTTTACAGCAGCACAAGAGGACACAATAAGAAGGTGACAGCTTCTCAGGCGATTTTACAGGGGTTGGCTGAAGACGGAGGTCTTTTTGTACCCGAGAAGATTCCTGCATTTGAAAATACACTGGAAGAGTTTGCACAGATGTCTTATCAGGAGACTGCATATGCGGTGATGAAGCTTCTTTTGACAGATTTTACGGAAGAAGAGCTGAAGTACTGTATCAACAGCGCCTATGATTCCAAATTTGATACAAAGGAAATCGCACCCATGGCAGAGGCAGAGGGCGTGTACTACCTGGAGCTTTTCCATGGCAGGACCATCGCTTTTAAAGACATGGCACTTTCCATCCTTCCATATTTGATGACAACCGCAGCGAAAAAGAATCAGGTGAAGAATGAGATCGTGATTCTGACCGCAACTTCCGGAGATACCGGAAAAGCGGCTCTGGCAGGTTTTGCTGATGTGCCCGGAACCAGAATCCTCGTATTTTATCCCAAAAACGGCGTAAGCCCCATTCAGGAACGTCAGATGGTGACACAGAAGGGTGCGAATACCCGTGTTGTTGGTATTTATGGGAACTTTGATGATGCACAATCCGGTGTAAAGAAGCTTTTTGCAGATCAGGAGCTGGCAGCACAGATGGAGGAGAAGGGATTCCAGTTCTCTTCCGCAAACTCCATTAACATCGGAAGACTGGTTCCGCAGATCGTTTATTATGTATATGCCTATGCGCAGCTGTTAAAGGAAGAGCGCATAAGTGCAGGAGAAGCCATCAACGTAGTGGTTCCCACCGGTAATTTCGGCAACATTCTGGCAGCTTATTATGCAAAAAATATGGGACTGCCAATCGCGAAGCTGATCTGCGCATCCAACGACAATAAGGTGCTTTATGATTTCTTCAGCACCGGAACCTATGACAGAAATAGGGAATTTGTTCTGACAACTTCCCCTTCAATGGATATTCTGATTTCCAGCAACCTGGAACGTCTCATTTACCGTGTGGCAGGGGAGGATGCACAGAAGAATGCAGAGCTGATGAAAGCTCTGAATCAGGAAGGCAAGTATGAGATTACCGCACAGATGAAAGAGAAGCTGGCCGATTTCTATGGTAACTACGCAACGGGAGCAGAGTGTGCGGATAAGCTCAAAGAACTCTATGAGAATACAGGATATATTATCGATACTCATACAGCAGTAGCTGCTGTTGTATGTGACAAATATAAGAATGCGACAAAAGATGCAGCGAAAACTGTGATCGCATCCACCGCAAGCCCTTTCAAATTCACAAGAAGTGTCATGACCGCAATTGATGCTTCCTATGATTCCATGGATGATTTTGCACTCGTGGATGAATTGTCCAGGATCGGCAATGTGGCAGTTCCGGCCGCCATCGAAGAAATCCGTACCGCTCCGGTGCTGCACGACATCCAGTGCGATAAGACCGAGATGAAAGAAGCTGTAAAAACATTTTTAGGGTTATAAAATAACGTTTTTGAATCATCTGAATCAAAAAACTCCGATGCCTCATTTTCAGACATCGGAGTTTTTATTATCTTTTTTCCAAATCCACATAATCACGCTCTACGCAAAGCGTCTTGTATGCAGGACGGATGATCTTTCCGCCGGTTGCCAGTTCTTCCATACGGTGGGCGCTCCAGCCAGCCATACGTGCGATGGCAAAGATCGGTGTATAAAGCTCGATGGGAAGCCCCAGCATTCTGTAAACGAAACCGGAATAGAAGTCCACGTTGACACTGACACCTTTGTACATTTTGCGTTCGCCGGCAATTATTTTGGGGGCCAGCTGCTCCACACGATTGTAAAGATCGAATTCATCATGCAGGCCCTTTTCTTCGGAAAGCTGTTCGACAAAGCCCTTGAAAATAACGGCACGAGGATCGGACTTTGAGTAGATTGCATGGCCTACACCGTAAATCAGTCCGGCGTGATCGAAAGCATCCTTGCTTAGCAGGCGGTTCAGATAATGGCTGATCTCATCGTCATCCTTCCAGTCGCGTACTTCTTCTTTGAGATCCTCAAACATCTTGACAACCTTGATGTTAGCACCGCCGTGACGGGGACCCTTGAGGGAACCTATAGCCGCCGCAATGACGGAATAGGTGTCGGAAAGGGAGGAGGAAACCACTCTTGTAGTGAAGGTGGAGTTGTTGCCGCCGCCATGTTCCATATGCAGAATCAGTGTAATGTCCAGAATCTTCGCTTCCAGAGGCGTGAATTTGCTGTCAGGGCGAAGAATATGTAAAATATTTTCGGCCATGGAAAGTTCCTGAGAAGGCTGATGAATATATAAGCTGTTGCCGTCATGGTAATGGCTGTATGCCTGATAGCCGTAAATCGAAAGCATGGGGCAGAGGCTGATCAGCTGAAGGCACTGGCGAAGGACGTTGGGCAAAGAAACATCGTCCGCCCTGTCATCATAAGAGTACAGGGTCAGAACACTGCGGGCCAGCGTATTCATCATATCCTTGCTGGGAGCTTTCATAATGATGTCACGGACAAAACTGGTAGGAAGACTTCTATAGCGGGCAAGAAGCTCTGAAAAAGACTGCAGATCCGCCGGAGTGGGAAGTCTGTCAAAAAGAAGCAGATAAACTACTTCATCAAAGCCGAAACGGTTATCATCGCTGAACCCCTTTACCAGATCCTTAACATTGTAGCCTCTGTAAAAAAGTTCACCGTGTGTCGGAACTGAAACGCCGTCCACGATTTTTGTCGCACGGACATCGGAGATATTTGTCAGGCCGGTAAGAACACCCTTACCATTCACATCACGCAGTCCCCGCTTGACATCATATTTGGTATAAAGCTCGGGATCAATTGAGCTTGACTGCTGGCTCATACGGGCGAGCCGAAGTATCTCAGGAGTGATCTCGGAAAAATTGTTTGAAGTTTGCAGGTCAATCATTATATTACCACCTTTCTTATAGATTTCAACAGGTGTTGCCAGCGGCACACTTCAACGATGGAATACGCTGAAATTTAATCCATTCTATCATATTTGGAGGGGAAGACACAAGATGAAAAATCATTGTTTAGAAAGTGTTCACTTTTTATTCAAAAACTGAATTGTATTTTTAGATGAATTAGGATAAGATGTATGAGAAACAATGTGCTGCCTTTTGGAATAAGCGGCATATCTGCGGAATAAGAAGGGAGCAGTGTCATGACCAATCAGGAAATATTATCCCATATTGACCATACGCAGTTAAAGGCTTTTGCTGTCTGGGAGGATATTGTTAAGCTTTGTGATGAGGCTGTTAAATATCGGACGGCATCTGTCTGCATACCGCCGGCTTACATCAGTCGGGTGCATGCCGCTTATCCTGAGCTGAATATCTGTACAGTTGTGGGATTTCCGCTGGGCTACAGCGTGACGGACGCAAAAGCAGCGGAGGTTGAAGCTGCATTGAAGGATGGAGCCAATGAAATTGATATGGTAGTCAATATCAGTGATGTGAAAAATCATCTGTTTGACAAAGTGGAAGAAGAAATACGTGCTCTGAAAAGAATTTGCGGAAATCATATTCTGAAGGTGATTGTAGAGACGTGCTATCTGAATGAAGAGGAAAAGATTGCCATGTGTCATGCGGTTACCAATGGAGGGGCTGATTTCATCAAAACATCTACCGGATTTGGGACAGGCGGTGCTGCGCTGGAGGATGTGCTGCTGTTTAAGGAACATATTGGTCCTGCGGTGAAAATTAAGGCCGCCGGCGGTGTGAAGACGAGAGAGGACCTGATCAGCTTTCTGAATGCAGGCTGCGAGAGAATCGGAACCTCTTCTGCGGTCGGTATGTTGGAGGGAAAAGAATCTAAAGGTTATTGAAAATTTTTCGTTTTTTTAAGGAGGAAACATTTGTGATGAATCAGAAAATTCAGGACAGACTGACAGCGATGCGCGCTGTCATGAAAGAAAATGGCGTGAACTGGTATATGGTTCCAACTGCAGACTTTCACAATTCCGAATATGTGGATCGCTATTTTAAAGTAAGGGAATTTCTATGCAACTTCTCCGGTTCAAACGGAACATTGATCATTGGAGAAAAGGAGGCCGGACTGTGGACTGATGGAAGATATTTTATCCAGGCGGAAAAAGAGCTGGCCGGAACCGGCGTTACTTTATACCGCATGGAGGAAGAAGGCGTACCTACAAAAGAAGAATTTCTGGCTGAAAAAATGGAAGAAGGACAGACACTTGCCTTTGACGGCAGAGTGGTGGATACCAGATACGGACAGAAGCTGGAAGCGGTTCTGAAGGAGAAAAAAATCACCATATCCTGTGATAAAGATCTGGCAGATCAGATCTGGGCTGAAAGGCCGGGCATGCCCTGTCATCCGGCAGTAGTTTTAGATGAAGCGATCTGTGGCAAAACAGTCAGGGAAAAGCTTGCCGATGTGCGGGCAAAGATGAAAGAATACGATGCAGCGAGCTTTTTCCTAAGCAAACTGGAGGACCAGATGTGGCTGTTAAATATCCGTGGTAAGGATGTGTCCTGCTTCCCGGTTGCGCTTTCCTATACCTACATCACCGCAGAGGAGTGCCACTATTTTATTCAAAAGGACGCAGTGACCAAAGAGCTGAAAGAACATGCGGCCAAATATGGAATTACCTTACATGACTATCATGATGTGAGAGCATTTCTGGAGAACGTGCCCATGGACGGCAAAGTACT
This sequence comes from Lachnospiraceae bacterium, assembly GCA_017482485.1. Lineage (GTDB taxonomy): Bacteria > Bacillota > Clostridia > Lachnospirales > Lachnospiraceae > Gallintestinimicrobium. The sequence goes on from JAFUMV010000041.1 coordinate 16,140, forward strand.
TTGTGACCTGGGAAATGTCAGCTTCGCTTTTTATAAAATCATATCTGAAAAGGCAAAAATCATAAATGCAGCAAATCCCACAGAGCTGATGAAAGCCATCAAAAATCCGGTGGAACTGGAAAAGATGCGCGAAGTTTTTATCAAAGACAGTGCGGCTCTTTGTAAATTTATATACTGGTTAAAGGATCGCATCGGCAAGGAGACCATTACCGAGATCACAGCAGCGGATTACCTGGATAATTTAAGAAGCCAGGTGGAAGGGTATCTGGATCTTTCCTTCCATACCATCAGCGCTTATCGCGCCAATGCGGCGATGATGCATTACAGTGCTACCGAAGAAGGCCACGCGGTGCTCGCACCGGAAGGCATGCTGCTGGTAGACTCCGGCGGTCAGTACCTGGGCGGAACTACAGATGTGACCAGAACCATTGTTTTAGGTCCCATTACGGATGAGGAAAAAGAACATTTTACCGCAGTTGCCATGGGCATGCTGCAACTTACCAATGCGAAATTCCTCTATGGCTGCACCGGCCGCAATCTGGACATTCTTGCCCGCCAGCCCATGTGGGACAGAAACATTGACTACAAATGCGGTACCGGTCATGGAATCGGGTATATCTTAAATGTACATGAAGGACCGCAGGGAATCCGCTGGAAATATTCAGAAGGCATGAGAGAGGCTGTGATTGAAGCAGGCATGGCTATCAGCAACGAGCCCGGCGTATATGTGGAAGGCAGTCACGGCATCCGCACGGAAAATATCATCATCGCAGAAAACGGTGAAAAGAACGGTGACGGACAGTTCATGCATTTTGAAACCCTGACCTGGGTTCCCATCGACCTGGATGCTATCGACAAATCCATCATGCAGCCTAAGGATATCGAACGGTTGAACAGATACCATGCACAGGTGAGAGAGAAGATATTGCCTTACATGAATGAGAAGGAAGCAAAATGGCTGATTGAGGCTACAAGAGAGATTTAGCAGGCGCTCAGCGTATCGGGGCGCTCTCTGCAGGCGAGCCGGAGCTTTGCGTGCGGGAGGCGTTCTCTGCAGGCGAGCCGGAGCTTTGCGTGCGGGAGGCGCTCTCTGCTGGCAAGCCGGAGCAGATAGAAAATCCCTGATTGCATGCCAAAAATGAATCAAATAGATTAAACGGGGTATATACGATAAAAACTGTCGAAAATACCCCAATTTCATGCCCGAAATGGTCAAAAACGGGGTACTGGGGGTATATGAAAGATACTTTCCCATAAATACCCCGAAAAACATGTAAATCTGGGGTATTGGGGGGAAAGTTGGATGTATATACCCCCTGAGGGCATCAAAGCGAAGCAAAATGTGCTATTTGGGG
>JAFUMV010000042.1 GCA_017482485.1 Lachnospiraceae bacterium
TTCGATGAAGCACAAGCTGAATACAATGCCAAGCAGAAACGCAAAGACCGCCGTGTCGAAAACTACTACGAAAAAATCTGCAATGGCGATCAGGAAAAGCCATTTTACGAAGTGATATTCCAAGTGGGAAACAAAGATGATATGGGTGCTGCCGGAGAGAACGCAGAACTGGCAAAGACCATCCTGGATAAGTTCTATCATAGTTTCCTTGAACGCAACCCACACCTTCATGTCTACTCAGCTCATCTCCACATGGATGAAGCTACGCCCCATCTTCACATCGACTTCATCCCGTTTACTACAGGGAGCAAGCGAGGACTAGGCTTATGTATTACATCCAGTGCCTGCTTAAAGAAGGTTTTGGCTTTGGTAGATTGTTGCTGCGACCAAAAATCCAAAGCTCGCTTAAGGGCATCTTCTAAATTGCCGTAGTCGGAAATTTTATGAGGGTCGATTTCAAAGGTTTTGAATTCGATGCGGGTAGGTTCTCCGTTTTCAAGAGCAGCGTCCAGAGAGTTTTGACAGATTTCTCGTGCCAAAGATTTGATGGGAGTACCCTTGAAAGTTTCAACGCCAGAATCGGCAATACCAAAAATCTGACCATAGTTATTTGATGGGAAGTTCCACTTCTGTATAAGATTGAACATATTTCTCACCTCTTGCGCTTGCTGTTGTCGTAGATGTATTTTTCCATATTGCAAACCTCCATGTATCATTTGAACTCAATCGTTCCGAGTGGCTTTGAGGTGAATCAGCCAGCGGAGGTTGCTGTTGTAGCCGGTGGCTACAAAATGGCTACAGAATTTCCAAAGACGCTACGGATAGCGTGAAATACGTGGAATGTGTGGATGAAAAGCGCACTATCAGTGCATATTATCACGAGAAATTAAGGTCTGGCGCTCGAGTGGGAATAACTATTTAAACGAAATTTCAACATGCTCCGCCGCTATTTTGGGGCGGAGCATGTAAATTTATGATTTCTTTGCTATTACATGCTCAGAAGCCGCTTTTGGCGCGGGCTTGAGCATGTAAAATTTCAAATTTCTTTAAATTACATGCTCAGAAGCCTGTTTTTTAGCGGGCTTGAGCAAGTAAATTCCTAATTTCCTTAATTTTACATGCTGAGAAAACGGTCGGAAGGCGATGTAAAGCAAGTAAAATTTCAAATATTTTCAAATTACATGCTCAGAAGCCGCTTTTGAGGGCGGTTTGAGCAAGTAAAATCCTAAATTTTTCATTATTACATGCTAAAAAGCTGATTGAGCGAGTGAGAAGAGCAAGTAACATCTAATTTTTTTCAAAATTACATGTTATGGAGCCTTGCAGACAGGTGATTGGAACAAGCAAATTTCCAGAAAATCTAAATTTACATGAATTAAGGAGGAGAAGAATTATCTTATCGCAGGAATTAGTACCAAGAATGGAATTTTTAAGACGTGTTATCAGGGAAAAAGAGCAGGCGCTGCAGAATGCGCCGACGGGAACTGTGAATATCTGCAAAATGTATGGAAGAAAACAATATTACTTAAATGAGAACGGACAGCGCAGCTACATTAAGGACAGCGACAGACAGCTTGTGCAGAGTTTGTGCCAGAAAGATTATGATTTAAGAGTTCTGCGGTCGGCACAAAAGGAATTGAAGCTGTTGGAGAAGATGAATGCGCTCTACTGCGCTGCAGCGCAGGATTCAATTTGTGATTCCATATATGAAAAAATGTCTGCAGATCGCAGAATGCTCATTCAGCCGATCAAGCTTTCAGATGAAGAATATATAAAACAGTGGGAAACTGTTGAATATGAGAAAAAAGGTTTCCGTGATGATGCGCCGGAATATTATACGGAAAAGGGAGAACGGGTTCGTTCCAAAACAGAAATTATTATCGCAAACGCGCTGAAAAAGCATGAGGTTCCGTATCGTTACGAATTTCCGTTGATGCTCAAGGACTATGGTCTCATACACCCGGACTTCACGGTTCTGAATGTGAGGATGCGAAAGGAAATCTATTTTGAGCACCTGGGCATGATGGATGATGAATGCTATCGAGAAGAAGCGCTCAGGAGAATTCTGGCGTATGAAAAAAACGGAATTTTTCCGGGAGACAGGCTTGTTTTGACACATGAAACATTGAAGAGTCCGGTGAATTCCAGAATTATTAAGGAGATTATCCTTCGGCATTTTAAATAGGCAGGGTAGCAAACGTTCCGCTTTTCTCTAACAAGCCTCCAAACGCAAAGAAATCCGCTCACTTTTATTCGCATTTTTACCTGCTATTCGTTGTTCGCAACTGTGACCACAAGCTATTCTTCGTTATCATCAATCTCACTATTGTCGTATTCCAACAGATCTTCCACACGGCATCCGAGGACTTTTGCCAGAGCCAGGAGTGTCACACCTGCAGCTTTGTTAATATCCTTGGCACGGATTTCATACTGCTGTAATGTGCGCAGATTGACGCCAACCTTTTCGGCAAGTGCTCGCTGTGAATAGCCGCTGATCTTGCGTTGTGCCTGCAGGCGAGTAGGCGGGTTCTTTTTTCGTATCATGCGATTGATAGTATCTACAAATTTCTTTTCAGATGCTTCGTGCAGAGTAGGATAGAGCTTTTCGATCTCCTGCATGGTGAGGTGCTTCTGAATTTCTTTGAAGCTCCGTCCGGTGTACCATTGATAGTACGCTAAAATCCATCCGCACCAATATTGGGGTGAATAGTCGTAATCAATCTGCGCCTGCGGGAACTGCAGGGCCGGGGAAAGTCCGCCTTTGTTGACTTCGTCATAGCTGTCCGATATAATGATTTTATAACGTGATGATGATATGTGGACAGCAAAAATATGTAAATCATACAATCAGGAGGATCAGCATGAATACTTTTGCACAGGCACCTTCCCAGCAAACCGAACAAAACAATCTGATCGGAAAGACTACCGCCGGTTATCAGGCATGGTTTCATGCCTCAGAGGATCTGGATCACGGCTGGGGCCATTGGAGCAACGGATCGGCTCCGGAAACCGGAAATGTTCATCCGGAGATGTTCCCCGACTTTTCCGAATATCCCGACTCTGCCATGTTCAGAGGCAGATTCGAAAATTATCCGGACGGACGTGAGGTGAAGTTCTATCAGGCCCACGATCCCAATGTCATTGACGTGCATTTTGGCTGGATGAAAGAATACGGAATCGATGGAGTGGGTGTACAGCGCTTTTATGGAGCGACTTCATGGGAAGCGCTTCCCGAGCCCACCCATCTGACCGCGATCCGCGCCGCAGCCGAAAAATACGGCCGTATTTTCTATATCATGTACGACACCTCCGGATGCGGAAGAGACGGAATGACTGCGATTGACCGTTTCAAGGCTGATCTGCTTCACAATGTGGAGGAGAAAAAACTGATCCAGTCCCCAATGTACGCGCATGCAGACGGAAAGCCCGTCATCTGTATCTGGGGTCTTGCCGAGACGGAAAAAGGGCGCTATCCTGATGCGCAGCCCGCTTATGAGCTGATCACATGGCTCAAAGAAAGAGGTTATTTTGTCATCGGCGGCCTGCCGGACAACAATTATGCCTCTGTCGAAACCGATTATGCAAAGGTATATGCAGCTCTTGACATGGCATCCCCCTGGACGCCCGGCAGATTCCGCCTGGAAACCCTTGAAAAGTGGATCAGCCGCCATCTTGCCATCGATCTCGAATACTGCAGAAAGCACAATATGTATTATCAGCCCGTCATGTACTCCGGATTTGCGTGGAGCAATTTTGAAGGAGGCGGAAATCCCAACGCGGCGCCCCGCCATGCAGGAAAGCTTTTGTGGGAGCAGGCAAAGCTTTATGCAAAAGCAGGCATTCAGAATGCTTATTTTGCCATGTTCGATGAATACGATGAAGCTACCGCGCTCGCAAAGGCAGCGCAGGACTCCTTTGATATTCCGAAATGCGCCCAGTATTTCCAGACACTTTCTGCAGACGGAACCTGGCTTTCTTCGGATTATTATCTCCGGCTTGCGGGTGAGGTTACAAAAATGCTCAGAGGAGAGCGGGATATCACGGAAGCTATTCCGATCGAACACTCAAATGGTCCTGTTTATTTCCGCAACAGCTTTGAGATGCGTCCCGCATCCGTCACCCTTTCAGGCCGCACCCATATGGATATGCAGCTGTACCCCGTGGACGTCTGTGCAAGTGGCGGTATGGTGCTCGATCAGGAAGCAGTGCAGCTGGAAACGGCATCCGTGATCAGCGGAAGGCGCGGGGATGTGAGCTATACGGGAAGCTGCGGTTTCGGCTTCAGCGGAGTGGGCATGACGGACGCGCTGTGCTACGTTCATTACAGAATCGCAAAGACCAAAATCAAGGTTAAAAAGGGTCTGGAGCTTTCATACATGATCAGGCCCATGAGCGAGACAGGTATGTATGTGGGTGTGGATTTGCTGTTTGACGACGGAACACGCCTCGGCGAAATCCTTCCCGAAGTCTGTGAACAGAAAGGCAGCCTGGGGAAGTGGAGCAGGATCACCCACGACTGCAGCATGGCAGAAGGAAAGGTCATCGAAGCGGTTGCTGTCATCTATCATGCTGTGGGAGAAGCCAGATTCGCTGCATATATTGATGATATCATCATTGAGGAAAAACAGATCTAAACGAGAAGTATGGGTTTTAAAGATGATTTTGAGTGTGAGCAGAAGAACCGATATCCCCAATTATTATTCCGACTGGTTTTATAACCGGATTCGGGAGGGCTTTGTCTATGTGCGCAATCCCATGAATCCCCGGCAGGTGAGCAAAATCAGGCTGACGCCTCAGGTGGTGGACTGCATCGTGTTCTGGACCAAGAATCCGGCGCCCATGATGGAGCGGCTGGAGGAGCTGAAGGCATACCAATATTATTTTCAGTTCACCCTGACGGGATACGGAAACGACGTGGAATGCAATGTGCCCCACAAAAAAGAGGTGATGATTCCGACGTTTCAGAAGCTGTCCGAAAAAATCGGAAAAGAAAGGGTGATCTGGCGATATGATCCGATCCTTTTTACAAAGAAGTACACACCGGAATATCACCTGAAGGCTTTTGAACAAATCGCTGGCGCTCTGCAGGGCTGTACTGACAAATGCGTGATCAGTTTCGTGGATTTTTATGCAAAAAATAAGGCGGGCATGAAGGAGCTGGGCGCATATGAGCCGGAAAAGCAGCAGATGATGGAGTTTGCGGAAAAGCTGAGCCGGATTGCCGGCCGAAACAGCATGGAAATCGGCAGCTGCGCCGAGACCCTGGATCTGGAAAAATGTGGCATCCGGCATAACTGCTGCATCGATAAACAGCTGATCGAAAGCATCATCGGCTGCTCCATCTACGCCTGTAAGGACAAAAATCAGCGTCCGGAGTGCGGCTGTGTGGAAAGCATCGATATCGGCACCTATAACACCTGTAAAAACGGCTGCAAATACTGCTATGCGAATCACAGTCAGGAAAGCGTGCTGAAAAACTGCGCAAAATATGATCCTGCATCGCCGCTGCTGTGCGGAAAGATCGGAGAAGAGGACAGGATCAGCCAAAGGAAAGTGCAGTCCATAAGGGAGGAACAGCTGCGTCTTTTTTAAATTGGGATATTAAGCATATACCTTGACTTAAAGCACGAGCCTTTTATTGCCCGGCATCTTTCTTACCCGTCTGCCGGTACTGCTGCGGTGTGATTCCTTTCGCACGCTTAAACATGGCCGAGAACTGTGCGGAGTTGGAAAAACCGCACCGGTAAGCGATCTCCGTACAGCTTAGTGTTTTATCCGAAAGCATCCTTTCTGCAGCTTCCACTCTTGTATGAACCAGAAACTGCTGCGGAGATTCTCCCTGTATTTCCTTGAAACGATGCTGAAAGTAGTCATAGCTGATATGCATCTGCTCCGCCATGCTTCGTAAAGTAATCTTTTCATGATAATTCTGGGCAATGTAGTTGATGACATACTCAAAGTTCTTAGTGGAATTTTGCGGACGGGTATTCTCCAGGCGCCGCATCTCCAGCATCAGCTCATCGGACTTGACAAGAATCATTTCCTTATAATAAAGCGGTTGCTCGGTCGCTTCTCGTAAGATCGTCTTTACAATTCCATACACAATCCCCTGGGAATCGTTCAGCAGTTGAAAATCAAACGCTTCTCCTGTCAGAAAACCTACGCACAAAACATCGGAGTCCGCCTGAAGACATTCTTCGTGTTCCATATAGGGAGGAATCAGCACAAACGTATTTGCTGAGAAGGTGTAGCTCTCAGTCCCGACGCGTCCTCTTCCCGAACCATTGGAATAATAAACCAATTCATAAAAATTGTGATCATGAAACTGAATGTGGTCTCCTTTTCTGCGGCGAATGCCCCAGGCTGTCTTTAATTCAAAATTTTTCATCCTTTTTTCTCCATACAGCACGTCTTTTTCAACAAGTTGCTGATGCCTATATAATATCTGCCTCACGTTCGAATGTCAATCCGTCCATCCCTTAAATTATGCATGTTTTGATATCAAAACCAATTTATGTAAAAACGAAAGCCGATATGAGATATCCTGTTTCGGACAATATGGTATACTAAAGAAAAGTGAGAGCGGCAAGCCGCATGGTTTTAGCTCTGACATCAAAGGGGCAAATCAGGAGGATGAAAAGGAGAAGATGATTATGGGAAAAGCAAAACAGAAAAACAGACGGCGTCACTTCAACTGGCAGGTTTTTCTAATGGCCATGGCAGGCGTTGTGTATCTGTTTATTTTTAACTATATCCCTATGTTCGGTATTGCAATTGCTTTTAAAGATCTGGACTATTCCATGAATATTATGAAGGACTTGATGGAAAAGCCCTGGGTTGGCCTTGATAATTTTGTCAAGTTCGTGACGGATGCCCAGTTTGAAACAGTGATGACCAATACGCTGTTGTTGGGTATTTTACAGCTGGTTATCACGTTTCCGATTCCGATTTTATTTGCACTGCTGCTCAATGAGCTGCGCAGCAGCAAACTGCGCAAAGTCATTCAGACCACTACATATTTTCCCTATTTCATTTCCTGGGTCGTATTTGCCGGTATTGTACAGATGTTCGTAAGCTCTGACGGCGGTTTCATTAATGAAGTTCTGATGGCGTTCAAACTCATCGATAAGCCGGTTTCCTTTTTATCGCAGCCAGGCTATTTTTATCCGATTGCGATCATCGCTTCCGTGTTAAAGGAAACAGGATGGGGTTCCGTGGTTTATGTTTCAGCCATCGCCGGAGTGGATCAGGAAATTTATGAGGCGGCACATATCGATGGCGCCAACCGTTTCCAGACTGCATTTTATGTAACGCTTCCCTGTATCATGCCTACTGTCATGGTAATGCTGCTTCTGGCTATCAGCGGTATTCTGAATTCGGGATTTGACCGCGTTTATATGCTGCAGAATCCGCTGAATCTGGCTCGAAGCGAAGTGCTGGATACTTATGTTTATAAAGTGGGTATTGCTTCCAGACGATATTCATACACCACAGCGGTAGGTCTGTTCCGGTCCGTTGTCGCTGTTGTGCTGCTGGGCACCAGCAATTTTATCGCTAAGAAAAAAACCGGCAACGGTATTTTCTAAGTTGCAGTTTTATCATGGATTGAACGGTAACTTTTGGGAAAGGGAAAGGTGAATTATGAAGAGAATGATAAAAAAAGGGAATCCTGCGGGGGAAAAGCACCTGGGAAAAAATAATACATGGGATTATCTGATTATAGCAGTTATGGTGCTTTTTACGCTTGTCTGTTTATATCCCTTCTGGTATGTCGTTGTCGGATCATTTAACAGCGGCTCTGACTACCTGCGCGGCGGAGTTTTGTTCTGGCCCCGTGATTTCAGCCTTGAAAATTATGAGGTGGTCATGGTGGATTCCCGTTTGTGGATCGGATTTCGTGTGACAATTGCCAGAACCATTGTTACGACTGTCTGCCATCTGTTTTTTACTTCCATGGTAGCATATGCCATGAGCCGTGATGATCTTCCGGGCCGTACTCCGATTTACTGGTACTGCATGCTGACCATGTTCTTTGGCGGCGGTTTGATACCTTTTTATCTTTTGCTGAAGGCATTGGGACTTTTGAATACCTTCTGGGTATATGTGATTCCCAATATGTTTTCCGTTTACAACATGATCATTATCTCTAATTATTTCAGAAGTATTGCGAGTGAGATTCATGAATCTGCTGTAATGGACGGCGCATCAGAATTTACTATTTTCAGCAGGCTTTACCTGCCTCTGTCAAAGCCGGTACTGGCTACTGTAACACTCTGGGTGGGTGTCGGACAGTGGAACTCTTTCTTTGACAGTATGGTGTATACGACAGACCGGAACCTGCAGACCCTGCAGCTGTTTCTGTACAAGATGATCAAGACCTCTGAATTTACGAGTAAGGCGGAAATGGGCGGTCTTCCGGCTGATCTGGTGTCGAGTATTTCAACGACAAACGTTCGTTATGCCACCATCGTGGTAAGCACCATACCGATTCTGTGCCTGTATCCTTTTCTGCAGCGTTTTCTTGCAAAAGGTATCATGCTCGGCTCTCTGAAAGGATGAGTGTGTCCAAAAACTGAATAAAGATCACTCCCCTGAAAAAAACATATCTTCGGCCGGGAAGTTTTTAGAAACGGCGGGTGATTTTTAGAATAAGGGAACGGCAGGTCTTATAAAAAGACCCAATATTTCCCAGAATCATATTACCAAAAAGGAGGAAAAGGTAAATGAAAAAGAAATTAATCTCTCTGTTATTACTTGCGGCTATGTCGACATCTCTGCTGACCGGCTGCAGCGGCAGCACAGCAGCGTCAACTGCAGAAGATTCTGCACAGGGCAGTGAAGCGGTTGCTGATAATGCCGGTGAAGAAAAGGCGAGTGGGGAGGAAGCACAAACAATCGATAAGATCACCTGGTATCTTTCTGAGCCTACTTTTTCAGTTGAATTCGAAGAATGGGGCAAAGACAGAATGACCGCTGAAATTCAGGAAAAATTCGGCATTGAGATCGAATTCGTCACTGCAGCGGATGATTCGGGAACGCAGTTATCTGCTTACATTTCCGCCGGCGATATTCCGGATGTTATTTCTACTCACGCTATCTGGGATTCCAAATATACCGATCTGATCAGTCAGATGGCTGAAGCAGATATGCTGTATTCCTATAATGAGCTGATGGAAACCTACCTGACTGAGGAAGAACAGGCAAATTTCCGTAAGGATATTTTGAACTGGTATGCGCTGGGCGACGGCAAGACTTATGGCTATCCCAACTGTGCTTACTCTTCCGAAGATGTTGAGGAAGGCAAAGGATATCTGCCCAACCGCTGTATCGTTGTCCGTGCAGACATGCTGGAACAGCTGGGCAATCCGAGCATGGAATCTCCCGAAGATTTCCTGAATGTATGTGAACGTGCTGTGAATGAAATCGGCACTTATAACGGTGTGGATGTCATCGGCCTTCAGCTGAATGAGAACGGCAACGAAGCTGTCAGCATTGTAAATCAGTATTTCGCTGTTCCTTGGGAAACAGAAGACGGTCAGGCTTACAATGAATGGGTAGCAGGCACCAACAAAGAATCCTATGAATTTTTGAACGAAGCTTATCGCCGTGGTCTGGTTCTGGATGCAAACTACACAGATACCCGTGAAGGCGTCAAGGAAAAAGTTGCTGCAGGCCGTGTATTTGCTCTGATTGCTGCTCCTCAGGATTATTCCGAAGCGATGAAGACATTGTATGAGTCTGATCCGAATGCATATTACGTGCCCGTTGTTCTTCGCAACGCGAATGGTGATGATCCGACTCTGGGCGACCTGTCCGGATGGGGCTATCAGCAGACCATCATCTCCAAGGATTGTAACGCTGTAGATAAAGTCATCAAATTCATCAGCTGGCTGTGCGGCGATGAAGGCGCTATCCAGATGATGATGGGCTGGGAAGGCGAAACTTTTGAATATCTCGAAGACGGAACCATGGACTGGACAGAAGAATTTAAAGAAGAATTAAACTCCAATCCCAATGCCAAGAAAGAACTGGGCATTAACAGCATCGGTCTTTTCGTAAATCCCGCTTATGAACAGAACATCGCTCCCGCTGATCTGAGCACTGCAGAAGGCTTAAGAACCTATCGCACCAGCGATAAAGGCCTGAAGGAAGGCATGGAAAAATATTCCTATCAGCCCATGCAGAGCATCGCAGACCCGAATGATCCGAACCTGACAAAAGTACAGGAAGAAATCACCAAGAGAGACAGCTATCTGACCATTGCCGAGGCTGAAGTTCTGACTGCTACAACAGAAGAAGAATTTGAAGCTAAGTACAAAGAGGTTCAGGAGACACTTCCTACCGTATGTGACCTTGACCTGATTACGACTTATAACAACGACAACCTGCAGAGAGCAAAAGAACAGATGGGAGTTGATTTCTTCTTCCCGCCTTATAAAAACAAGTAAAGAATTAAGGGGTGCACACCATTTGGTGTGCGCCCCTTTTCGCTGCTTTGGACCTCTGAGCAGCGCTGACAGGATTATTTCATCCCCAAAATTTTCTTCAGATCTTCTTCAGGTGTTGTGACAGGTGCAATATTGTAGTTTTCAACAAGGAAATTCAGCACATTGGGCGATATAAATGCCGGAAGTGACGGTCCGAGCAAAATATTTTGGATGCCCAGGTGAAGAAGTGTCAGCAGGATGCAGACAGCTTTCTGTTCATACCAGGAAAGCACCATCGACAGCGGCAGATCATTTACGCTGCATCCGAATGCTTCTGCAAGAGCTGCAGCAACCTTTATTGCACTGTAAGCATCATTGCACTGTCCCATGTCCATCATGCGGGGAAGGCCGCCGACTGTTCCCAGATCAAGGTCATTGAAACGGTATTTGCCGCAGGCGAGGGTTAAAATGACGCTGTCAGCAGGTGTCTGCTTTACAAACTCAGTGTAGTAATTGCGGCCGGGCTTTGTGCCATCGCAGCCGCCCACAAGAAAGAAATGTCGGATTGTTCCGGCTTTGACTGCATCAATTACCTGATCGGCAGCGGATAAAACCGCACTGTGTCCAAAACCGGTCATAACCGTATCACCGCCGTTGCTGCCGGTAAAATGCATATCTTCAGGATAACCGCCAAGCTTAAGCGCCTTTTCGATTACGGGGGTGAAATCCTTATCCTCTCCGATGTGAACAAGTTCCGGGTAGGATACGACTTCGGTAGTAAAAACACGGTCTGCATAACCTGCTTTCGGCGGCATCAGGCAGTTTGTGGTGAACAGGATGGGAGCCGGAAGGTCTGCAAACTCTTTCTGCTGGTTTTGCCAGGCTGTGCCGAAGTTTCCCTTCAGATGAGGGTATTTTTTCAGCTCAGGATAGCCATGAGCCGGCAGCATTTCCCCGTGGGTATAAATGTTGATGCCTTTGTCTTTTGTCTGCTCCAGAAGCTGCTTTAAGTCATACAGGTCGTGGCCGGTAATGACGATGAAGGGCCCTTTTTCAACCGTCAGTGTTACCTTTGTCGGAACCGGATTGCCGTAGGTTTCGGTGTTGGCTTTATCGAGCAGAGCCATACATTTCAGATTCACTTCGCCGACTTCCATCACGATGGGAAGCAGTTCCTCCATTCCCCAGTCATCTGCACCGACACAATAGAGCGCCTTATAGAAAAAATGATTTACATCACTGTCGAAATAGCCGAGCACGGCAGCGTGATAAGCGTAAGCTGCCATACCTCTGATGCCGAATAAAATCAGAGATTTTAAGGAACGAATATCTTCATCGGCAGTCCAGAGCTTTTGCATATCATAATCGTTGTTTCTGCCGCAGGAGGAAGCACAGAAAAAGCAGTTTGGAACCAGCCTTTTCTTTTCCTCCTCCACACGCTGTATGAAGTCGGAAATGCTGTCGTTATCAAAGTTGACATTTGTAATCGTAGCAAAAAGTCCTTCCATGACAAGTTTGTCGGTCGATGGCAGGACCAGCCGTTCGTTTCCTTCGGTAGCCCTTGCAAGTCCGATCAGTGCACCGGTGAGTTGATCCTGCAGAGCAGCGGTATCCGCTTTTTTTCCGCAGACGCCTGCACTACCCATACAGCCTTTGCATCCGGCTGTCTGTTCACACTGAAAACAAAACATTTTATTATCCAATTTTTATCCTCCGATCATTTGGTGTAATAGTTTGACTGGGTAAAACTGCTGGAATTTAGTCTAAGATTCTTCCGTCCGTGGAGATGATCACAATTCTCCAAGGAATAAATTTGCCGCTTGCCTGCAATGCACGCTTTACCGCATTTTCAATACCGCCGCAGCAGGGAACTTCCATGCGGGTGACAGTAACGCTTTTAATGGTATTGTTTTTAATGATCTGTGTCAGCTTTTCGGCATAGTCGACCTCATCAAGCTTGGGACAGCCGATCAGCGTAATGTGATTGCGGATGAATTCATTGTGGAAGTTCCCGTAAGCATATGCGGAGCAGTCGGCAGCAATCAATAAATTTGCGTTATCAAAATACGGCGCATTTACCGGCACCAGTTTAATCTGCACCGGCCACTGCATAAGCTGGCTTGTGGCAGAGGCAGCAGAAACCGGACTGCAGACAGAAGGCTCTCTGTGAATTACCTTTGACTGCTTTCCGGGACAGCCGCAGGGAAGTGGCTGCTGGGCTTTTTTCTGCTTTGCGGCGAGAACTGCCGCTTCATTATAAGCAGGCGCTTCTCTTTCTTCAAAGGAAATCGCATCAACTGGGCAGGCCGGCAGGCAATCGCCCAGACCGTCACAGTAATCCTCACGGGTCAGCCTGGCTTTGCCGTTTATCATTTCGATAGCGCCTTCGTGGCAGGCTGCGGCACAGGCACCGCAGCCGTTGCATTTTTCTTCATCAATTTTAATTATTTTTCTGAGCATATCGTATTCTCCTTATGAAAGTGAAAGTGTCGTGGATTTTTATGATGTGATTATAGTATAATAATTAGAATGAAACGGTTGTTTTTACAACAGAAAGAAGATTTTTATGAAGAAATATATTCCTGTTTTGGAAAATACACAGCTTTTTGCCGGTGTTGGGGAAGCGGAGATATCTGCGATGCTTGGATGTCTGCAGGCTCAAAAATGCAGTTATAAAAAAGGAGAATATGTATTCAGACAGGGGGAGCAGGTGAACAACATCACTGTTTTGGTCGAAGGAAGCCTTCACATTCAAAGGGATGACTATTGGGGAAACCGCAGTATTATCAATATGATCCGTGTGGGAGAGATGTTCGGAGAAGCGTATGCTGCACCCGGCAGCGGTGCATCGCTGAATGATGTTGTTGCGGTTGAGGACAGCACGGTGCTCTTTTTTGATGTGAAAAGAATTCTGACGGTCTGCTCATCCGCCTGCAGATTTCATTCAATGGTGGTGCAAAACCTGTTTTTTGCCATTTCGGAAAAAAACAGAAAGTTAGTGCAGAAGCTGGGGCATATGGCGAAACGCACCACAAGAGAAAAACTGATTTCTTATCTTTCAGAGGAAGCCGGGCGGCAGAACAGCGGAACATTTACGATCCCGTTCAACCGCCAGCAGCTTGCTGATTTTCTGTCCGTTGACCGCAGCGCCATGTCAAATGAACTGTGCAAAATGCGGGATGAAGGACTTCTGACCTTTCAGAAGAACAGATTTACTTTGCTGTAGATTCAATCTGAAACTCTGTTTTATGGATACAACGTTACTGTACACCGATGCTAACGGCACAACAGAACGATAGATTATAATTCACGCAGTAATTTGACAACTGTCTCCAATTCCTGTGCCTGAACCTTGTCAGGAAATTGATTTTGAATCACGCAGTCAGTGAAGTATCGGATTTCGTTTGCATAGGCATCACTTTTCGGCAGATTGATAGAGCCGGTATCGCCCTTTGCCGCGGCGGAAAGGTCCAGAATCTGGCCATCGTTCTGATAAATCATGCATTTGCCGTGTTCCCAGACAACCAGCGCTTCTTCGAACTGAAAGCGGTAGCTTGCCGCAAAAGGATAGGGAGCAGCGTACCAGGAAGCTTCCGTGGAAATAAAGAATTCCGGAAACTCATATACAGCATGGATGTAGTCCTGATTCGGAAGCCTGGACCGGTTCCGATGGACATTCTGCGGCTGTCCAAAGGCATATATGATGAAATCCAGATCGTGGATATGCAGATCAAAGGGGACAAGGCCGCTTCTTTTTTCATCCATCATCCAGCCATCCCAGCTCCATTTGGGATAACCTCCCAGGCGTCCCATGTAGCCGGAAAGCAGTTTGCCGTATTTTTTGCTGTCGTATATTTCTTTTAACAGTTCATATTCAGGCCAGAAGCGCAGCACCTGTGCGATCATGAAGTTTACATTCTTTCTCTTCGCCGTGGCATATGCGCGTTCAATATCTTCCTCTTTTAAGGAGATGGGTTTTTCACAGATGACGTGAATGCCCTTTTCCATTGCTTTTATGGCAAAATCAACATGAAGATAGGTGGGAAGACAGATGTCCAGAATGTCCAGCTTTTCTGCTTCAAGCATTTGTTCAAAATCGAGATAATGGCGCTTGGACGGATAATGATCCAGACGCTCCTGTCGGATATCACAAAGAGCTACGAGCTCAACATCTTCCATAGCTTCCCAGGCGGGAATGTGCGCGCCGCTGATGCCGCCGACGCCTGCAAGACCTACTTTTAACATATGTACCTCCGTTTTTAATTGTATACTTCGTTAATAATGTTCTGCAGATATTCTCTGGATCCCAGAACATCAATCAGCTGCTGTTTGCCGGAAATTTCCCGCTCGATGGTCACATAGGAGTCATAGCCCAGCTCATGCAGTCTGACAAACAGCGCCTTAAAGTCCACTTTTCCTTCACCGATTCGGGTTTCTTCGCCCAGATCGTGTCCGTTGGTAGGATAGCGTCCGTCCTTGGCATGAAGATTGCGGACATATTTTCCGAACACGTCCAGAGCGTCCACGGGATTAGCCTTGCCGTAAAGGATCAGGTTAGCGGTGTCCAGGTTAATCCCCAGATTGTCCGTGCCCACAACTTCAAAAGTGCGCAGCAGGGTGACAGGGGTTTCCTGACCGGTTTCAAAGAGCAAAAACTGACCGTTCTTTTTCAGATGCTGTGCCACTGTGCGGATTGCGATGCAGAAGCTGTTGAAATTGGGATCATAAGGGTTTTCCGGGATAAAGCCCATGTGGCTCACCACGTCCGAAACCCCCAGTTTATGGGCGAAGTCCGCACCGGCGCACAGGTTCTGGATGCGCATTTGGCGGTATTCCACGGGCACCAGTCCCAGAGTCTGCTGCCCATCATAAAAATCCCAGACAATGGGGCCTTCGTAGCCGCACCAGAAAGCGGAGACGGTGATGCCGTACTGTGTCAGAAGCTTTTTTAAAATGACAGCGTTTTCATCGGTCCAGACAGCCGGATTCCAGGAAACGAGCTGGCAGGAATCGAATCCGTTTTCCTTTAAAATCGCCAGTTTTTCAGCGATTCCGTCCATGGAAAAAAAATTTACACAGGTTCCGATTTTCATAAAAATGTCTCCTTCATCTTGTATTTTTTGTACTTTAACAGTAACATAAAGTTATGGAAAATCTTAGGAAAATTTGAACTGACTTTGGTATTTTTTTTACCTTTAATAAGAGAGGAAATTTGGAATGCTGGATGCTTATAAAGAGCTGGAGCCGGTGGTTTATGGCGAGAATGCGATCAAATATCTTTACTTTGAAGTGGAGTGCGGAAGAATGTGCTTTCAGATGCATTGGCATGACAGAATGGAGCTGTTGTGTGTATCCTCCGGCATCCTTAAGCTGCATCTGAGAGAGGGAATTTTAAACCTGTATCCGGGGCAGATTGCGGTGATCAATTCGGGACAGCTGCATGGGGGCTTTTCCGGAAATGAAGGCGTGGCTTACCACACCATTATGTTTGATGTAAAAAAATTCTTAAACGGTACCATTGCATCCGGCAAATACCTGACGCCGCTTAGCCGGAATAGGATCTTTTTTCAGACGATCATAGAGGACGAACGACTGCTTGAAATTGTGGAAAGAATTGTGACAATGCAGAAAAACCGGGAAGAAATTCATCCCCTTTCCGCGATCGGAGCCATTTATGAGATGATCGGGATTTTGTACGGACACTGCGAAAAAAATGTCTGCGCTGCGGAAATACAGGACGCTGCATTCGGTGAAATACTCAAGTACATCAATGAACGTTATACGGAGGAGATTTCGGCAGGGAAGGTCAGCTTGAAATTCGGATATAATGAATCCTATTTTTGTCGGCGTTTTAAGGCAATCACAGGAATTCATTACAGCAAATATGTGCAGGCGCTGCGCATGGAGCGGGCGCAGCAGCTTTTGCGGGACGGGAGGGAACCGATTGGGGATGTGGCATGGAAGTGCGGCTTTGCGGACGTGAGTTATTTCACCAAATGTTTCAGGAGGCTTTTCGGATTTACCCCCACACAATACAGAGAGATGAAAGTATAAAAAAGGCGGGCAGGATCATTCATTTCCCGCCCGCTTATGTTTTTTAATCGAAGCATTTTCCGGCTGTCAGCTTCATAAACAGATCCGTAACCAGCTGATCTCTGTTGATGTGATATACATATTGAATCAATCGGCTGTGGTCATAGGCACATAGTCCGTCGTATTCCGGAACCGGGAGGCTTGCCAGCCTTGTCAGCATGAAGCGATCGTTGTCGTTTAACAGCCATGCAACGGTGGTGACATCCCAGAGAACACGGCTGACCACAAGGCCTTCGGCATAGGATGCAACTTCATCCTTCACCCGTTTTACAAGAAAATCGCACAGAGCATTTTTGCCGAGCAGATAACGCTCCATTTCTGCGACTGAAACTGAAAATTCACTTACCACGCCCTTGCAGGGCAGCTGAACCACAGGTGCGCCGCTTTTAAAAAGAACTCTTGCAGCAGCCACATCCTGAATCAGATTGAATTCTTTATTGTTATGGTATTCTCTGCCGTGTCCGCCCAGCCAGACAATGACAAGTCTTTCGGCGATTTCGGGATTTAATAGCAGTGCGGAAGCGACATTTGTGATGGCTCCGATTGCGATCACATACAGAGGGGCCTCCGGGGAGTATGTCATGGCTCTTTCGATCAGATTCCTGGCTGCATCGGAGACAACCGGTGTGTTTTCGTCCGGAAGATAGTCTTCTGATCCTTTATAGGTAACCGGTATAAATTCCTGTCTGCCTGTCAGCTCCAGAAGACGAAGAATCTCATCATAGCTTTTTTCCATGCCGTCTTTGGGAGACTCAGAATGTGAATTGAAAAAGGGTGCAGCGTAAAGGGCTTTTAAATTCAGCTTATCCGAAGAAGCAAGAAGGTAAGAAATCGCAAACTGATCGTCGATTTCATTGAAGGTATCGGTGTCGATTACCACGTCCACTTTTCCAGCGGGGACGTTCAGATTTTTTATGTACTGTTCTGTCATGATATTTCTCCAATCCCGGGCAAGTCTGCCCTTTATCCAAAGTATATAAAAAAAGAGGTCCGGGCGGAAGTATTATAAGGGCAGAAAAGTTGTATAAATAGGCTAAAAATGAAATGGTATGCTAGGCAGCCAACAGGGGACATGCTATACTTAGAAAAAGTCAGTGCACCAAGGGAGAAGAAAGGGACACTGACAGAAATGTTTGTACTAAGGGGAGTGATTTATATGACGAAACTGGTTTTTTGCCATAATCACAGCAGGAGTCGGGAGCATGATGTTCTGCCTCATAAGCATGATTGTCACGAGCTTGTTTTCTATGAGGAAACGGCCAGAGGGGTGACGGACATTGAGGGAACGGAATATGAAATCACGCCGCTGGGGGTTTCTCTGATCCATCGGGGAGCTGTGCACAGCGAGAGACACTTTGAAGAGACGAATGTCATATTTCTGGGCTTTGAGTCAACGCTCACTTTGCCGGATGGCGTCTGGAATGATATGGGGGAACTGCGGCCTCTGTTTTGTGATATTGTGAGAGAAGTCAGAAATCAGGAATGGGGTTATGAGAAAATTATTTCTTTAAAAATTCAGGAAATTCTGACCTGGCTGGAACGCAAAAGCTGCGGTGAGAGCAGCCGCGTTCGGAATCTGGAATTTTGTAAGCAGTATATAGAAGAAAATTATATGCAGGATGTTTCCGTAGGGGAGCTGGCCGGAATGTGCGGTTACAGCAGTGACCGTTTCCGGCATCTGTTTGCGGAAAAATTCGGCCTTTATCCTCAGAATTATCTGGTATCTGTGCGCCTGGAGAATGCCCGCCATCTTCTGAAATCCACGAACTACAGCTGCGTGGAAATCGCCATGATGTGCGGATTTTCAGACAGCAGTCAGATGACCAAGATGATGAAGAAAAAATATGGCCGGACACCCCGGGAAATCCGAAATATTTTGTAATCTTTACCGCATTTGAATATATGGTATAATAGTCACAGGAGCATTGAACTTACAGGCAGCGCATCGGGGGTGCTTAACTGCTTTGTACAGATGAAAAACTGCAGTGAATGCGTATACAAAGGAGAGGTATGATGGAAGATTTAAAACTCAGAAAGAAAAATTTGCTCATGTTCCCTCTGGGAACTGTGGGCCGGGATATGGTCTACTGCCTGGTTACCAATTTCCTGCTCACCTACATTATGTTTACCAAGGGACTGACCAACGCGCAGCTGGCGGCTGTGACCGCTATCATGGTGGCAGCCCGGGTGTTTGACGCCTTAAACGATCCTGTCATGGGCAATATTATTGAAAGCACCCGTACCAAATGGGGCAAGTTCAAACCATGGCTTGTGAGCGGCATTCTGCTGACCTCGCTGGTTGTCGGAGTAGTGTTCAATTCAAAGCTTCAGGGCTGGAGTTTCATCGTGCTGTTTGCCATTTTTTATTTCAGCTACAGCATTGCGTATACGATGCATGATATTTCCTACTGGGGAATGATTCCGGCACTCAGTTCCGATGCTGCTGCAAGAGATCAGTTTACATCCCGGGCAACGCTGTTTGCGGGAATCGGCGGAACTCTGGCCTCTATTCTGATTCCCATGCTCACCACGGGTGCATATGCGTTGGGGGGAAGCGCAACGGTGGCTTACGGCATCATTGCCGTTGCGATCGGCATTTTGTCGCCGCTTTTTATGTGCTTTACAGTATTCGGCGTTCGGGAACGAAGAGAAGAGACGAAGGAAAAAGCGCCTTCTGTCGGGTTAAAAAATATAATGAAAACTTTTACGGGAAATGACCAGCTTTTGTGGATTTCACTGATTTTTCTGATTCAGCAGATCGGAAATGGAATTGTGGTCGGCGGCATCGGTTCCACCTATATTTATTTTGATTTCGGTTACAGCGGCGGCCTTTATTCGATTTTCACCACCATCGGTATGGCGGCAACAGCTTTCCTGATGATTTTTTATCCGACGATTTCAAAACGAATCCACAGAAAGCAGCTCATGAACAGGATGATGATGATTTCCGGTGTGGGTTATGCGCTGATGCTTCTTTCCGGGCTGTTTGTGTCATCTTCCGCAATCCGGTTTGCAGGAGTTGTCATCGGTTATATGCTTTCCAACTTCGGGCAGTACTGTTTCTATCTGATCATGATGATTTCCATCATCAATACGGTGGAATATAACGAATATAAAAACGGAACCAGAGATGAAGCGATGATCGCTTCCGTCCGTCCTTTTATCACGAAAATGGGTTCTGCGCTCATCGTGGTGATTACCTCTGTGAGTTACATGATTTTCGGCGTGACCAATTATACAAATCAGATTTCCGATTTTGAACGTGCTGCTTCCGGTGGTGCTATCACAGAGGCGGAAAAGTTAAGTGCCATTGAGCGTGTCATCAGCGGTGTACAGCGCGGTCAGACCATCGGTCTGCTGATTTTCATGACGGTTGTTCCCTGTGCATTCATGCTGGCTTCTCATCTTTTATATCAGAAAAAATATAAACTGGATGAGGAAGAATATGAACGGATCTGCACAGAGATTGCTGTACGCAAAAAGGCTGTTTAGCAGGCAGAATGAGAGGGAAATATGGGACTTACTAAAATCGCATTGAAACTGGCTGTACCTGTTCCGAAGATAGATAAATTTGAACGTTACCTTTTTATCGGCCCCCATCCCGACGATATTGAAATCGGGGCCGGAGCCACGGCGGCAAAACTGGCAGCCTCCGGGAAAAAGGTATGCTTTCTGATCTGTATTGACGGAAGATTCGGGGACGGAAATGCGCCCGGGGTCAGCAGGCAGCAGCTGGTTGCGCTCCGTAAAAAAGAGGCCTGTCTCTCTGCAAAACAGCTTGGTGTCAGTGATGTTCGTTTTCTGGGACTGTGTGACGGCGGGTTTTATGATCAGAAAGAACTCATTCAAAAAATTGCAGAAGTGATCGGAGATTTCGGACCGGAGATAATTTTTGCGCCTGATCCCTGTGTGACCAGCGAATGTCACATCGATCATCTGAATGTGGGAAATGCGGTAAGACAGCTGGCGTGCTTTGCATCCTTTGGCGGCATCATGGCGCAGTACGGTGCAAAAAGCGCGCCGGTGAAGGCTCTGGCCTATTATATGACAGCAAAGCCCAACCGCTTTGTGAAAACTTCCGGATTTTTGAAAAAACAGCTGAACGCAATTTTTACGTGTCATCTCAGCCAGTTTCCCGTAGGCTGTGCGGAAGGAAAATCCATTGAACTTTATTTAAAGCTCCGGGCAGTGGATTTCGGCCTGCGTTCCGGTAAAGGCTGTGCGGAGGGGTTCCGGGTGCTGGGAAGCACCCATATGCATTGCCTGCCGGAAGCCGGGAAATAGACAAATATCAATCTGGGGAAAAGTGGCCGCTATATGAAGCGGCCGCTTTTTAAATGCCGGGGAGGCTGGAAAACAGGGGGTAATCAGTAATTGGGGCCGTTGATCAGAAAGGCAATAATTTAGCAGAATCTAAACATAAATTGGCGTTGGGAATGCATATGATTTATGATATACTGGAAATAATAAGCTGCTGTGTTCAAGCATTTAAGAAAGGTGATGAGGCTCAAATTGAACATGACAAAGAAACTGAAGGAAAAATGGCAGGAAGCGGTCCAGGCGGTGCTGCCGATTATCGCGATCGTGCTGATTTTATGTTTCAGCATCGCACCGATTTCTCCAAGCATTCTGCTGTGCTTTTTGCTGGGAGCGGTATTTCTGCTGGTGGGCATGATGTTTTTTACCCTGGGAGCGGAGATTGCCATGACGCCCATGGGCGAAAAAGTCGGAAGCTGTCTGACCAGAAGTAAGAAGCTCAGCATTGTGATACTGCTGGGATTTTTGCTGGGATTTATCGTAACCATTTCGGAACCGGATCTGCAGGTGTTGGCGGAGCAGGTGCCTGCGGTGCCCAATATGGTATTGATACTCTCGGTTGCTGTAGGGGTTGGCGTATTTCTGGTGGTTGCGCTGTTGCGTATGCTGTTCAGTATTGCACTGCCGCCTCTTCTGGTATTTTTTTACATTATA
Organism: Lachnospiraceae bacterium; assembly: GCA_017482485.1. Taxonomy (GTDB): domain Bacteria; phylum Bacillota; class Clostridia; order Lachnospirales; family Lachnospiraceae; genus Gallintestinimicrobium. The sequence goes on from JAFUMV010000042.1 coordinate 21,492, forward strand.
ATTTTTATACTGACGATTTTTGTGCCGAAGGATTTTCTGGCCGTTGCATTTGATTCCGGCGGTGTGACCACCGGACCGATGACCGTTCCTTTTATTATGGCATTGGGTGTCGGTGTTTCTGCAATCCGAAGTGACCGTCATGCTGCGGATGACAGTTTTGGTCTGGTTGCATTGTGTTCCATCGGACCGATTCTGGCGGTTATGATTTTGGGAATGATTTATAATCCGGAAGAGAGTTTGTATGTGCCGCCTACGATTCCGGAGGTTTCAGGGTCGGATGAACTGTGGCATCTGTTTTCGGTTGAATTTCCTACATATATGGAAGAGATTGCAATTTCTCTGCTGCCGATCTTTATTTTTTTCATGATATTCCAGCTGACGGTATTAAAGCTGTCAAAGAGAAAACTGGTGAGAATTCTGATCGGTCTGGTTTATACATATGTAGGACTTGTGGTATTTTTAACGGGTGTAAATGTTGGATTTATGCCTGCCGGAAATTATCTGGGGCAGGTGTTGGCCGGCGGAAAACATCCGGAAATCCTGATTCCGATTGCGATGATCATGGGATATTTTATTGTAAAGGCCGAACCTGCGGTTTATGTGCTGAATAAGCAGGTAGAGGAAATCACGGACGGAGCGATTTCGGCCAAAGCCATGGGAACAGGACTTTCCGTTGGTGTGGCAATTTCACTGGGACTTGCTATGGTGCGTGTGGTGACGGGGATTTCGATTTTGTGGTTTTTGATTCCGGGCTATGCGATTGCACTGGGAATTTCTTTCTTTGTACCAAAAATCTATACGGCCATTGCGTTCGACTCCGGCGGAGTGGCTTCCGGTCCGATGACAGCGGCATTTTTGCTTCCGCTGGCGCAGGGAGCCTGTATGGCCCTTGGCGGCAACATTGTAACGGATGCATTTGGTGTTGTAGCGATGGTTGCGATGACACCGCTGATCACAATTCAGGTCATGGGCCTTGCCTCCAGAATTCTGGAGAAGAGAAAGAAAAAGACTATGGCAGTGCAGACGCCTGTGCTTGCATTTGATATGCTGGAAGAGGATGCAATTATTGAACTGTAGCACGAACGGTCCGGCATCCTGATGAGATGGACTGTTTTTTAAAAAGAAGCAGATTTTGCATACGAATTTACATAGTGAGGTTGATATGAGCGAATTGTATCTGATGGCAACGATCAGCGACCGAAACCAGATCAGAAGATTTCTGGCTTTTTATAAAGACTACGGTGTTACCGTAACGCTGCTGACCATGGGGAAGGGAACCGCGGCATCAGAAGTGCTGGATTCCTTTGGACTGGAAGCCGCCGAAAAAGCGCTGTTATTCGGATTTGTAACGGACGTTGAGTGGAAAAAAATCAAAAGCGGTCTGCAGAAGCAGATGAAAATAGACATTCCCGGCAGCGGAATTGCCTTTACGGTGCCGCTGAGCAGTATCGGCGGGAAAAAGCAGCTGCAGTTTCTCACGGAAGGCCGTGAATTTGAAAAGGGAGAGGAAAGCACATTGAAGGACACAAAGTATGAGCTTTTAGTAGTGGTTGCAAACCAGGGATATACAGAACTGATTATGGATGCCGCAAGAGAAGCCGGCTGCTCCGGTGGAACGGTTATCCATGCCAAGGGAACAGGAGCGGAGAAAGCGGAGAAATTCCTGGGCGTTTCCCTGGCATCTGAAAAGGAAATGATTTTTATCGTTTCTAATAAAAAGCTGAAAAACGGCATCATGAAGGCGATTATGGAGAAGGCCGGAATGGAAAGCAAAGCGAAATCCATCGTATTCTCCCTGCCTGTGACAGAAACAGCGGGCATGCGGCTGATTGAGGACGCGGAAGAAGAATAAAGTCTATTGATTGGGGTGTGCATGGGATGCGCGCCCCGTTTCAGCACTCAGGAGTAAGTAATTTTGGGAACCTGTGAAGTCCTGTTGAAAATCATAATATCAGGGAGGAAAAATGGCAAAGAAGAATAGCAATGAAAATGCAGGAAAAAAAAGAAAAAAGAAGCGCTCCGGTCTGAAAAATCTTTTGATTTTTCTTGCCGTGCTGGCAATTGTGCTGGGAGGCGGCTGGTATGTGATTGTGAATTCGCTTTATCAGAAGATGAGCTACACCGAGATTGAGAGCGTAAAAGCGGCGGCAGTAAAGGAGGCCGGTGTAACCAACATTTTGCTGATCGGCAACGATTCCCGGGACAATGGAGAGGACGGCAGATCGGATGCCATGATTCTGCTTTCCATCAGCGATAAGACAAAAACGATTCAGATGAATTCGTTGCTTCGGGATATGTATGTGGAGATACCGGGACATGGAGGAAATCGTCTGAATGCGGCATATGCTTATGGCGGTGCCCAACTTTTAATGGAAACAATTGAACGCAATCTGGGAATTGAAGTGAACCGTTATGTGCAGGTGAATTTTGAGGCTTTCGCCAATGTCGTGGATGCGGCAGACGGCGTTGAGCTGGAGCTGACAAACGATGAGGTACAGTTGGTGAACGGTTATCTTGTGGAGTACAATATGCTGACGGGGAAGCCGGAGGGGACGGATTATCTGGACAGTTCCGCCAGCGGCATGCTTCATTTAAATGGTCCACAGGCCCTGGCCTACACCCGAAATCGCTATATCGGCACAGATTTCGGGCGGACAGAGCGTCAAAGAAAGGTGCTTTCCGCCGTGATAAAAAAGCTTCCCACAGCTCTGATCAAGAATCCGGGACAGCTGGTGGACGGGCTTGTGTCTAATCTGAATACGAATCTCACAAGCGGGGAATGTTATAGACTGAGTTTTCAGGCGTGGAAACTGGTCGGATATCAGCTGGTACAGGGAAGTATCCCGCGGGATGGTACCTGGCAGGATGCAACAATCAATGGCATGGCGGTGCTGCAGGTGGATTTTGATGCCAACAGGGAATATCTAAGCAGCAGTATTTACGGAGAATAGAAGAGGAAGCTCTCTGCGACTCAGAAGAGTCGGGAGAGCTTCTGTTTTGATATGAAACAGAGTGAAAAAGAAGTGAATTTTGGTAATATAATCAATACTGTCATATATAATATTCTGTTTTTAGAGCAGAAAGTTACAAAAACAGAAGAAAAAATGTAATTTTTTGCATAAAAAACAGGAAACCATCGATTTACCGGTTTCCTGTTTTAAGGTGTTTTGTATGAAGTTTGTCGTTTATTGTCCATGTCGTTTAGTAAGAGATCTTTCTGGAGCATACATCATAATAAGTGTCGAGAAAACTTGCGATTGATTTGATAACCTTCATGGTACTTGCCTCCTATATAGTGGATCTGAATTTTTGTGTTAATGTGTTCCATATGAAGTTTTAAAATAGCTGCTTCCTTTAGTAGGAAATCTTTCTGGAGCATACATCGTAGTAAGTGTCGAGAAAGCTTGCGATTGTTTTGATAACCTTCATAGTGTTTACCTCCTGGTGTTGGGAACTTTGTTTTCCCTCTTTCTGATTGTATTTTATCCCCTTGCAATTAAAATAGCAAATACATATAATATAGTAGTAACGATACCTTTAAGGTATGAAAGGGGACTGCTATGGATCTTAGATCGCTCCAATATTTTCTTGCAATTGCTCAGGAACTCAACATTACGAAAGCCGCAGAAGTGCTGCATATGGCACAGCCGCCGCTGAGCAGGCAGCTGCAGCAGCTGGAAGAAGAGCTGGATACGCCGCTTTTCATTCGGGGAAAAAGGAAACTGGAATTGACAGAGGAAGGCCGTCTTTTGAAAAAAAGAGCAAAGCAGATTTTAAACTTTGTGGATGTGACCAGAACAGAAATCAAAGAAGTATCAGAGGGGGTGGCAGGAACGCTGCGCATCGGTGCGACACAGACCATTGCAACCACTCTGCTGCCAGGCTGGATTGCGGCTTATAAGAAAAAATATCCCCAGGTGCGCTATCACATCTGGAGCGGAAATTCGGATGAAGTGATCGCTCAGCTGGAACATGGACTGGTGGATATCGCAGTGATCAGAGAACCGTATAATCCGGAGAAATTTAAGGGCGTCAGAATTGCCAAGGAGCCCTGGTGCGTGCTGATTCCCGGGAACAGTCCGCTGGCAGAACTTCCGGGGGACAGCATTGACCTTGCGCTGCTGGATGAGCAGGAGCTGATTGTACCGTCCATCGAATCCCGCAGGCGTGAGATGGAGCAATGGTTTGAAACGATTGGGAAAAAGGCGAATATCTGCTGTGAATATGCGCCGTTAATCAATGCGCCTTATCTGGTGGAGCAGGGTGTGGGCATTGCAGTTTTGCCTTATTCTGTGAAAAACATTCTGAATCAGAAGAATGTGGTTTTAAAAAAGATAGCGAATCCTGAAGTAAATTCTTACGTGGCGGTACTGGTGGACAAATATCATCCGCTGTCAAAGGCCGGAGAACGTTTTCTGGAATTGCGCCATTTGTCGCTGGCAGAGTCACTGGAATAAAGTATCTGTAGCTTTGGGCGAAGGTGCACTATAGAAAAGAGAGATACCAAAAAAAGGAAGTTTTTGACATGGTACAATTGGATCTGACAAAAGGGAATATTACAAAAACGATGCTTCAATTTGCATTTCCCATGATCTGCGGAAACTTGCTGCAGCAGCTTTACAATGTGGTGGACACGCTGATTGTGGGGAGGTTTCTGGGCGCGGATGCCCTGGCGGCGGTGGGGTCTTCCTATACGCTGATGACTTTTCTGACTTCTATTTTGCTGGGACTTTGTATGGGGTGCGGTGCCGTTTTTTCCATTCGTTTCGGAGAAAAAAATGAGACACTTTTAAAAGAGGACATGTTCGTATCTTTTGTGTTGATCATGGGCCTGACCATTGTGCTGAATGCGGCGGCATTTTTGTTCATTGATCCCATCATGAGACTGCTTTCGGTGCCGACTGAAGTTTATGATTTGATGAGAGAATATCTGTGGGTGATTTTTTTCGGCATTGCGGCTACTTTTTTATATAATTACTTCAGTTGTCTTTTGCGGGCGGTTGGAAACTCTCTGGTGCCGCTTTTATTTCTGGGCGCATCAGCAGTGCTGAATATGGGTCTGGATCTGTTTTTTGTGCTGGTCTTAAAATGGGGCGTGGCCGGAGCCGCTGGAGCCACCGTGATATCCCAGTGGATTTCCGGGCTGGGCCTGATGCTTTATGCATATTTATGCTGTCCGAATTTGCGGATTGGCAGAGAGCATATGCATATCCGCAAAGAAATCGTGCAGGAAATCGGAAGATTTTCTGTGCTGACCTGCCTGCAGCAATCGGTAATGAATCTGGGGATTCTGATGGTGCAGGGGCGGGTGAACAGCTTCGGACCTGCGGTGATGGCGGCCTTTGCGGCTGCGGTGAAAATCGACTCCTTTGCCTATATGCCGGTGCAGGATTTCGGAAATGCATTTTCTACCTTTATCGCGCAGAACTATGGTGCTAAAAAAGAAGAACGCATTCAGAAGGGCATGAAGGCTGCGGTGAAGACTGCAGGAATATTCAGTGTATGTGTATCCGCTGTGGTGGTACTATTTGCGCGGCAGTTGATGCTGATATTTGTGCAGCCGCAGGAAACGGCGATTCTTGAAGTGGGTATTTCCTATCTGCGCATCGAGGGAGCTTTTTACTGCGGAATCGGCGGCCTGTTCTTACTTTACGGGCTGTATCGGGCTATCAACCGGCCAGCCATGTCTCTTGTGCTGACGGTGATTTCGTTGGGAACCCGCGTACTTTTGGCTTATACGCTGTCTGCGATTCCGCAGATCGGTGTGACGGGCATCTGGTGGTCAGTGCCGATCGGCTGGTTTCTGGCGGATGTGACGGGCGTGATATATTACAGATGGAAGGTTGAGCCGTCAGCGGGAAATTGGCGCCGGTGAGCCGCTGTTGATTCATTGGATTTGAAACTTTATTATCCTTTTTTGTTGCTTCCCTTCAGCGGGTGTGTTATCATCAGAATATATCAGATGACCGCTGAAGCGGAAGTTATTTTTAACGTGATGCACAGAGCACCGTGGAGTGATCTGGCATATGAAAACCAATCTTCCGGAAATCAGCAGGATTCTCCGGATCTTTTATTCATGGCAGTAGGAAATGCGGAGGGCATTTTACACTGTATTCCATTATTCTATTCGAGCCCGGATCGGGAAATTTTCGAGTGGATCCAAACAGTTACATTATTTTAAAAAGCAAAACAGCCGGGTTGTGCCGGGATGAATTTATTATTTAAAAAGCGAAGGTTTGCGGTTGTCTGAAATCTGGGAAGGAGGAATTTTATCATGAAATAGCTTCCGAAGTTTACCTTGAAAGAGAGGCATATTGAAGGAAAGAACCAAAAAAGTAAAGAAACTGAAGAGTGCGGCAAAAGAAATTTCGCAGGCAGAGGACCGCGCATTAAAGCTGTCCGCCCAGTATTTCGGAACGGAAATGTTAAAATTGTTTGATGTAGGGGGGAAAATTAAAGAGGTATTCGCTACAGAGTTGAATTATGTGGAGTTTAAACGGCTGTTTCAGGATTTTAACTACCTGATGGAGGATGACAGCTGCTGTCACTTTGAATTTGAGAGCGATTGCATTAGTAGAGAAGATTTAAGACAGTTACGGCGGAAGAAAGCAAAAAAATGCAGGCGGTATTGTATCTGCTTGCATTGAAGTTTCTTGGTCGCAGAGAAGTGGAAGAAATGGAGGAATTGAGGATGACATATTTTGCGGAAATGATGCAGGAAGAAGGAAGAAAAGAAGGCAGAAAGGAAGGAGAGAAAACGAAAATGATCAAGCTTATTAAAAAGAAAATCCGGAATGATAAGACTCTGGACATCATCGCAGGAGAAGTGGAAGAAACAGCGGAAAAGATTCGTCCGGTTTATGATCTGATACGGGAGAATCTTGATAAGTCGGAGGAAGAGTTACTTAAGATTTGCGGCAGCGCATGGCGCGTGAGCATTGATTGATATAAAAGTCATAACAGAGCTTTAAAAAGGGGGGCTGCCGAAGCAGTCCCCTTAAACAATATCTTACATCAGTTTTCTGAACAGAGTCTTCAGATCTTCCACAGAAGCTTCCTTCGGGTTGCCGGGTGCGCATGCATCGGCATAAGCGGATTCAGCCAAAAACTGCAGATCTTCTTCCTTCAGAGCTTCCAGCTTGGAAGGAATTCCTACATCTGCGGACAGCTTGGCTACGGCGTCAACTGCTGCCTTACGGTATGCAGCCTGATCCATTTCGTCAACGCCCTTAACGCCCAGAGCGCGTGCGATCTCGCGATATTTTTCGCCGGTGCATTCTGCGTTGTATTCCATAACGATGGGAAGCATCATTGCACATGCAACGCCGTGAGGAGTGTCATATACGGCGCCCAGGGTGTGAGCCATGGAATGAGCGATGCCAAGACCTACGTTGGAAAAGCCCATGCCTGCGATATACTGACCGAGAGCCATGCCATCGCGGCCTTCTTTCGTGTTTGCAACTGCGCCGCGCAGAGATTTGCCGATGATTTCGATGGCTTTAAGATGGAACATGTCTGTCATTTCCCATGCAGCTTTGGTGGTGTATCCTTCGATTGCATGAGTCAGAGCGTCCATACCGGTGGAAGCTGTCAGACCCTTGGGCATGGAAGCCATCATGTCGGGATCTACAACTGCAATGATAGGCATGTCGTGAGGATCTACACAAACGAATTTGCGCTTTTTCTCCACGTCTGTAATTACGTAGTTGATGGTAACTTCAGCTGCAGTACCTGCCGTTGTGGGAACTGCGATGATCGGAACGCAGGGTTTCTTTGTGGGAGCTACACCTTCCAGACTGCGGACATCTTCGAACTCGGGGTTTGCGATGATGATACCGATTGCCTTGGCGGTATCCATGGAAGAACCGCCGCCGATAGCAACGATGTAGTCAGCACCGGATGCCTTGAAAGCGGCTACGCCGTTCTGCACATTCTGAATGGTAGGATTTGCTTTGATATCGGAATAGATTTCGTAAGCAAGTCCTTCTTTATCGAGAATATCTGTAACTTTGCTGGTAACGTTGAATTTGATCAGGTCAGGATCGGAGCAGACAAATGCCTTTGCAAAGCCGTGGGCTTTTGCTTCGTTGGCGATTTCTGCGATTGCGCCGGCGCCGTGATAGGATGTCTGGTTGAGCATAATTCTGTTTGCCATGGGTATCGTCTCCTTTTTATATTTTACAGAGTAATTTTACACAGATTTAAACAATGCGGTATTTTGCAACATACACAGGGAAGGAATCCGTGCCTTTCAGCTCCTTGCCCGCAGAGATGGTTACATTTTTATCCGTGATCAGATATTCGATATTTGCGCCTTCTTCCACAACAGTATCCTGCATCAGAACGCAGTTCTTCACTTTAGCGCCCTTGGCAACCTTAACACCACGGAACAGAACGCAGTTCTCAATTTCGCCCTCGATTACGCAGCCGTCAGCAACCATAACATTCTTTGCAGAAGAACCGGAAATGTATCTGGTAGGGTTGTCGTCACGAATCTTGGTGTAGATCGGGCTGGGAGAGAAGAGACCGTCCAGGTTGGCGTCATCAAGAAGCTTCATGTTCTCATCGAAGTAGCTCTTCATATCGCTGATACGGGCGGTATAGCCTTCGAACTTGTAAGCATGTACATGCAGCTTGTCAAGTCTGGGAGCCAGAATATCGCGTTCAAAATAAATATATCCACGTGCATAAGCGCCTTTGATCTGCTCCATCAGCATTTCTCTTTCTATTACATAGATGTTCATGGAAAGATTCTGGGGACCGGATTCTTCGGGATTGATGTAAATTCTGTTCACACGGCCGTCTTCACTGATAGACAGGGTGTAATACAGATCATTTTTCTCCACGGGAATTGCAAGAATTCCTGCGGGAATCTCTTCTTCTTTGTAAGCGATGCTCACATCTGCGCCGCTTGCAATATGTTCAGCGATCATCGCGTTGAAATCGATATTCAGGGCGATGTTGGTATCAGCCAGAATAACATATTTTTCTTTCTGATCCTTTAAGAAATCGAGGATGCTGGCAACTGCTTCCACACGTCCGTTGTACATTTTGACTGTCTTCTCGGAGTAAGGAGGGAAGATTGTCAGACCGCCGTTTTTACGGGTCAGGTCCCATTCACGGCCGGAGCCGAGATGATCCATCAGAGAATGATAATTGTTGCGGACAACGATGGAAATATTGTCAATGCCGCAGTTTACCATGCTGGACAGTAAAAAGTCCACCATGCGGTAACGGCCTGCAAAAGGAATGGAGGCCATCAGGCGTTCGCTGACCAGCTCAGGAACGAGAGAATCATAGCTGTTCGGGAATAAAATACCCAGAGCACTTGTATTGGAATTTACCATTGTTCGTCACCGTCCTTTACATTATTGTTGACCATGGCGTTGGGGCCGATCTTTGCATTGTCACCGATGTAAATGCCGGAACCTACTGTAGCAACACCTTTTTCGGTTTCGGTAGGCATAGCGCCGACAACTGCATTTTCACCGACTACAACATTCTCAGCGATGATACAGTGTTTTACAACGGCACCCTTCTTGATCACCGTGCCGCCCATAACAACAGCGTCTTCCACTTCTGCACCCGCTTCCACCTTCACGCCTGCGAAAAGGATGGAATGCTTAACCGTACCGTTGATGCGGCAGCCATCTGTGATCATGGAATTTTCCACAACAGCGTCTGCACTCACCTTATGACCTGTCATACCGCTGTTGCGGCTGTAGATCTTCCAGCTGTCATCAAAAAGGTTGATGCCGGAATTTTCAGGATCCAGAACTTCCATATTAGCTTCCCACAAAGAAGAAATGGTTCCTACATCCTTCCAGTAGCCGCTGAAATGATAAGCGTACATATTGCGTCCATCACGCAGCAGGTTGGGGATGATGTTGTTGCCGAAGTCATTCTCGGATTCGGGGTCTGCTTCGTCTTCGATCAGATATTTCTTCAGGATATCCCAGTTGAAAATATAGATACCCATGGAAGCCAGATTGGACTTGGGATTCTTGGGTTTTTCCTGGAACTCGGTAATTTTGTCGTTCTCATCTGCGACCATCAGACCGAAACGGGAAGCCTCCTCCCACGGCACCTCCATAACGGCAACAGAAAACTCTGCGCCCTTTTCTTTGTGGAAACGCAGAAAATCGCTGTAGTCCTGTTTGCAGATCTGGTCACCGGAAAGGATGATGACATACTGCGGATTGTAACGCTCAATGAATGAAATGTTCTGGTAAATCGCGTTAGCGGTTCCTTTATACCAGTCAGAACCGGATGCCTTCTGATAAGGAGGGAGCACATGAACGCCGCCGTAAAGACGATCCAGATCCCAGGGCTGTCCGTTTCCGATATATTCATTGAGGACCATCGGCTGATACTGAGTCAGGATACCTACAGTATCAATGCCGGAATTGACGCAGTTAGACAGCGGAAAATCGATAATACGATATTTTCCGCCAAAAGGAACTGCGGGTTTTGCCAGTTTTTGCGTCAGAGCGTATAAGCGGGAGCCCTGACCGCCGGCAAGAAGCATAGCAATCATTTCTTTTGCCATAATAATTCCCCCTGATTGAGTTATATGATGATGTTCAAATTGTATCATAAAAGCGGATAAATCGAAAGGGATTTGTAAAAAAGAACGGATTTTTGTGAATGTTTTACTTTTATGCAAAATTAATATGAACAATTTGCACATGGATGATATACTAGAATATATTGTTGTGAAAGGCAGGTGTCAAGATGAAAATTCTGGTAATAGGAGGCAGCTATTTTCTTGGACGGGTATTTACCATGCTGGCATCTGAACGATATGAGGTGACGGTGCTGAACCGCGGCACATATTCTATGGAGGCATTTGGGGTGAAATGCATTGCGGCAGACCGGCATGATGAGGGACGGCTTGAAGAAGTGCTTCAAAAGGCATGGGATGTGGTAGTGGATTTCTGTGCCTACAGGCAGGGCGATATCGCAGTGCTTCTTTCGCACTTTCTGACGCTTCCCAAACAGTATGTTTTTATCAGTACGGCAGATGTTTACAGGAAATGGACAGGCAAGGTGCTGGATGAGAATGCGCCGCTGGACGATCGACATTTTAGCGGGGATAACGGCGAGTATATCTGGCAGAAAATACTGTTGGAGAAAGAGCTAAAGAGCGTCTGTCAGGAAAAAGAAATCGCATATACTTCTGTGCGTCCGGCGGTTTTGTATGGACCCTTTAACTATGCCCAGCGGGAGGCTGTCTATGTTCAGATGGCCTGTATGGGACAGGAAATTATATGTCCTACCGGATGTGCCGGGAGATTTCAACCGGTTTATGTAAAGGATGCTGCGGCCATGATTCTCTCATTATGTAAAAATCCGAAAGCCTATGATACCGCTTACAATCTGGCCGCTGAAGCAGTGGATTACGAAAAGTTTCTGGAGGCTTTTGTAAAGGCCAGCGGCGGCAGAGCAAAACTGCGCAGGGCTGGGCAGGGAGATCCGTGCCTTGCATCGCCGGAAACGTTTTTGCCCTTTGCGCTGACGGAAGAAGAAACAGAAATTTACAGCGGTGAAAAAATTGTGCGGGACACGGGACTTTTATGGACACCTCTGGAAAGCGGACTTCAAAAGACCTGGAACGTTTTTTCAAAGCTGTATCAGCCGGAGCAGTAGGTGCGTCACCGATCCGGAGTGAGCAGTAATGCAGGTGCTTTTAATACCGAAAGTTGTGCCATGTACGGCACACACTTTCGGTATATTCTGTGCTATAATACGTGAAACGGCTGATAGCAGCCGCGAAAAATCCTATATGTGATATCTTTGTATTCTTATTTTCTTGTTTTCTGAATTTTAATCATTCAAAGAGGTATCCACCAGGAAAATCAGTTTTAAGGAGGTAACATGAAACCCGAAGAGAAAATTGAATATGTGAAACGCTTTTTGCAGGCGAGAATCGATCAGGATTTTCCTTATCCGTTCCGGGTCATTTATGAGGAAGGTCAGTTTCTGTTTCGTCTGCGCAACGGGCGGAAGACTTGCTGCGCCAGACTTAAGCAGACCGATGAGGTGGTGGAGTGTATCGCGGAAGGGTCAAAGGAGCAGAAGGACAAAGAGATCTGCAGACTCTTTGAAATTCTCAAAGCTGCGGTACAGGCACAGGAAAGCACGGCGCTGTCCCAGATCAGCAATTATGAAAAGGTGAAAAATGAGCTGATTCTGCGCCCGTTAAACTATGGACTTGTGAGGGAACAGATTGAGGATGTGCCTCACATTCGCATCGGCGATGTGGCGCTGGTGCTCTATGCGGTCATGGCACACGAGGAAAATGATTATTTCACCGCAAAAATGCACAGAAGTCAGATGGTGAGATGGAATCGGACAGAAAAGGAGGTTCTGGAAGAGGCGCTGGTCAATACCAGTTTTTTATATCCGCCAAGGCTGTATTCCGTAGAGGATTTGCTGACCTGGGATGAGAAGCAGCATGAGGACGGTCTGTTTATGACGGGGGAAAACGATTTTAAAATGAAAAAGGGAATGAGAGGATATATTCTGACCAATACGCTGGAGATCAATGGAGCGATTTCCGTCTTTTATCCCGGTGTGGCAAAGAAAATCGCGGAAAGTTTCGGAGAGGATTTTTATATTGCTTTCACCAGCATTCATGAAGCGCAGATTCATCCGGCCAGCATGATTTCACCTGAGGTGGTGGAGAGCAGCTTAAGGGATACGAATCGGCACTGCAACAGGGAGGAAGAGATTTTGACCAACCGGGTGTATTGCTACCGGTTGAAAGAAGGCTGCTTTGGTGTGATTGAGGATGGAGATTTTCTGGGGGTGAAGAAAGATGCATGAGAAAAAGGATTCGTTTTACTTCTGTTGTGCGGAGAAGGACAGCCTTTATGCCTTGGAGCTTTTAAAAAAGCGCTGTGAGAAGAATGAGCTTACGGAAGGAGAAAAAAGGCAGCTGGCTTTCATGGAGCGCAGAATGGAGGAAAACAGGATTTATCTCTTGCCGGCTGTTGTTTATGCAGCGGCGAATCAGGAAAGCTTCGGAACATGGCTTGACGGTATAGCGGATGGCCTGCAGCAGAAATGGTATGCTCAGGGCGTTGTCTGGATGCGTAAAAATCCGGCATTTCTGGAAAAATTCGGATGGAGGGAACGGAAAAACGCGATTGTGGCGGCCGGTATTTTGTCGATGGCTGAGGTGACGCAGAATGAGGATTCGATGAATCAGGTCCGTCGCATGATGCGGGGCGCATGGCGGTTTCTGTGGGAGAAAATGAAGCGTTTAAAGGCGCTGGATGCCAGGGCTTGGAAAGATATGCTGTCTCCCTGGGCGGATTCTGAATGCATGAGCTGCGGAATGGCGGGCGTGCTTTTGATGATGGCGGCGCTGAGCGACAGACCGGTGCTGGAGCGGGACAGAATCTGGAGAGACTTCCAGCGACTGGGCAGTTTTACCCGGGGATGTTTCTGTGCGGGCAAAGTGCAGGCTGTCTGTGACGAAAATGCGGTTTTTTCCGGGAATAAGCGGATGGCATGGCTTTTGACACATTTTAAAAATCCTCAGCGGCCCGCTTACATCCGGGAAAGGGAGCGTTTTGACAGCGAATGGCTGGATCAGCTGCATCGGATTATGGAGCTGGCAGGACTGCCTGCTTCTGCCTGTGAGACGATGCGGATCAGCTGCAGCGAGGTACAGCTGATTTTGGAAGAGATGGAGGACAAGCCGACCGGAAAACAGTATATTACTTTTCTGATGCTTTATGCAGTGGCGAAGGAACTGGCTGCGGCCGGCAGGGCTGCAGCCGCGGTGGATATGACTGCAGCGAAATCCCTGCAGCAACAGTTAAGCCATGCAGAACTGTCCGTATAAATAACGAATCAGCTGCAGCGATGGGACAAACACTGAAAACGTGTTTCCCATCGCTGCTTTTTGTGGTAAGATGAATATTGTTATTGACATGCTTTGGCCAAATGGAGGAATGTTGTTTGTATAACAAGAATCAGAAAGAAAAGGCAGGAGAACTGGCGGGCCGGATTCTGCAGCTGGCCAGAGATTCCATCCTGGTGCATCTGCGGTTTCTGGATGTGGCGCTGTCGAGGTTAAAACCTGAAAAAAGAGAGGGACTGGGCTGCGTGGCCATGGATTCCGGGACCCTGTTTTATGATCCTTTTTATATACTTTTGAACTATCGGGATGACCCGGGTTTCGGGGCAAGATTATATCTGCACGTGCTGTTTCACTGTATTTTTTATCACAGTTTTCAGTGTGAAAAGCTGGAACCTGGACTGTGGGATATGGCGGCGGACATCGCGGTGGAAAATACAATATTGGAGCTGAATCTCTCTTTTGCAAAGGTGAAAACCGATGAAGAGGCGATGTCTGTTCTGGAGGATATGCGTCAGGAGATTGGGAGCCTGACGGCGGAGCGGATCTATCATCATTTCCGAAATCATCCGCCAACGGCATCGAAACAGCAGAAGCTGCGTCTTTTGTTTGAGAGGGATTCCCATGAACTGTGGAAGCAAAAACCACAGCAGGAACTGGAAATCACGGAAGAAATGTGGAAGAAGATCAGCGAGCGGGTGAAGGCTGACCTGAAAAGCTTTTCCAAAGATAAAACCAATTCGGAAAGCCTCGAAAAGAATCTGGCGGAAGCTACCCGGGAACGTTATGATTACGGGAAAATTTTGCAGCGTTTTACGGTGATGGGAGAGGATGTCACGGTAAATGAGGATGAGTTTGACTATATTTATTACACCTATGGGCTTTCTCATTACGGCAACATGCCGCTGGTGGAGCCACTGGAATATCGGGATGTGAAAAAAGTTCGGGAATTTGTGATTGCGCTGGACACCTCGGCTTCCTGCCGCGGGGCGCTGGTACGTGCCTTTTTAAGGCAGACATATTCGATTCTCAAAGCATCGGAGCATTTTTTCCAAAAAGTGAACGTGCATATCATCCAGTGTGACAGCCAGGTGCGCTCAGATGTGAAAATTACCTGCGATGAGGATTTTGAAAAGTTTATAAAAGAAGAAAAACTGCATGGATTCGGTTCCACGGATTTTCGGCCGGTGTTTTCCTATGTGGAAAAACTGCGGGAAAAGGGCGAGTTTGAAAATCTGAAAGGACTGATTTATTTCACCGACGGCTACGGTGTGTATCCCGAGCGGATGCCGGGGTATGATGTGATTTTTGCTTTTTTGAATGAGGATGACAAAAAGATGTCTGTGCCGCCCTGGGCAATCCAGGTGGTTCTTGAGGAGGATACGCTGGAAGCCGCGAAGTTTTAAGGAGATTATGACTGCATGAATATCAAACAGGCGAAGGAATATATCAAGGATTCTGTGAAAATATATTTAAAAAAAGATGCGTATGGGGATTATCGGATTCCCATTGTGCGGCAGCGGCCAATTTTTCTTTTGGGCGCACCCGGCATCGGTAAAACGGCGATCATGGAGCAGGTGGCGCAGGAACTTGGCATTGCGCTGGTTTCTTATTCTATGACCCACCATACCAGGCAGTCTGCGCTGGGGCTTCCTTTTATCCGGCATAAGGTTTACGGCGGGCAGGAGATGGATATTTCCGAATATACGATGAGTGAGATCATTGCGTCGGTATATGATGTGATGGAGGAAAGCGGCATTCGGGAGGGCATTTTATTTCTGGATGAAATCAACTGCGTGTCCGAAACGCTGGCGCCCTCCATGCTGCAGTTTTTACAGTATAAAACCTTTGGAAGCCATCAGGTGCCGGAGGGGTGGGTGATTGTGACCGCGGGAAATCCGCCGGAATACAACAAATCTGTCCGGGAATTTGATGTGGTGACCATGGACCGACTGAGGGTGCTGGAGGTGGAAGAAGACTTTGAAGCCTGGAAGGCCTATGCGCTTAAAAAGGGTGTTCACAATGCCGTCACCAATTTTCT
Organism: Lachnospiraceae bacterium; assembly: GCA_017482485.1. Classification (GTDB taxonomy): domain Bacteria; phylum Bacillota; class Clostridia; order Lachnospirales; family Lachnospiraceae; genus Gallintestinimicrobium. Next base: position 37,403 of record JAFUMV010000042.1, read on the forward strand.
GGATCTGAAAAAAGAATATTTTTACCGGATTGAAACCACAGTCAACGGGCGCTCTTATGTGACCGCCAGAGGCTGGGAGGACTTGTCCGTGGTGTTGTCTTTATACGAGGAAGAGGGCCTTTGTGTGGATGAGATGCTGGTGGGGCAGTATCTGCGAAATGACCGGATTGTGAAGGAATTTACCGCTTATTACGATCTGTATCAGAAATATAAAAAGGATTACCATGTGGAGGAAATTCTGGCAGGCGGTTTCACAGATGAAACGGTGCGAAAAGCCGGAGCGGCTCCCTTTGATGAACGGCTTTCTTTACTTGGCATGCTCATGGATCGGGTACAGGGAGACATTCGGGAAGTGATGCAGACTTCGGATTATCTGTCAGATCTGGTGCGGCTTTTAAAGGCGCTGCGCGGTCAGCTGGAAAAACAGCCTGCCATGGGCAGCGGAGAAATGCTGACTGTTTTGAAAGCCCAGGAAGAGGGACGCAAAAAGCTCATGGAATCCAGGGAAAAGGCCAATGCCCTTTCTGCGTGGGATAAGAATAAACACAAAGCGGTGCTTCGCTTTTTGCAGGAGGCTCAAAAAGAGCTGCAGCTTAACAGTGCTGCTGAAGGCCGGACTGCCTTTGGCCTTTTGAAAAACAAATTTGATCAGCAGGTGATCGGGATGAAGGAACAGACTCTGGCAGTGCACAACCGGCTTCATCATCTGTTTGTATTTGCGGAAAAAGCCTTTGCAGATGGCAACGAAATGCTGATTTTGGTGACGGAGCTGACCGTGAATGAATACAGCGCCCGATTCATTGGCATGTTTGGCTGTACAGATTATCAGAGGCATAATGAAGAGCTGATGCTGTCAGAACGGGGCAGCAGCCTGCAGAAGGAGATCGCAGATCTGGAACTGTGAGGATGCGTTTATGAGTTTGGAAGAAAAACAGCTGGAAGTTCCCGGCGGCAGCCTGATCTGGCGGGAGATGCGCAGGAAGGTGACGATTCTGGGAATCAAAGGCAATATGACCCGGCTGGAAGTGCCGGGAGAAATAGAGGGTTTTCCGGTGACGGAAATCTATAAAAAGGCTTTTTTCAATTGCAGGTATCTGCGTTTTGTGTCGCTTCCGGGGACGCTTGAGGAAATCGGCGGATGGGCTTTTGCACACTGTCCGCAGCTGATCAGAGTGGAAATTCCCTGCAAACCGATGCGCATGGGAAGGGATCCCTTCATCGGAAGTGATGCCCTTCGGGAAATTGCGCTGGTGCCCCAGAAGGCGGATACGGCGGCGATGCTGGCGATGGCGGCGACGAAAATGGAGGATCCCCATCTTTTCAATATAGAAGAAGCGGGAACTTCAGACTGGATGAAGCGCTGGGACGCAAGAATGCTGGTGCTTCTTAGAGAGACGGACAGCGTGGGCTTTGAAAAACAGATTCTCGCCGGGGAGGAAGACTGTGTCAGCACAGATTTTGAACGCTTCACCAGAGAAAAGCGCAGGGCAAAGGTGCGGTTTGCGTTTTTGCGCCTATTGCATTCCGATGGCCTTTCGGATGAGGTGCGCAAAGAGCTGGAAGAATATCTGCGTGAGCATACAAAGGGGTGTGATACCGAGGAAACCTGGCAGGTGCTTTTGACAGAATTCGGAGAAGAAAAGGAATATTATGAACTGTTTGCAAAGCTGGGCTGTGTGACACAGGATAACTTTGATTTGATTCTGCAGGATATCAGGGAAGGCCTTCCGGAGATGAAAGCATACTTTATGAAATACAAAGAAGAACATCTGGGGTATACTGATTTCTTTGATTCGCTTTCGCTGGACTTTTAGCTGAGCTGTCACCTGTAAGTGAAAACAGGCCTGACAAGGCAGGAGTGGAGCGGATTGCGAAGGTGATTGAAAGGGTGTTAAAATGAAGAGAAAAACGAAAGAAAACATTCCTCAGGTTCTGTTCTGGCTGGATGAAACTTACGGCACACAAAAAGAAGGTTTCTATCACCATGAACCCTGGCAGCTTCTGGTTGCCATCATGTTGAGTGCACAGAGCACGGATAAGCAGGTGGATGAAGCGATCCCAGCGCTGTTTGATCATTTTAAAACGGCACAGTCCGTGGCAGAGGCGCCAATGGAAGAAATTGAATCTTACATAAAGTCCGTGGGACTTTATAAAAATAAGGCAAGAAATATGAAAAAGTGCTGTATGCAGATCACAGAGAATTTTGCCGGAGAAGTTCCCAAAACCATTGATGAGCTGCTTAAGCTTGCGGGTGTGGGCAGAAAAACTGCCACGCTGTTTTTGGCAGATGCTTATGGAATTCCCGGTGTGACCGTAGATACGCATGTTTTCAGAATTGCCAGACGACTGGGATGGGCAAAAGGGAAAAATCCGGTGGAAGTGGAGCAGGAGCTGATGAAGGTACTGCCAAAGGACCACTGGAATCGGATCAATTTTCAGCTGATTTATCACGGAAGGAGCATCTGCACCGCAAGAAAGGCATATTGTGAGAAATGTGCCCTGGCAGAACTGTGTGAAAAAAATCTGCAGTGAGAGAAAGAGCAGTGCCCGATGGGAGGGGACATCAGCGCGCCGAAGATGGAGGAATAGAAATGGCAGCCCGAAAATATAGGCACGTCGGTTGCATTTGTCGATTTCTTATGGTATGATTACAATGATTTTTTATAACTGCGTGATAAAAAAGGCATAATATCGGTAATGATTTGAACGGGAACACCAAATACTGCGCCGCAGCGTACTGAAAGTCGGCGAAAGAGGGGCAAGCCCGGGCGAAACACCGATGAAATATAAACGGAGGCAATTTCATGTTATTGGATAATAAAACAATATTGATTACCGGCGGAACCGGTTCCTTTGGAAAATGTTTTACCAAATATGTGATGGAGCATTATAACCCGAAGAAGGTCATCATTTATTCCAGAGATGAATTCAAGCAGTGGATGATGCAGAACGAATTTAAGGAATATGCGGACAAGCTTCGTTTCTTTATCGGTGATGTGCGCGATCTGGAAAGACTGCGCCGCGCTTTTGACGGTGTGGATTATGTGATTCATGCAGCTGCACTGAAGCAGGTCCCCGCATGTGAGTACAATCCCAACGAAGCGATTAAGACCAATATTCACGGTGCGATGAACATCATTGAAGCTGCGCTGGATACCAATGTGAAGAAGGTAGTGGCGCTTTCCACCGATAAGGCGGTAAATCCGGTGAACCTCTACGGCGGCACCAAGCTTGTGAGTGACAAGCTTTTCATTGCAGCAAATGCTTACGTGGGCAATAAGGACTTAAATTTCTCCATCGTCAGATACGGTAATGTGGCGGGAAGCCGCGGTTCCATCATTCCGCTGTTTCAGAAGCTCATTGAAAACGGTGCGGAAGAGCTTCCGATCACCGATCTGCGCATGACCCGTTTCTGGATCAGTCTGGAACAGGGCGTTCAGCTTGTGATCAAGGCGCTGGAAGAGGCAAAGGGCGGTGAGACCTTCATCAGCAAAATTCCTTCCTTTAAGATCACAGATCTGGCAGAGGCGATGCTGCCCGGCTGCAAGATTAAGGAAATCGGCATCCGTCCCGGCGAGAAGCTCCATGAAATCATGGTGACAACAGAGGATTCTTTCACCACTTATGAATATGAGAAGCATTTCATCGTATATCCTCAGATGACCTGGAATAACAAGCAGCAGCCTGATATGAGCGGTAAGAAAGTGGAAGAAGGATTTTCTTACAGCTCCGATAACAATACGGAGTGGCTGTCTGTGGAGGATATCCGCAAGCTGTTAAAAGATTTTAAAGTTGAAAAATAAAACGGCTGTCGGCGTAACAGAAGCAGGAATATAAAGAATGGATTTTAGAGGGTGTCGCTGACGCCCTCTTTTGCCATTAAAATCAGTATGCGGAAAGAAAAAAAGACGTATGGCTGAGGCAAAAACAGGAGAAAGGCAGCAGGGGAGAATATGAAACTGAGCATTATCGTGCCTGTCTATAATATGGCAGCAGATGGAAAACTGGAATACTGTCTGGAATCTCTGGTACATCAGACGATAATCGATTATGAGATCATCGCGGTGGACGATGCGTCCACGGACAATTCGCTGGAGATTTTAAAAGAATATGAAAAGCGTTATCCCGATCGTTTCATCGCTGTGCATTCTGAAGTGAACAAAAGACAGGGCGGAGCAAAGAATATCGGACTCTCCATGGCCAGGGGGGAGTGGATCGGTTTTATCGACAGCGATGACTGGATCACTCCTGACATGTACGAAAAGCTTTTGAGGAAAGCGCAGGAAACCGGCGCGGACATGGTGGGCTGCGACTATCATCTGACAGAAGAACACAGCATGAAAATCGGCCAGGTGGTGGCAAACTCAAAACCGGAGCAGTGCGGCGTGCTCGACGAAGAAAAATACCGTTCTCTGATTTTGGACAGCGGAAGTCTGGTGGTGAAGGTCTATCGGCGGGAACTCTTCATGGATAATGATATTCGGTTTCCGGAACATATTTTTTATGAGGACAATGCCATCAGCGACGCGGTGATGCTGCATGCGAAGCACTATGAATACATTCCGGAACCCATGTACTATTACTATCAGCACAACACCTCCACCGTACACACGATCACGAAGGAGCGATGCGAGGACAGAATGGAGGCGGCCCGGGGCATTGTGCGGCAGGCGAAGCGTTTCGGATATCTGGAACAGTACCGTCCGGAGATCTGTTTTGAATACACCGTACTGTTTTTTACGAACACCCTGTTTTCCTATATGGTTGGAAAGGGGCATAAGTCTTATGGCTTTGTGAAAAAAATGGGCGATGAGATGCGGGCGACTTTCCCGGAATTTATGGAAAATCCCTATTATCTGGAGCGGGTGCATGCGGAGGAAAAGAAACTGATCGCCATGCAGCAGAAGTCCACCCTTTTATTTATGGTATATTATAAACTGCTCTGGACATACAGAAATTTCAGAAAGAGACTGAAAATAATGTAAAACGGTGACTGCTGTAAAGGGGGAATACGAAAAGTGGGAGTAAGTATTCTGATAGTCGATGATGACCGCCTGGTGGTGGAAAAACTGATCAATGGTATCGGCTGGGCGCGCCTGGGAATCACGGATGTGCTCAGCGCCAACAATATCCGGCAGGCCATGGAGATTCTGGAGGAGGTGCCGGTGGACATTCTGCTTTCAGATATTGAAATGCCTCAGGGAAACGGTCTGGAACTTTTAGAGTGGGTGCGGGATAAGGAAATGCCTCTGGATTGCATTTTTTTGAGCAGCTATGCGCTGTTTGCCTATGCCCAGAAGGCGATCAGGCTAAATTCCTGCGGTTATCTGTTAAAACCTGTCTCCAATAAGGAGATGGAGCAGACCATCGCCGGCGTGGTGGAAAAGGTTCACGCCAGAAAGGGGCAAGAGACACGGCAGGAAACCGAGAAGCTGAAAAATTACGAATTTTGGCAGGCCTATCTTTTGGAGGACTCTGTAAATCCTTCTTTTTTGCGAAAAGCGCAGGAAGCCGGTATTTTTGATCCCGCATGCCAGATGTGTCTGGTGATGCTGCGGATTTTGCCGAAGAAGGATCTGAAAAAGGATGTTTACCTTAACAATTTCATCATCCGCAATGTGACGGAAGAATTTTTCGGTCCGGAAGATGGTGAGATCCGGCTGAAGGCGCTGGTCGGAAAGAGTGATTTTAAGTGGTTTTTCGTTTTTGATGCGAAAAAGGACACGAGATCATTTCGCGAAAAAATCAGATCCTATCGGGAATATCTGAGCAGAACACTGCCCATGGATGTCTGTATTTATATAGGAAGAACCTGTGCGGCGGGAAGGATGGGAGACAGCAGAAAAAAGCTTGACCAGATGGAGTGTGAAGCGGTGCCGGGTGAAGACGGACTTTTATATGAAGAAGCCTGGTCGGAAAAAGCGGTGGAATATATGACGCCATCCTGGAAAGAATGGGAAAAATCCATGATGGATGCCGATAGGATAGGGGATGTGGAAAAAGAGATCCTGTCCTTCGTGCGTGCGCAGTGGAAAAATAACTGCCTTACTGTTTCGGTGCTCGTGCGTTTCCGCAGAGAACTGATGCAGACGGTTTACAGTTACTTAAACCGCCATGATGTGCTGGTATCCAGGATTTTTGACGGCAGTGAGTTTGATGAACTATACGAAAAAGCTGTCTATACGGTTCCGGATATGGAAGAATTCATTCATTATGTTTATGAAAAACTTTCCGGCTTCCGCCATCAGGACAATCGGCAGGAAAGCGTTGTGGAACAGATGAAAAAGTATATCAATGCACACTTGAAGGAAGATCTGTCCCGGAAGGTGCTGGCAAATGCCGTCTTTTTGTCAGAGGATTATATCTCCAAGATTTTTGTCAATGTGACGGGGATGTCCATACCGAACTATGTGACTTCCTGCCGCATGCAGAAGGCGCAGGAGTATCTGCGATATTCCGATCTTTCGGTGAGTAGGATCGCGCTGGAGGTGGGATATTCCAATTTCTCCTATTTTTCAAAGAGTTTTCGGGATTATGCCGGATGTACGCCGAATGAATTTCGGAGTAAAACGCAATGACAAAATAGCGGTGATAACAGAATAATGACAATGAAAAGTCTGTCAGATAATCCCGTTGAGGGGAATTGACAGACTTTTTGCGTTGAAAATGTAAATATTCTGACCTTGATAGCAAAAAACTGTTATATCAAAACAAAAAAAGTGTGAACAAAAAACATAAATTTGTTACAAATTGTTCAAATTTTTTATAGCGCATTTATCGTGCAACTTGTATAATTCTATATATCTTTTAAAGAAAAAAATATAAAAGATGTTGAAACACATGAAGAAATCAATATAGGAGGAGTGGTGAAACGTGGCAGAAAAAAAGAATGCGGCAGTGCAACCGAACAAAGTGAGCGCGTGGACTAGATTGAAACGGAGTGGAACTCTATATCTATTGATCTTACCCTCCTTCATCGTGATGCTGGTTTTTACATATTATCCCATGTATGGCGTGACGATCGCGTTTAAGGATTTTACACCGGCAATGGGCATTACGAACAGCCCTTGGGCGGGTCTGAAGTACTTCAAGCAGTATTTTAATTCCTATCAGTTTGGGACAACGATTAAAAATACGCTGGTGATCAGTATCTACAGCATTGTTGTGACTTTCCCGCTTCCGATTGCGCTGGCACTCATGTGCAATCAGATGAAGGCGCTGAAGTTTAAAAAAATTTTCCAGGTGACAACCTATCTGCCTCACTTTATTTCAACGGTTGTAATGTGCGGCATGATCCTTCTGTTTTTGTCTCCCAGCCAGGGCATCATCGCTCAGCTGACAGGACTTTTTGGATATAAGCTTCCGAACCTGATGGGGTCTGCGGGCGCTTTTCCTTCTATTTATGTGTGGACCGAGGTATGGCAGCATGTAGGCTGGGACAGCATTCTGTATATTGCAGCTCTTTCCTCTGTTGATCCTTCTCTCTACGAAGCGGCAACCATGGACGGCGCAAGCAAGTGGCAGAAGATGATTCATATCGATATTCCGATGCTGCTTCCGACGGCAACGATTATGTTCATCCTGCGTGCGGGCAGCGTCATGAGCATCGGTTTTGAAAAGGTTTATCTGCTGCAGAATACACTGAACAGCTCCACCAGTGAAATTATTTCCACCTACGTTTATAAGATGGGTCTTGTGAGCAGTCAGTACAGTCTTTCTGCGGCGATCGGATTATTTAATAACATCGTCAATCTGATCCTGCTGCTGAGCGTAAACTATATCTCAAATAAGATGAGTGAAACATCTCTGGTATAAGCAGTCTGATGTCTGAGAATCAAAAAGGAAACGGTATGGCCGGGAGGTATAGAATGGCAAAGGAAAAACAGCTGGTTCAAACAGCGGTAAAAGTAAAAAAGTCAAAAGAAGACAAGATATTTGACTTCTTTCTGTATACGATAGCAACAATCATCATCATTATCATGCTGTATCCGATGTATTTTATTATAATTGCATCCATCAGCAGCCCTACGGATGTATCGGCAGGTAATGTAATGTTTTATCCGAAGGAAATCAATTTCAGAGCCTATGCGCAGCTCTTTGAGTATACGCAGCTTTGGACCGGATATAAAAACACAATTATTTACGCAGTACTTGGAACGATTTTCTCGCTGATATTTAACATTCCGGCAGCATATGCGCTTTCCAGAAAGGATCTGTTCGGACGCAAATTTTTCACGATCTTTTATCTGGTGCCGATGTTTTTTACCGGCGGCCTGATCCCCACCTATATGGTGGTTAAGGATCTGGGGCTTCTGGATACCCTTTGGGTAATGGTAATTCCGTTCTCCGTTGTTACATATTACATCATTGTGGCGAGAACGTTCTTTGTAAACAGCATTCCAGATGATCTTCGGGAAGCGGCACAGTTGGATGGCTGCGGCAATTTAAGTTATTTCTTTAAGATTGTTCTCCCGCTTTCCAAGGCGGTTATTTCAGTAATCGCACTCTGGACTGCAGTAGGCCAGTGGAATTCTTATTTCAACGCATTGATTTACTTAAGAGATTCGGAACTGATTCCGCTGCAGCTGGTACTTCGTAACATTCTGGTCAGCAATCAGACTATCAGCAACATGCTGACCGGTGCGGCAGCGACCGAGGCCCGAGAGATGGCAGACCTGATAAAGTATGCGGTTATCGTTGTCTCCAGTGCGCCGATCATGTGTATGTATCCTTTTGTACAGAAGTATTTCAATCAGGGTGTAATGCTCGGCTCGGTAAAGGGATAATGACATTTATTGAATCACTGTTATTGATAGTCAGCCGGAGGGGCATGAGGACCGGCTTGATCTATAGAAAAAAGAAAAAGGAGAGAAATGTATGAGCTATTTGAAAAAAGGATTAGGACTGTTTTTGGCATCCGCAATGGTAGCAGGTTCCCTGGCAGGCTGCGGCAGCAGCGCTGAGACCGATGCGCCTGCAGCTGATTCTACTGCAAAAACGGAAGATGCAGCAGCTGCGGCTTCCGCAGGTGATGCAGGAGATACGGCTTCCTCCGAAGATGTGCCTACTTACACAATCGCAACTGTACGCTGGACAGACGCATGGCCGATCGACTATCTGGAGAGCGGCGTTATGAAAGAACTGGAAGAAAAGCACGGCATCAACATCGAATGGCAGGTTTACTACTTCGGCGACTGGAGTGAGCAGAAATCCCTGTTATTCGCATCGGGTGACCTTCCGGACGCATTCTTTGGTTCCTGCGGCCTGACAGACTCCGATATTGCCCAGAACAAAGCGTCTTTTGTGGAATTGACTGATCTGATCGCAGAAAACATGCCCAACCTGACAGCAGTATTCGAAAAGGAGCCTGAACTGCTGGCACGTGCAAAAGACCGTAACGGCGAAATTTACTCCCTGGTTAAGAAACTCCCGTTAAGACCTACCGTTTGTGGTGATGTTATGTACATCAACAAAGAATGGCTGGACAATCTGGGACTGGAAGTGCCCAAAACGCTGGATGAGCTGACAAGCGTTCTGAAGGCATTCGTTACCGAAGATGCTGACGGCGACGGCGATCCTACAAACGAATTCGCAATCTCCGGTGAAAAGAGCGATTATTACGCATCCGGTGCTCTGCGCACTACTCTGGCACCTTTCGGAACCATGGTTAGCCGTGATAATAACTATATGATGCTGGATGCTGAAGGCAATCCTACCTTTGCACCGATTACAGAAAACTATGTGGCGGCTGTTAAGTGGATGAACGACCTGTATCAGTTCGGCGCTATCGATCCGGAATCGTTCACTCAGGATCAGTCCATGAGAAAGGCGAAACTGCAGGCAGAAGGCGGCTCTCAGGTTGGTCTGGTAACAGGCTGGACAGCAGACGCTCAGGTTGGTATCAACGTAGATCAGTTCATTACTCTGGAAGCTGTTGAAGGCTGGGACGGCGAACACTATGTAGAAAGTGCAACCGATTATCTGGACATCAGCGATAAGGAGCTGATCATCACCAATAAGTGTGAAGACCCTGCTAAGCTGCTTCAGTGGGCAGATGATTTCTATGATAACCTCGTTTCCGTACAGACATTCTACGGTTCCATTCCGGATCAGATCAAAGATAACGGCGATGGCACATACGAAGTTCTGCTTCCGGCAGACGGTGGTTCCCTGGATACTTCCGCTTGGTCATACTCCATGCGTGACTTCGGTCCCAAGTACATGGATCCTGACTTCTATGGCAACGTCACTCTTCCCACAGATCAGGGCGACGGCGTGAAGCTGGCTGATGATGAAATTAACGCCAAGTATGTAACAGACGACAAGAACAGACCGTTCCCTATTGTAAAGTATACAGACGAAGAACTTCAGAGACTGACCACTCTCGGAACAGATATCTATAAGTACGTTGAAGCTCAGTTTGCTCACTGGGTAGTAGACGGCGGCATCGATGAAGAATGGGATGCTTATATCGAACAGCTGAATGCTATGGGCCTTCAGGAACTGCTTGAAATCCAGAACACAGCTTATCTGGCATATCTGGACTCCATGAAATAAGAATTTCATGAATAAAGGAAAATAGAACGTCCTGAAATGTAAATGTAACGGGCACATATCCTTTCGGGGGATGTGCCCGTTTTTTCAGAAAAGACAGCGAACTTGACATTGTCTTGCAAAATATTTATTCTTACTGTGATTTTAAATTCAGAGCCCCGCTGAACGGCAGGGACTATGGGATTCAGGTGGGGTTATGCCATGAAGCAGAAAAAAAATCGAAGCATGGAGAAGTATGCTGTCCGTATTCTGACATTTGCAATTGCTTTTTTTATTGTGATTCTGGCAGTAATGTTTCTGAATATGCTGGAAGCAAGGCGGCTGGTCTATAAATATATTGAAGATACGGCGCGTCTGTACGTGGAACAGATCAATGAGAGCATTGTGAAAATCAACTATGAAGTGATCACGCTGTTGAAAAAGAATGAAAAGGAATATTTGAATCTTCAGGATCTGAGACCGGATCAGGCGAAGAACTATCCATCGATGGATGCGGTTTCGGAACAACTGCAAAATCTGAAAGCGCGATATACAGAATCCGAGTGCTTTTATCTTTATCTGAGCGATGAGGATGTCATGATTCTGGGCGGAGGAACAGTATTTCCCAGCAGCCGGGTGGAAGGAAGAAGTCTGGCGCTGCGCAATTTGCTGCGGGAAAAACGTGGAATAGGGACGCAGTATCCCGAATGGGAATTTTTCAGCGATGGAGAGAAGGACTACATTTATAGCCGTTATTGTCAGAGCGGTATTTCGATGGGATGTGTCATTCGTTTGGAGAAACTGTTTTCCGATCTCCACGTGGACAGTCTGGGGTATGAGGGCATACCATATATGTCGGATGAATCCGGGAATGTTCTGATTACGGCTGACGACAGTGACAAGGTCGTGGTAGACGATGCGGGCAATGTCAGAGGAAACAAAAAAGATATTTTTTCCGAGAGAAAGCTGTACAAATTTCCGATCAGAGGGCTTTCCAGGGATATTTTTATTCTGGTGACGCCGGCCAGCGGATCGCTTTATAATATGATCATTCTGCAGGTGCTTCTGTTGATATTTCTGATCATAATCATTCCGGTTGGAATTTATTTGTTCAGAGCCTATCAGAATCGAATCCTGCAGCCCATGAGGCAGTTTGTTAACAGCCTGAAAAATACGGAAGAAGAGCAGTGGCTTTCTGAAAACGGAAAGAACAATCTGCTGGAACTGGAACTGGCAAGCGAAGAATTCCGCAGGCTTTTGCGGAAAATCAGGCAGCTGAAAATCGGCATATACGAAAAGGAACTGGAACAGCAGAAAACAATGCTGGAAGCCATGCAGATGCAGATCAGACCTCATTTTTATCTCAATTGTCTCAGCATAATCCATGGAATGGCTGATCTGGGAAAAACGGAGGAAATCATTGCGGTAACGGAGAACCTTTCCACCTATATGCGCCATGTCATGAAAGATATTTATGAGAAAGAGCCGCTGGGGCAGGATGTGGCATTTGTGAGCAGTTATGTGCAGATTCAGCAGATCCGCTACGGCAGGGAATCGTTCTCGTTTGAGGTGATCATGGATGATGGCCTCAGAGATTATCTGGTGCCTGTGCTTCTGATTCACAATTTCGTGGAAAACGCCATCGTTCATGCGGTTTCACTGGATGAGCATGTGGAAATCTCTCTGTATGTGGTGACGGAGAAGTATAAGGACGGAGAATATCTCTATATTTGCATTTCTGATACAGGAAAAGGATTTCCTGAGGAAATCCTTAAGTCCATCAAAGAAGACAAACCTATTTATTATGATGAAAGGGAACACATTGGAATTTCGAACTCCATCAAGCGCCTGGAGCTGATGTACGGAGAAAAAGCGGGCATTAACTTATCCAACATGGATGACGGATTCGGCGCTGTGGTGGAGATCAGAATACCCGCTGAAAAAATAGAGGAAGAGGTAGGTTCGAAAGGAGACAACAGATGATGAACAAAAATTTCCTGAAAACAAATGGACAGGCAAGGCCGGAAAGCATCGTTTCCGGCAAAAATTACCGGATCACGGTGCTGACATCAAAACTTTTCCGGCTGGAATACAGTGAGTCCGGAATTTTTGAAGACCGTCCCACCCAGAGCGTGATCAACAGAAATTTTGAGGTGCCCGCTTTTACGGTGCAGGAAAAGGACGGCAAACTGGAAATTATCACGGAGGATTTGCAGCTTTTATATGACGGACAGCCTTTTTCCGGAAGCGGCCTAAGCATTTTTATGAAGAAACTCAGATTCGGCAATAACTCCGTATGGCGCTATGGCGATAAGGGAATGAACTTAAAAGGCACCGCGAGAACGCTGGACCGCTGTGACGGCGCGACAGAGCTGGAGGATGGCGTGCTGAGCATTTCCGGCTATGCTACAATTGATGACAGCAAGTCCATGGCGCTGACAGAAGACGGATGGATTGAACCTCCGCTGAAGGGGCATACGGATATCTATTTCTTTGGCTATAGCCATGATTTTAAAGAATGCCTCAAGGATTTTTATCATCTGTGCGGCAGCACCCCGATGCTGCCCCGTTATGTGCTGGGCAACTGGTGGAGCAGATATCATGCCTATACCCAGGATGAATATTTGAAGCTGATGAAGCGTTTCCGGGATGAGAAGCTTCCTTTTTCCGTTGGCGTAATGGATATGGACTGGCATTGGGTGCAGCTGGATGAAAAGTATGGCAGCGGCTGGACCGGCTATACCTGGAATGAAGAGCTGTTCCCGGATCACGTGGCGATGCTGAAAGAACTGCATGATGAGGGCATGCGCGTGACGCTGAACGTTCATCCGGCAGACGGTATCCGTGGCTATGAAAAGGCATATAAACAGATGGCACAGGCGCTGGGCGTTGACTGGGAAAATGAGGTTCCGATTTCCTTTGACATCGCGAGCAGAGAATTCCTGGATGCTTACTTTAAGTATCTGCATCATCCGCTGGAGGAAGAGGGCGTTGATTTCTGGTGGATCGACTGGCAGCAGGGAAATTCTTCCAACATTCCCGGACTGGATCCGTTGTGGATGTTAAATCACTATCATTATGAGGATCAGTGCCGCGACAACAAGAGAGGTCTGGTGTTCTCCAGATATGCGGGGCCCGGCAGCCATCGTTATCCCATCGGATTTTCCGGCGATACTTATATCACCTGGGAATCTCTGGATTTCCAGCCTTACTTTACCACAACCGCATCAAACATCGGCTATGACTGGTGGAGCCATGATATCGGCGGTCACATGATGGGCTACCGGGATGACGAGCTGGCCACCAGATGGGTGCAGTACGGCGTATTTTCTCCGATCATGAGGCTGCACAGCTCCAATTCCAAGTTCAGCGGCAAGGAGCCCTGGAACTTCGGCAAGGAGCATGAAATTGCGATGGGCGAGTTCCTGCGCCTGCGCCATATGATGGTACCTTATCTGTACACCATGAGCGAAAGAGCGCACCGTGAAAATGAACCTCTGATTCAGCCCATGTATTATAACTATGAAATGGGCTGGGAGCTTTTAAAGAAGAGCAATCAGTATTTCTTCGGTTCCGAGCTGTTGGTAAATCCCATCACTCGGCCTGCGGATGAGGCGACACAGAGAGGCAGCGCTGTGACCTGGCTGCCTGAAGGAACCTGGTATGATATTTTCACCGGTCTGCGCTATGCCGGCAATAAGAAGATCCGCATGTTCCGCACCATCGACAGCATTCCGGTTCTGGCAAAGGCCGGCGGAATTGTTCCTATGCAGACCAAGGAAACCGTCAGCAACCATACAGATAATCCGGAAGCGATGAAAATTCTGGTATTTGCCGGAGCTGACGGAAAGTTTACCCTGTATGAGGATGACGGCCTGACTCTGGATTACGAAAAGGGCGTATGCGTTACCACGAATTATGAGCTGAAGTGGGGACAGGAAAAGAGCTTCACCATTTCTCCTGCTGTGGGAGATCTGTCCCTGATTCCGGAAAAGAGAAGCTATGAGATTGATCTCTACGGTGTTTCCGCTTCTGCCGTTAAGGGCGTTAGCGTGGACGGTGCAGCGGTTGATTATGAGATTTCCTTTGATGCGGAGAAAAATGTTACGACCGTTTCTGTTGCAGATGTTTCCGTAACTGCAGAGATTAATGTTTGCATCTGTGAAAAGGCAGAGCTTTTGGCAAATCCCGTTGCAATTCTTCTGGAAAAGGCTCTGATGGGCGCACAGATGTCCTATATGGCGAAGGACGCTATATACGGCAGCGTATGCGCAGATCCCTGCATGGAAGGAGCAGCTCTGGCCAGCAAGGTTTGCTCTGTGAATGCGATGGATATTCCGAATGAAGTGAAGGAAATGATTTTGGAAATTTTGATGGCATAAAGTTTGAAAATATATGGAGTTGCTTGCTATACAACTAATAGAATGGATTAAAGCAATCCCCTGCCAAAATAATGAGAAATTTTGGAAGGCGCAGCCCCTTGAGACTTTCTGAGCATGTAATATTTATAAAATGGATTTTTTACTTGCTCAATTTTAATTTTGAATCTTGAATGAGCATGTAGATTTGGAATTTCCTCCAATCTACATGCTCATATTTGGCTGTTATTCAGTTGCAGGGCAAGTAAAATCGCGATTTTTGAAAATCTACATGATTTTACAGTCCGCTATTACCGATTTCAGGCATGTAATTTTGCTGTTTTTACAAATTTGCATGAGTTTTAACTTTATATGACAGTTTCTGAGCATGTAGATTTGCTTTTTATGAGAATCTACATGCTTTTTGAACGCCAAGTACACCTTTCCGGGCATGTAAATTTGGAAAAATCCCAATATTACATACCCGGAATGCAAATCACTTTTAAATTTTTAATAATGCAGGACGATCATCTGGTGGCAGTCCACGGTGATGTCCTTGATTGTTACGCAGTTGTCTTCATAGGTGAAAGGGATTTCCTTTCCCTGCGGCTCCAGTGTCACTTTTTTGATGGGTTCCGGCACATTTACTGTGATTTCAATGCCGGATACGGGATAAATATCTTCGATGACCTCAATTCCGTTTCCACGCTTTGTGGGCACGGCATAAAGCAGGTGGGCGATGTAGCGGTTTTCTTCTGTTTGCTTCATAAAGGTAGTCACACCCATGCTTCCCAGGTTAGTCTGAATGCTCTTTCGTTTTCCCAAAAGTATGTCAAGCGCCTGATGCACCACTCTTTTGGCGATCAGTTCGCCGCGCTCCGCATAATCCCTGAAGATCTCCCAGGCGATATAGATGCCGTCGGGGCCTTCAATCATGCCTGCGCTGTCAGGCATACCGGCAGAAGGGGTGTGCAGATGGGAGCAGAAATGTTCTGCAGTGCGGTTGAAGTAAGGCGGCACTGCATGGGCCAGCAGCCTGCCTCCGTCAGCTTTCACGCGCTGATAGGGGGTGTACATGATGTAGTCCGATTCGTAAGGGTTATCCTGCAGCGGGCGGACGTAACTGGGGATGAATTCACCGGTTCCTTTCCATGCGGCACCGAAGTCGAACAGAAAGCCTTTGGCAGTGCCGAAACCGCTGTCAGAAGCAGCGCAAATGCCTGAAGTTCCGCTGGCCAGCAGTTTGCCGCCGTTATTTACGAACGCGCGAAGCTTTGATGCAAGGGTTTCATCCACCGGAATGTTGTCCGGGAGAATCATGACCTTATACTGGTTAAAGTCTGTCTCCATGTCCACGATGGAAAACTGGTAATGACCTTCCAGCAGCATTCGGGAAGCCCCCACATCGGATATCCCCTGCCCACTTCCGTCCTGTGCCACGGAGTGACTGTTTGCAACCGCTTCCTGAGTCAGCAGGGCAATATCGCATACCGGTGTGACCTGATGCAGCCAGGGTTCTTTTTCTTCGATTTCGGCATAAGCCTGGCCGATCAGCTCGTAAGTGGTCATATCCATGCGGCCGTTGGGTGCAAGCTGGTCGCCGATAGAGCATTTTGCGCCGTGAGCAACGCTTAAGGCTGTTTCATAGCGCAGCGCGTTAGGATGCTTGAAGCCGCCGAACTCGCCCCAGCTGGTGTGAAATTTGCCGGTCATTCCCAGATATTCCAGATTCAGATTCTGCACATAGCGGGCGGACATGGGAAAATGATCATACCCCCAGCCTCCGGTGGGAAGACTTTCCAGCTCCAGATGGGTGTTGGCATAAGCCAGATCCCGGCGACCCTTTCGGATATGTCCGCCGTTGTGGAAGATGGGCAGGCCGGGCTTGATCGCGTCCACGGTTTCACGCACTCTTTTCACATAGTTCGCATAGACTTTTTCACCGAGAGCAAGCGCGTTTTCAGGGTCATCCGGGTCAAGGCCGGCATCCAGCATGGTCTTGACACAGGTATTACAGTAGCAGGCGCGAACGCCCACAATGTCCAGAAACAGGCCGTCCACATCATAATTTTCCACCACCTCTGCAATCTGGTTGAGCACATAATCCAGATAAGGAGTGTTTAAGCACATCAGATGATAGTGCGGAACGGAGAAATTGTCAAAATGATGTTCTCTGTCCTGATGCAGCCATTCGGGATGTCTTCTGGCGCTTTTTTCGTCATAGCCCACAGAGATGTATCCAGGCGTTTTGACGCCGATTTCATGAGCGGCCTCGATCTGGGCTTTTAACAGGTCGAAATTGAGGCCGGGATGCATGTCGTTGACTTTTGTGGGATGATAGGCATATCCGTGGTGGCATTTTGAAAATGTGGTGACAGAGTTAATGTGTCCTGCAAGCAGCGCCTCCTGATACTGCTTTTTGTTAAAATCAGCGCCGATTCCGGAGATTTTCTCACTGGTATGAAAATCCAGATGAATCTGCCGGAAATTCATGTTGTCTTTCTTCATTTTTTGCCTCCTTTTTGTCAACTTTTCACTTTGAGAACAAAGTTTTGTGTTGCGTCATTTCCCTCCACGTTCAGACCGCTGGCCGCATAAAAATAGGCGGGTTTGCCGTCGCGCAGAAGCACTGCGGGGCGTTCGAATTTGGGCTCCCCGATATAGGGCTTTGTAGCGTAAGGCGGTATTTGTGTGTAGTCGGAAAGCAGGCCGAATCCGATTTTGGCGTCCGCAAGTTTAAAAGAGATTCCGTCTGCGGACTCCCAAAGAAGACCCGCACCCCGGATGCCGCTGTTGTCGCCGAAATTGTCTGTGGTGAGCAGATATATTTTTCCGTCCATTTCAAAAGCGTTCACATCTTCGATATAGCTGATGTTATCGGTGATGGGCTGATCACATTTCACATAGCCGGATTCCAGGCGCTCTGACACCGCATAGCCGTAGTGGGTGGAAGGAAAATCGATTCCCGCCTTGAAATAGATGAAATATTTGTCTTTGATTTTGATGATGTCCGGATTATCCGTGCCCAGCAGCGAATTGGCGGTCCAGTCATCATCGGTTGCTTTTACCACCACGCCGTCTTTATTTTCGCCCTGCAGCAGCCAGGGACCATAGAGGCTGTCGGAGGTCGCCAGACAGATTTTCTGATCCTTTTGCAGCGGCCCGCCCTGAGTGATGTAAATGGGGCAGTATTTTCCGTCGATCTCTTTGACCCGAATATTGTGAGGCGCAAACTGACCGGCAGGCATGTTGGCGTTGTTTAACGGAATATCGACGACCCGGAAAGGGCCTTCGGGGCTGTCCCCGATGCAGTGTGCAATTTCACAGATGTTTTTCCAGCCGTTCATGCCGTCTCCGAAGTCGTGTTTGGCTTTCCAGCGGGATACAAAAAGATGTGTTTTGCCTTCTTTGTCATCGATGGGAGAAATGCACCAGTAAAAATAATCCGGATCAGACAGGGCCGGACCGATGTATTCCAGGTTCAGCGCCAGATCACTGTAAGGAAGCTTTGGCGTGTACTGCGCAGCGCTTGGCAGCAGCCGGTTTTGATTGTTTGTTTTCATATGAGCGAACCTCCTTTTTCTGTTTTTAGTATAGCGAAATGGACTGTGTGCTGCCATGATGCAGTGTTTGAAGCATTTGCAGTTTGCTTTTGACAATTTGTTTTGTACATATGTGCGGAAAAGAAAATGAGATATGAAAAAAATATCTGAAAATCCTATTGATTTTTCGAAATACTATGCCATAATTAACAAAAAAGATTTGTCATTTTGTTCTGACAGGTGATAAATTTATTGATACAGTGAGTTCGATTACGCAGAGAATGCACAGAAAAAAGCAGGAGAGGAAACGGATATGGGCAGCCGCACAATTTTTCTGATCAATCAATATTTGAAGGATGTCAATCCCCGGGAAGCCGGTGAGGAAATCTGCCGGACGGAATCAAAGGCGGGCCCTTTTTACCGGCCTCATTATCTGCTGCACTATGTGCTGTCCGGTTCCGGAACCTTTTATATTGACGGACAGCGCCATGATGCGGTTCGCGGTCAGCTGGCGATTTTGCATCCTTATGAGGTGATGAGCCATGTGACGAACAGGGACGATCCCTGGCATTATTGCTGGGTTGGTTTTGAACTGAATCTCGATGCGCCGGTTTTGAAAAATCACAAAATTCTGGACATTCCGCAGGCGGAGCATATATTTCAGAGCATTATCCGTTCGGAGCAGGTTTTGCAGGGAAAAGAGCTGTATCTGTGCGGAAAAATCTATGAACTGCTGGCAATTCTGCAGCAGATGGAAGGGCAGACAGAACGACAGACACTGGATACGATTGCCAAGATGAAAAATTACATCGATTCCAATTATCACCTGCCGCTCACTGTGGAGAAGCTGGCGCAGGATATGCATGTCAGCCGCAGTTATCTGAGCACCGTTTTCAAACGATATGTGGGCTGCTCCCCACATCAGTATCTGATGGACACGCGCCTGAAGCATGCAGCGGAGCTTCTGGTTGTGGAGCGCTGCAGCGTGAGCATGGCGGCTGCACAGTGCGGTTACATGGATATCTATAATTTTTCCAGGATGTTTAAGAAAAAATATGGGATTTCCCCCAGCGCATATGCGGATTGGTATATGCGGGGGGAGAAAAGACCGGAGGAAGGCTTAAGCGATGTCGGGATATGAGCGGCGTGCTTTCAGTTCACTTTTGCAACAGAGTCCCGCTCAACCAGTTCCACATCAAGAATTACATTCTGCGTGGGCAGATCGTGATTTTGCAGGTGATCAAACAGAACATTTAACACATATTTCGCCTTCAGTTTGATGTTCTGTGAAATTGTGGTCAGCGTGGGTTCAATGTTTTTACAGATATCCAGATCGTCAAAACCGATGACAGAATAATCTTCCGGGACCCGGTATCCTTTCTTTTTCAGAGCGGCGATGGTTTCCGTGGCGCAGGTGTCTGTTGCGGCAAAAACAGCAGTGGGGACGGCAGTGTTGGAACAAAGTGCATCTATTTTTTCTTCGGCAGTCAGATAGGGTTCGAAGATACAATCGGCAGGCAGCCCAAAGCCTGCCTTTTTTAATGCATCTTCAAATCCTGCCAGACGTTGCTGAATGACCTGGCTCATGTGCAGGTGCGGGGAGATGAAGGCAAAATTTGTGTGTCCGTTTTTGATGAAATGCTCCGCAGCCAGGACGCCGCCTTTATAATCGTCTATGCCGATGTTGTTCACCTGGCGGATGGTG
The DNA here is from genome assembly GCA_017482485.1 of Lachnospiraceae bacterium. GTDB lineage: Bacteria > Bacillota > Clostridia > Lachnospirales > Lachnospiraceae > Gallintestinimicrobium. The sequence continues at coordinate 57,541 of JAFUMV010000042.1, forward strand.
GTGTAGCTGTCGGTAAAGATCAGAGGAATTTTGTTATCCTCCTGAATCTGACGGATGCTTTCTTCAAAAGTGCCAAGGAAAATGGCGCCTTCCGCCTTCCAGGAATGGAGATGCTTTGTGACTTCCGAATATTCGTCTGTGAAATGTACCATCGTGTTGTAACCCCGTTCCTGCACGCCCAGCACGATCTGACCCAGCATCAGCGCATTGTAGGGAGAACTCAGCGGGTTGTGTGTTCCGTTTATGATGACGGAAATGATGCGGGAGGATTTGGAGGAGAGGCTGCGGGCGGAGGAATTGGGAATATATCCAAGCTTTTTTATGATTTCCTGTATTTTTGCGATATTTTCTTCGGAAACTTCGGAATAGCGCTGGTTGACAACACGGGATACTGTCATGACGCTGACACCGGCTTCCTTTGCGATGTCCTTTAATGTGACCATAAGGGCTCCTTTATGAAGTAAATGTGATGATGCGGGGGCCTGAAGTCATGCAATGCATGAAGTGGATGAACTTTTAAGTTACTGTTCACTTTGTGATCAGTAGTCCTTCTGACCCTGATATAAATTGATAACGATAACAATTAAACCACAGTAAATTTTTGACAGACCTATTATAGCGGAATTGTTCGTGAAATGCAAGAAAATATGTGTGAAGAAGGCAATTGAAAAGAAGAACCGGGACAGAAATCCAGGCGTAAAAGCTGTTATAACAGATATAAAAGGCCTTGGACTTATAACGTTAACAGATAAAAATGAAAATTGAAAAAAATGAATTAAATAGGGGTGTGCAAAGTGTATAAAAATATGAAGTAACTTAATGATTAAATGTAAAATAATACAACAATTTTCATTGACAAAGTTTATGAATGGTGGTAATATGCAATTGTTAACGATAACAGTAAAGGAAAGGGGACGTGATGATGCAGAAAAAGAACAAACCACAAAGCGCAAAGCTTTGGCTTCGCATCAAAAGAAACTGGGGATTGTATCTGCTGCTTTTGCCGGCATTGGCGCTGTTGATCTGTTTCAGCTATCGGCCAATGTATGGTGTGCTCATCGCTTTTAAGGATTATAAAGCGATGAACGGTATTTTTGGGAGCCAGTGGGCTGATCCCTGGTATAAATATTTTAAGAAGTTTTATGATTCCTATCAGTTTGAAGCAACGATTAAGAACACGCTGACAATCACGTTGTATGGTCTGGTGGTATTTCCGGTTCCGGTCATTCTGGCGCTTGGGATCAATCAGATGAGAGCGGGAAAATATAAGCAGGTTTTCCAGACCATTACTTATATGCCGCATTTCATTTCCACAGTGGTTATGGTTGGTCTGATCACGCTTTTGTTATCTCCCGGAAGCGGCGTGTTCGGTGCGATCTGTAATCTGTTGGGATTTGAGGCACCCAACCTTATGGGTAAGGCGGGGGCGTTCAAGCATCTGTATGTGTGGACCGATGTGTGGCAGCATGCAGGCTGGGACAGCATCATTTATATTGCGGCACTTTCCAGCGTGGATCCGAGCCTTTATGAGGCGGCAACGGTGGACGGAGCCACCAGCTTTCAGAAAATCAGACATGTGGATATCCCGATGCTGATTCCCACGGCAGTCATCATGATGATCATGAGAGTGGGCGGACTGATGAGTCTGGGCTTTGAAAAGGTTTATCTGATGCAGAACGACTTAAATCTTTCCAGCAGCGAAGTCATTTCCACTTATGTTTATAAAATCGGTGTTATCAATACACAGTACAGCTATTCGGCGGCCATTAACCTGTTCAGCACGATTGTGAACTTCATCCTTCTGATACTGGTGAACCAGATTTCCAAGAAGGTCAGTGAAAACAGTCTCTGGTAGGAAGGAGGAATCACAGTGGCAGGAACAAAAAGTAAAAAAGTGAAAAAGAGCGGCGCAGACAAAGTGTTTGAAATCGCGCTATACATCCTTTCGGCTCTGATTTTAATTATGGTATTATATCCGCTCTACTTTGTGGTCATTGCATCTTTTTCCGATCCATCGGCAGTTGCCAGCGGCAAGGTGTGGCTCTGGCCTCAGGGATTTACACTGGATGGATACGAGGAGCTTTTACGGCATGATGAAATCTGGACCGGTTACTGGAACACGATCCTGTATACCATCACCGGAACTCTGTTCGGAATGTTTGTAAATATTTTCGCAGCCTATGCGCTTTCCAGAAAGGATCTGGTGGGACGGCGGTTTTTCATGATGATGTTTGTGGTTACCATGTTTTTCAATGGCGGTCTGATTCCCACATTTTTAACGATCAAGGATTTCGGACTGTATGACAGCTTCTGGGTAATGGTGATTCCCTTTGCGGTTTCCACTTATAACATTATCGTGGCACGGACATTTTTTGAAAACAGCATACCGGAGGATTTAAATGATGCGGCCAAAATCGACGGCTGCGGCAATCTGTATTACTTTTTCAAAATCGTGCTTCCGCTCTCCAAGGCAATCCTGGCGGTAATCGGTCTGTGGACGGCGGTCGGAATGTGGAACTCCTATTTCAATGCCCTGATTTACATCAAGGATTCAGCCAAATATCCGTTACAGCTGATTTTGAGAAATATTCTGATCACGAACAACCTGCAGATGTCCTTTGGAAGCGGTGAAGCGATGCAGATTGCACTGCGGCTTTCCAATCTGATGCGGTATTCCGTTATTATCGTTTCCACACTGCCGATCATGTGCTTTTATCCGTTCGTGCAGAAGTATTTTAATCAGGGTGTAATGATTGGCGCCGTAAAGGGCTGATGTCAATCATTGTACATAAAAAGTTGCTGTTTGCCGGTGATGGGAAGGAAAAGCGCGCTGCTGTCAACGGAGTGAGCAGTAACCACAAAAACTCAAAGAGGAGGTTTTTTACATGAAAGGAAGAATGAAAAAGATTCTCAGTCTCGGCCTGACAACAGCCATGATTTTGTCTCTGGCAGGCTGCGGAAACAGCGAGGCCACACAGACCACTCAAAGCGAACCCGCCAAGGAGCAGGCTGCGGTTGAGACAACAGCTGCCAATGACTCAGGGGAAGAGGTTACGGACAGCAATTTCAACAAGACAGGAATGCCCATTGTAAACGAGCCGGTTACGCTGACCGTTCTGACCACACGCTGGGGCAACATGGGCGACAGCTTTAAGGAAAACGAATTCATAAAGAAGCTGGAAGAAGAGTCCAATGTAAAAATTGAGTGGCAGGTACAGTCCTTAAATGACTGGAGTGAGCAGAAGGGTATCATGCTGGCAGGCGGCGAACTGCCGGATATCATCTTCGGTTTCCAGACTTTTAACGATGCGGACATCATGAACAACTCCGAACTGTTTTTACCTCTGGATGATCTGGTAGATCAGTATATGCCCAACTACAAGGCGGCGCTGGAAGAAATGCCCGACTTAAAGAAGGTTTCCACTTTCCCTGACGGAAAGATGTACTCTCTGGCAAAGAACCTTCCGCTGCGCCCGATTTCCTGTAACCAGCCCGTTATCAACAAGCAGTGGCTGGACAATCTGGGACTGGAGGTTCCTACCAATCTGGATGAACTTTATGAAGTATTAAAAGCATTTAAAGAGCAGGATGCAAACGGCAACGGCGATCCCAACGATGAAATTCCGATCTCCGGCGCAAAGGGTCTGAACATGGATCTTTTGAATCCTTTCGGTATTACAGATATCAACGGATATAAGATCATAGTGAATGAAGACAACACATTGACCTATTATCCCACCAGTGAAGCTTACAAAGAAGGGATCAAGTGGCTCAACAAGCTGTATTCCGAAGGCATCATCGATGCAGAAGCTTTCACGCAGGATGACACCATGCTTTCCGCAAAACGTCAGGATCCCAACGTATCCCGTGTCGGTTTTGAATATGCATGGTCCGCAGATGCAAATTTCGGACAGTGGTCTGATGAATATGAAATCATTGCTCCCATCGCAGGTCCCGATGGAAAAGCATACACCGGCGGCGATCCCAACGGCGTTTCCAGCATCATGAGAAATGAAGTTCTGATCACCAAATTCTGTGAATACCCTGAAGTTGCTGCAAGATGGATTGACGAATTCTATACAGGCGAAGCAAGTATCCAGAACTTCTGGGGCGGCATTGGAACTGTTATTACCAAACATGATGACGGAACCTATACGCTGAATGATCCTCCGGAAGGCACCAGCGCTGACTCCTGGTACTGGGATTCCAGCCTTCGTGACTTCGGTCCGAAATATGTGAGCAAGGAATTTGAAACAAAGGTGAAGCTTTCCTCCGAAAGCGGTGACGGTCTGAAATATGAACTGAGCAAAATTGCGGAAGACACTGTGACAATTCCTTATCCGAACGTAATGTTCACCAATGAGGAGAACGAAGAGCGTCCTACTCTGGCAACCGATATCGACAAGTACGTGGAGAGCACCCGTGCGAAGTGGGTTACCGAGGGCGGCATCGATGAAGAATGGGATGCTTATATCGAGCAGCTCAATGCAATGGGTCTGGAGCGTCTGATCGAGATCTATACAGATGCTTATACAAGATATATGGAGTAGTTTTAGGTACAGGGAAATGAAAAAGGTCCCGGATGGACCGGGATGAAATAATTGATGTTATGAGGTAAATGGACTTCCCCTCTTTGTGTGATGAGTTTTCAATAGGATTTGCACAGAGAGGGGAACTTTGGTAAATGAGACGTAAAGGACGGAGGGAATATGGCAGCATTTTATCATTATGATCTGAATCATCCGGAGGCGGAAGGAACTTTATTTCGTAAAAACGGCACTGAGCTCGCCGGATGTTTAAAGCCTGCAGAGGGCAGATATGTTCTGGAACTGAAACAGGATTACAGCGCCGTTTACGGCATGGGGGAGCGGTTTAACCGTGTCAATCAGAAGGGGTTGAACGTTCACTGCGAAGTGGAGGAAAAATTCTGTAATCAGGGAAGTGTCAGCTATTGTCCCATTCCGTTTTTCTTTACGGACAAAGGATACGGCATTTATGTGGATACCCTGACTGTGGTGGATTTTTCCTTTGAAGAAACCATCAGCATTTTTATCGGGAAAAACAGCGAGGGAAAATGGCCGGGCATTTATCTGTTTGAAGGATCGCCGAAGGAAATTCTGGAGGCTTTTAGTGAAGTGACCGGAAAGCCCGCAGTGACGCCCAAATGGAGCCTGGGTCCCTGGATGAGCGCGAATCGCTGGCATACGCAAGAGGAAGTGAGAGAGCAGCTTTCTCTTATGGAAAAGCACGGACTTCCTCATACTGTTTTGGTGGTGGAGGCATGGAGCGATGAGGCCACTTTTTACCGGTTCAATGAGCACGGAGAATGGCCCGATCCTGCCGCGCTTATAAAAGAGATGAAAGAAAAAGGCGTGCAGCTGGTGCTATGGCAGATTCCGGTGTTAAAGCGGATGGACAACGATGAACCTCATCCGGTGCTGGATGCAGACAAGGAATATGCTGTGACGCATGAGCTGTGTATCAAAAACAAAGACGGCTCTCCTTATAAAATCCCGGAGAATCACTGGTTTGCAGGCTCTTATCTGCCGGATTTCACAAACCCCGGGACAAAGGAGTGGTGGTTTGGAAAGCGGCAGTATCTGCTGGACATGGGCGTTGCCGGTTTTAAAACCGATGGCGGCGAATTCGTGCTGACAGATGATGTGATCTGCCACAGCGGTCTGACCGGACTGGAACTGCGCAACGATTTTGTTTCCGAATATGTGAAAGCCTATACGGAATTTATCGGTCCTGACAGGGTGCTGTTTTCCAGAGCGGGCTATACCGGGCAGCAGAAATACCCCATGCAGTGGGCGGGGGATCAGATGTCTTCCTGGGAGGAATTTCGCCATATTGTTTGTGCCGGACTGAGCGCGGGCTTAAGCGGCATTTCGCTCTGGGGCTTTGACATCGGCGGCTTTGCAGCGGATATGCCCTCGCAGGAACTGTATGAGCGTGCGGTGCAGATGGCGGTTTTTGCGCCCGTCATGCAGTGGCATTCGGAGCCGGTAGGAGGACAGTTCGCGGAAATTTGTCCGTCAGCCAAAGGCATTAACGACAGAAGTCCCTGGAACATCAGTGAACTGTACCGGGACGAAACCATGATGAGCCGGATGCAGTTTCAGTTTCGGCTTCGCATGAATCTGCTTCCTTATTTGTATCAGCAAAGTCTGCTTTCGGGAAGAACAGGTGTGCCTGTGATGAAGCATCTGATTCTGGAATATCCTCAGGATGAACACGTTCGGAATGTGGAGGACTGTTTTATGCTGGGGGATCTTCTTGCTGCGCCGGTGCTGGAGCCGGGAAAAACACGGCGCAGCGTTTATCTGCCTGAAGGGGAGTGGTACAGCCTGTGGCCTATGGACGCATATGATGCGGCCGGTAATGCAGCAGCTGACAGGAGTCGGTTTAGAGGCGGGCAAGCTTATGTCTTTGAATGCGGTGCAGAAAAGATTCCTGTCTTTTTAAGAGCGGGAGGCTGCATTGCGCTGAATCTGGATGATACTTTGCTGCTGGGCAGCGATGTGGGAAACCGGACGGACGGCTATGCAAATTTGTGCTTTTACATGGCAGGGGATAATGGCTGCTATGAATTTGCAGATGATCTTGGCAATGAAATTTGCCTGACCAGAAAAGGCGGACAGGATTTTATTGATGTAAAAAAAGGAAATGCAGCAGTGAAAATACTGAGCAGACTGTGATCGGTTAAAAAGAAAGAAGGAACGTATATGAGTGACAGGAATTTTTTACAGATAAATGGCAAGGCAAAACCTGACAGCGTGGTGGCAGGGGACTGTTATCGTATCACCGTTCTGACCTCAAAGCTTCTGCGTCTGGAATATAGCGCAGAAGGCAGCTTTGAGGATCGCGCAACGCAGACGGTGGTGAACAGGGATTTTACACTTCCTGACTTCACGGTTCATCAAAAGGATGGAATGCTGGAAATCATGACAGAGGATCTGCAGCTTCTTTATGATGGAAAGCCTTTTTCGGGAAGCGGCCTGAGCATTCGCATGAAGAAAAACAAATATTCCAATAATTCCATCTGGCGCTGGGGCGATCGGGGAGAGAATCTCAAAGGAACCGCCAGGACGCTGGATGACTGCAACGGGGCGATTGCGCTGGAGGACGGCGTGATGAGTTTTACCGGTTTTTCAGTGCTGGATGACAGTAATTCGATGGCGCTGACAGAGGATGGATGGATAGCGCCGCCGCTTTGCGGACATACGGACATCTATTTTTTCGGCTATGGGCATGCCTTTAAGGAATGTCTGAAGGATTTTTATCATCTGTGCGGGAGCACGCCTCTGCTGCCCCGTTATGCAATGGGAAACTGGTGGAGCAGATATCATGCCTATACACAGGAAGAATATCTGGAGCTGATGAAGCGGTTTCGGGAGGAAAAACTGCCCTTTGCGGTTTCCGTCATCGACATGGACTGGCACTGGGTAGAGCTGGAGGAAAAATACGGCAGCGGCTGGACCGGCTACAGCTGGAATGAGGATCTTTTTCCGGACCATGTTGCCATGTTAAAAGAACTTCATGAGCAGGGGATGCATGTTACCTTAAACGTTCATCCGGCAGACGGCGTGCGCGGTCATGAAAAGGCTTACCGGGCTATGGCCCAGGCACTGGGTGTGGATTGGGAAAATGAGGTGCCGATTTCCTTTGATATCGCAAATCGGGAATTTCTGGACGCCTATTTCAAGTATCTGCATCATCCGCTGGAAGAGGAAGGCGTGGATTTCTGGTGGATTGACTGGCAGCAGGGAACTTCCACCTCCGTGCCGGGGCTTGACCCTCTGTGGATGTTAAATCACTATCATTATGAGGATCAGTGTCGGGATGGTCGGCGGGGCATGGTGTTCTCCAGATATGCGGGCCCCGGCAGTCATCGCTATCCCATCGGATTTTCCGGAGATTCCCATATTACCTGGGAGTCACTTGCGTTTCAGCCTTACTTTACGGCAACTGCTTCCAATATCGGTTACGGTTGGTGGAGCCATGATATCGGCGGACATATGAAGGGATATCGGGATGACGAACTGGCTGCCAGATGGGTACAGTATGGTGTTTTTTCTCCCATCATGAGACTGCACAGCTCCAACAGCCGCTTTACCGGCAAGGAACCCTGGAATTATGGAAAAGAAGAAGAGGCTTCCATGAGCCGTTTCCTGCGCCTGCGCCACAGAATGATTCCTTACCTGTATACCATGAATGAACGGGCACATCGGGAAAATGAGCCGCTGATTCAGCCCCTGTATTATGAATATCCGGAAAAATGGGATGCTTTTCTGGCGAAAAATCAGTACTTTTTCGGTTCACAGCTGATGGTTCATCCCATTACATCGCCGGCGGATGCCGTGACGAAAATGGGCAGCGTGGTGACCTGGCTGCCGGAGGGTGTCTGGTATGACATTTTCACCGGCCTGCGCTATCAGGGCGAAAAGAAAATTCGTATGTTCCGTACCCTGGAAAGCATTCCGGTGCTGGCAAAGGCGGGCGGCATTGTTCCGCTTGCGTCAGAAGATTCCGTGAGCAGCAAAACGGACAATCCGGCTGCGATGGAGCTTTTCATTTTTGCAGGAGCAGATGGAGCTTTCACGCTTTACGAAGACGATGGACTGACCATGGATTTTGAAAACGGACATTGTGTAAGAACAGAGTATATGCTGGACTGGACAGCTGCAAAAACCTTCCGGATATGCGCTGCAGTGGGCGATCTTATGCTGATTCCTCAAAAGCGCAGCTATGAACTGGATTTCTACGGATTGTCTGCGAATGCGGTAAAAACGGTGCTGGTAAACGGAGAACCGGCAGACTTTGTGCAGCGCTTTGATGCGGAGAAAAATGTGCTGACGGTTTCCCTGGAGCCCACAGCGGTTACTTCGGAGATTGGGATCTGCCTTTGCGAGTCGGCAGAGCCTGCGCCCAATCCGGTGCCTGCCCTTCTTGAGAAAGCTTTGAATCGCGCTCATGCAGAGTACTGGATCAAGGACACCATCTATAACCTGGTCTGCAGCGATCCCTGCATGGAGGGGGCAGCCCTTGCCAATAAGGTTGCGACCGTGAACGCGATGGAGATTGCGGAAGAAATCAAGGAAATGGTGCTGGAAATTTTGCTGGCATGAGGAGGAAAGTATGACACAAAAAACAAATTGGTGGAAAAATGCGGTGGTGTATCAGATTTATCCCAGAAGCTTTCAGGATTCTGATGGTGACGGCATGGGCGATCTGAAGGGAATCATCAGCAGACTGGATTATTTACAGAAACTGGGAATCGACGCGATCTGGCTTTCACCGGTCTGCAAATCTCCCCAGGATGACAATGGGTATGACATTTCCGATTACCGGGATATCGACCCGCTGTTCGGTACACTCGCCGATATGGAAGAGCTGATTGCTGAGGCGAAAAAAAGAAATATCCGTATCCTGCTGGATCTGGTTCTGAACCATTCTTCTGATGAGCATTACTGGTTTAAAGAGGCTTTAAAAGGCAAAGACAATCCTTATCACGATTATTATGTCTGGCGGGACGGCAAAGCAGGTGAGCTTCCCAATGACATGAAGGCCTGCTTCGGCGGTTCCTGCTGGGAGTGGGTGCCTGAGCTTTCCCAGTATTATTTTCACCAGTTTTCCGTAAAGCAGCCTGACCTGAACTGGGAAAATCCCAGACTGCGCCAGGAAATTTATGACATGATCAACTGGTGGATTGACAAAGGGGTGGGCGGTTTCCGGCTGGATGTCATTGACCAGATTGCAAAAGAACCTGACCTGAAAATCACCAATAATGGCCCCAGACTCCATGAATACATTCGCGAGCTGAGCAAAAACACCTTCCAGAGAGCGGATCTGATCACCGTTGGTGAAGCCTGGGGCGCGGATACCGAGCGGGCGAAGCTTTACAGCGCGCCGGACGGCAGCGAGTTTTCCATGGTATTCCAGTTTGAACATATCTGCCTGGATCAGATTCCCGGCAAAGAAAAATGGGATCTGGCCCCTTTTGATCTGGTGAAATTCAAAAAGGTCATGGAAAAATGGCAGCATGAATTAAACGGCTGCGGCTGGAACAGCCTGTTCTGGAACAACCATGACCTGCCCAGAATCGTCTCCCGCTGGGGAAACGATAAGGAATATCGCATAGAATCTGCAAAAATGCTGGCCATCGTGCTGCATGGCATGCAGGGAACGCCCTATATTTATCAGGGAGAAGAACTGGGCATGACAAACGCCTGGGAATTTACGATGGACGAGTACCGAGACCTTGAGACACTGAACCTGTATCGTGACAGAAAAGCGGCGGGCTACAGCGAAGAGGATATCATGAATTCCCTCCACGCAAAGAGCAGAGACAATGCAAGAACGCCCATGCACTGGGATGCATCCGAAAACGCGGGCTTCACCACCGGCAAAAGCTGGATTCCGATGAATCCCAACTATGTGGAAATTAATGTCGCGCAGGAACTTTCCGATCCGAATTCTGTTTTCTATACTTATCAGAAGCTGATCGCGCTGCGTAAAGCCCATGAGGTGTTCATTGACGGTGACTTTGAGCTTTTGTATGCAGAGGATCCGGATCTGGTTGTGTATACAAGAAAGAACGCCTCTGAGAAACTGGTTGTGGTGGCCAACTTCCACGGCGCTGTGGCGGACATGCCGGCTGTGGAGGGCGTCTGCGGCTCAGGCGTTGTGCGGGGCGACAACGTGGAACTTCTGTGCAGCAGCTATGCGGACACAGATGAAAATGCCGCCGTGCTGCGTCCTTATGAGGCGAAGATGTATCGGCTGCATTGAGCCATGGGCCGAAAAAAGCGGGATGTGCTTACGCGAATAAGCACATTTCGCTTTTTTCGCATACGGCGAAACCTACGTACTGAGCTGCAGCGAAGCGGAAGCGAGGTACGGCATGGCGGGGTGGCGCTTTGAAACGTGTGTGCGCAGCGGGATGTGGATGTGAAATAACCGGTGCGGATTGAAAGACAGAGCAGAGAAATGATGGAAAACATGTAAAATTGGAAAACATAATAAAAAACTTGCTCCGATAGGCATAAAAAAGCCTATGCAAGCATGTAAAATGAGCCAAAAGTAATTTTTACATGCTCAAAATGAGTAAATGACACTACAAAAGCATGTAGGAAATTAAGAAACTCAAAAATACATGCTCGAAAATTGAAAATTGAGCATGTAAAAAATGAATAAAATAAATTCTACTTGCTCAAACTACACTGAGAAGGTTAAAATGAGCATGTAAAAATTAAAAAAGGAAAAAATTACATGCTTGCTTACAAATTTTAGAGAATTTATCATGAGCTTTATTCAAATGCGCTGCGGGAAGTTTCGGAAGGAGTCGGTGGTTATATCTATGAAATTCTTATCGGAAGCGCTTTGTTTGTTATAGTGAGTGGAAGGAGCATCAGCATGAAAATCGGAGCATATCAATTTGCTGTCACGGGCAATATCAAACAGAATATGTCTGTTATTGAAAAAGCAATTTCTCAGGCTGCTCAGGAAGGTGTTGAAATGCTCATTTTTCCGGAGTGTGCGCTGACCGGTTATCCGCCTCATGATATGAAGAATTCAGCTGGCGTAAATTTTGCTGAATTGGACGCTGTATATGAACACTTACAGACACTTGCTGATAATTTGAAAATACATATCGCAGCAGGAACAATCATGAGAGAAAAAGACAAATATTATAACAGTGGTGTTGTATTTTCACCGGACAAACCCAAAGATATATACTTTAAAAGGGCTTTGTGGGGCTGGGATAAAGAAAACTTCTGTGCAGGTAATCGGAACGGTATTTTTGAGATCAATGGAATCCGAATCGGAATAAGGATTTGTTTCGAGGTCAGATTTCCGGAATATTTCCGGGAATTATACATGGAAAAGACAGAATTGAATCTCATTCTTTTTTATGATGTCTCTGATCATGACGATGTGGAAAGATATGAGCTGATTAAATCTCATATCCGAACCAGAGCCGTTGAAAATGTATGTGATATTCTGACGGTTGACGCGATTCGTCCGTTTCAGACCGCTCCTACAGCGTTTTTTGATAAATCAGGTCATGTGGAGTATGAACTGGAACGGAATACAGAAGGCATGCTGGTGTTTGATTTTGAAAAAAAGTCTTTAAACTTTGGTGAAAAGGGAAGAAAAGAAATTTCAGATACCCTGACTGCAAGAATATAAGAAAGGATCTTTATTCCCATGCGCAAAAAACACATTTTCACAATAACAGGCCTCATAATCATTTTATCAGCCCTCTTATGGCTGTTCGCGTTTCATAATACCAAACGGTTGGACAACATTCCTTCTTTACAGCTGATCGTGCAGGAGGGGGAAGCCTGGGGACATGAGAAGCTCAAAGGTTACCGGCGGGAGCAGCTCATTGATATTTGGGGTGAGCCGACGGATGCCGGCGATGAGAACGAAGATATCTGGCAGTTTGATGAAAATGCCGCGATAAGAGTAAATTATAATGGGAAAGGAAAGGTTGCGGCCATCGGAGTGATGACGCTCACTTTCGATCCGGTATCTGTGACCCGGCCTTTCTGCGAGTATGTGCGAAATGAAGACGGCACATGGAGCGCGGAAGGACATACATATCAATATATGATTGAACTCATCGGACGTGATCCGAACGCGGTAAAAGATGGAAGATTTGTCGTGCTGACCAACAGAGAAGATGTCACTTATGAGGAAGTTTCCAAAAGCCTTTACAGCAGCAATACAAAGGATTTTCTGGATAGAGAAGAGACGCTTATCCTGGAAATCGGTGCTGCCGACTGAAAAGGAAGAAGTGATCCGGAGGACCAGCCATGCATTACATCATTCGTCCGATAACAAACAGCGAATATGAAGTCTTGAACGATTTTTTGTACGAAGCGATTTTCATCCCGGAGGGAGAAGAAGCGCCGCCGAAATCCATCATCGATCAGCCTGAGCTCCAGGTCTATGTGTCCGGATTCGGTACACAAAAGGATGATATCTGTTTCGTGGCAGAGGCCGATGATCGTATCGTGGGCGCAGTGTGGGTGCGCGACATGGAGGATTACGGACATATCGCTGATGGAATGCCATCTTTCGCAGTTTCTCTTTATAAAGAGTATCGCGGATTTGGCATCGGAACTTCGCTGATGAGGCGAATGCTCGGTGAACTCAAACAGAGAGGCTATGAAAAAGCCTCTCTATCCGTACAGAAGAAGAACTATGCTTTTAAAATGTATCAAAAGCTCGGGTTTGAAATCTGTGGAGAAAATGAAGAAGAATATATCATGATATTTGATCTGATGAAACGTTGACATCAACAAAAGATGATGTCATTCAACTCATGGAAGTCCGGATGCTGCGGTCTTTAGAGCGGATTTTTACAGTTTGCAGTCCGGTACGCTCACACTTTTCTCCCAAAAGAAATGAGCATCGCCCGGGCAAACGTATAGGAAGCGTCCGGATGCTCCGCGAAAAATTCCGTGATTTTCCGATTGCGATCGCAGTATTCTTCGGCTTCTTTGCGACTGGCACCGCGGGCCAGGAAGCTGCTGATGACCGCTTCGCGGTCTTTAGAAGTCAACTTTGCATCCCAGCCGTTGTAAGCCAGAAAGTTCTGTTTTTGTTCTTCATAGTCTTCCAGCTGCGGGGAAATAAATTCTGCCTTGTCCTGCACCCGGACTTCGATTTTTTCTAAGCCCAGCTTTCTCATGTGGTGAGCGATGCGGATGCCGGAGGCATAATCCCTTCCCTGCATATGCAGTTCCGTCTGCCATTTCTTCTGTAGCCCTTCGTGGCGGCACAATTCTTCGTAATCCATGCCGTCCACATAAAGTCCGTTATTTTCAAATTCCCGGTTTACATCGACGCAGACAATGAGCGCGCCGCTATTGCCGAATTCGATCATTTTTTCAAGAAAACGGATCGGCGTGTCCAGATGTCTCAAAACCGCCTGACAGATGACCAGGTCATATTTGTTTTTGGCGGGATAGTCATAGACGTTTGTGCAGCGAAGCGCGGCGTTCAGGTTCTGCCCGACAAAAAGTTTTTTTCCGTACTCTATGAGATTTTCGGAAAAATCAATTCCCGTATAGGTACTTCCTTCCGGCAGAAGGGGCATCATCAAAAGTCCCAGTTTCCCGATGCCGCAGCCGCAGTCCAGAACGTTGACGGGTTGGTCAATTTTCCACACCTTTTGAATCAGAAACTCCAGATAATCCACATTCCAGAAGCTGTCCCTGGTGCGCGCAAGATAATCGATCCGGTTTCCCCAATATTCCCGGGTGCCGGACATTTCGGGTGCATAAACTTCCCCGTCCAGAGGTTTTAAGCCCAGCAGCTGATCTGTGGTCACGCCAAAATATTCCGCCAGCTCCGGCAGAACTGTGATATCCGGCATACTGGCCTGCGTTTCCCACTTACTGACAGTCTGGTAGGAAACGCCGATGGCGTCGGCCACCTCTTGTTGAGTGGTTTTCTTTCTTTTTCTGAGCTCTGATAATCTTAGATTGATGGTTTTCATGCGTATTTGCCTCCTGACTTTATATTCAGATCTGTTTCGCCAATGCCATTGGGTTGATATCAGTGTAGCAGGAAGCGAAGACTTTGTATGCAGAGCGGTTGGAGAGTGAGCTCGCCGTTTGGGTGAGTGGGGAATGAGTTCCCGGTTTGCAAGGAAATTTTGTGAGTGTGCTGCTCTGGTGGGCAGCGTGGATTTATTGCGGGATGTTTGCTCGCATCTGTGTCCGGACGCCTGACGCAGATCTGTTGAGATATACTCCCGCACATTGGACTAAGTTGCCAACGCGGGGTATATGGCGGAAAATTGTGCCCAAAAACCCCGTTTTTTGCTAAAAAACCTGCTGTTTTGCCAAGAATGGGGCATATAGAAGAAAAAAGTCCTGCAGCACCCCGCTAAATGGACTAAGGCAGGGCGCTGCAGGAAAATTTTGTTCTATATACCCCGGCGGGGCATTTCGGACATTAGATTTGGAGCCGGACGGGGTACCACAGAAGAATTTTTTTGTATATACCCTGGCGGAACGAGACAGTTCGCCTGCGATGTCAAATGTCTGCGCATGCAGGAAAAGCCAGGCTCGCACACAGGAAAAAGCCAGGCTGCGCATGCAGGAAAAAAGCCCGGCGGGGCACACAGGAAAAAGCCGGGTCATGCACGCATCATATGTCCCGGAACCGCCTTGCTGCCTTACCGCATCTCACACAGCGCCTCACCGCATCTCATACAGCGCCTCACCGCATCCCGCATAGCGCCTCCGCAATCCGGTCCGCGCCGGCGCCGTCGATGGCCATGCGCATGCGAAGGGACTGCGCCCGGCGCCGATCAGCGTCCGAAGCGAGTGCCGAAAGCTGTTCCACCGCCTTTTCATAAAAATTCGGATTGTTCCGCACGTCTCCGATCCAGGGGATGAGCCCGGCTTCGTCGAAAGCTTTCACGCCGGGGATCTGGTTGTCTGCCATAGTATAGCTGACGGAAGGAACACCCACAGCGCAGAGTTCATAAAGGGTGGTTCCGCCTGCGGAGAATGCCAGATCGCATTCCGCCATGAGGGAAGCCATTTCGGTGACATTTTCATGAAGAACCACACGGCTGTCGGTTTCAGCAAGGGATACCAGCTGGTATCGGTGGAGGTGCATCGGTCCCGTCAGAATGTGCAGGCAGGTGTCTTTCCAGTCATCGGAGGAAAGCAGTCTGTGTGCCAGGCCGGAGGCGATGCTGAACGGGTCAGTACCGCCGGTGGAAATGAACAGATCTCTCACCGTATCCCAGGGATGATAAGTGATCTGGGAAAACTGTTCCCGAAGCGGCGTGTAGGAAACGCCGGTGAGCAGGCGGTCCGCACTTTTATAAAAAGTGTTATCTACTAAAATGTCGTAATTGATAATCAGGTGAACCGGATAGTCAAAAGCCTGGAGATCATCGATATAGGCAACCCGGCAAAGCTGTTTTAGCGTGGAAAGATATTGGGGTGTAACAAAATAGGAGTCCACCAACAGGGGAGCATTTTTGCGGCTGGAAAAAATATTTTCCATGATGGGAAGTTCTTTTTCGGGATCCCGGTAATCGGTCTGCATGTGAATGATGGGAAAGCAGCGCAGCGCCTGTTCTTCAGGAGTCATCATTTTCTGCAGCAGTTTGAGGGAGGTCATATCCGAAACCATAAAAACCGGCTGTACATTGCGGTGCAGCAGGGCTCTGGCGATGGAAAGACAGCGCATCAGGTGTCCTGTGGCGATATCCTCATTGCCGTCGGTACGGATGTATACCATGGGTTTTTCTACTGAATGAGGTTCCATGACAGCGGTGTCCCCTTTCCGATGGCATGACGCGCTTTTTTGCCGAGAATTTCTTCATAATACATGGTGTGAAGACCGCAGCCGGGGCGGATGGAGCGCACATTTTCCGGGGTAAAAATCTCCCCTTCTGCCATATCTTTTACCACAAATAAAGAGCGGGAGTCCTTGCGTTCCAGCCGCTGTACTTCAGTGAGCTGATAGGAAGAAGAACCAAGGGCTTTCTCCAGAATGCGGATATTGTTGACCATTTCCTTAAATTCGGCGGGTTCCATGGAAAATGCACCGTCAGGACCTCCGTCGGCGCGGCTTAAGGTCAGATGTTTTTCTACCATTCTCGCGCCCAGAGCAATTGCGCCGGTGGCAACGGCAGAACCCATGGTATGGTCGGAAAGTCCCGTGAGGCAGTCAAAGGTGCGCTCAAGGGTGGGAATTACCCGCAGGTTTACATCTTCATAGGGAGTGGGATAGCCGGAAACGCATTTTAATAAAATCACATCTTCGTTTCCTTCTTCTTTGCAGACTGCCAGGGCGCGCTCGATGTCTTCCAGTCTGGCAATTCCTGTGGCAAAAATCACAGGCTTGTGCAGCTTTGCAACCTTACGGATCAGCGGAATGTCATTAATTTCATAGGAAGCAATTTTGTACGCAGGCATGTTCATTTCTTCCATGAAGTCCACTGCGGAAAAATCAAAAGGAGAGGAGAAGCAAACAAGTCCCAGTTTTTTTGCCTCTTCCATCAGTTTGGGCTGCCACTCCCAGGGGGTGTAGGCCTCTTTGTAAAGCTGATGCAGCGTGGTGCCGTCCCAGAGGGTACCTTCTCGGTTCTGAAAAGGTTCGGCATCGCTGTCGATGGTGATGGTGTCTGCGGTATAGGTCTGCAGCTTGATACAGTCCGCGCCGGCTTCTTTGGCCGCATGCAGAATCCGCAGGGCGCGGTCGTAGTCCTGCAGGTGGTTGGCGGACATTTCCGCCACGATGAAAGTGGGGGCACCGGCGGCGATTCGGTGGCCGTCGATGTAAATTTCTTTATTCATAAGGTGAAAATCCTTTCTACTTGCCTTCTTTCTCAATCATCTTCTGATACTTTACTTCTGCGATCGCCCAGTCCTCCAGCGTGTCGATGTCCTGGACCTCCAGCTCAGACATCACGAGGGGAACCATGTTGGGCGTATCGGTAGTCCCTTCCCGGAAAAACGCTTCGGTGCGGCAGGCATAAAACTGACCGCAGTCGTGATAAATTTTCTCAAGGTCCTGGCTGCGTGCCGCAGCATATTCCGGCCATTTATAGCCGATGTGTCCCTGCTCGTCCAGGCGCAGCCCGCGCTGTACCGGATAGGAGAAAGGAACGACGGGCATCACGGATTCGGACTCTTTTAACATGTCCATGGCGGTCTGCAGCTTCCTGGCGGTGACAAAGGGCGCTGTCGGATAAATGCAGCAGAAGGTGTCAAAATTTTTTCCGGCCGCCTGATAGGCGGTCAGCACCTCCCGGATTACATCATCGGTGGAAGCGTAGTCATTTGCAGCGGCATCGCTTCGCATGAAGGGCACTTTTGCGCCGGCTTCTTTCGCAATCTGTGCGATTTCGGCATCGTCGGTGGAAACCATGACTTCATCAAATGCGCCGGATGAAAGGGCGGCCTCAATAGAGTAGACAAGAATCGGTTTTCCGAGGAACGGTTTTATGTTTTTGCGGGGAATGCGTTTGCTGCCGCCGCGTGCTGTTATGATGGCGAGTGATGACATGGAATTTCCTCCTGAAAATTGATATTTGTAAGTGATAACGCGGTCCCCATAGCTAAGACTGCTGTATGGGTTCCTGCAGTGGGGTATATGAGTGCAAAAATCATCGCGCTGCCCCGTTTTATGTCAAAAAAGCAGTTCAAAAAGCGGATTTGGGGTATATAGAATCAAGATATCTCGAAATACCCCAGATATTAGTGAAAGACGGGGCAGAGCAGAGAGTTCTGAAAGCATATACCCCCAAATGACACAAATTACATGTAAAATGAGTTGTTTTGGGGTATTTCAGGACAAATTTCAGCTATATACCCCTACAACATGAATGCTGCGGCAGAGATACGAGTATTGCGACCAACACCTGTATTTTGCCATAATCCGCCAGCGCTTTTGGTCCGGATAAATATAACTATAGTTCCAGTATACCATATAAGACGCGAATTTTGCACAGATATGATTGATTTTGTAAAATAATTATGTAAAAATGTTACTGTTCAGAGGTGATACAAGCGCGAGGTGTTTTTGCGCCTTCGGCGCGTAAAACCCGGGGAATGCAGCTGTGAAGGATACAAAGGAGAAAATTACATGACAGGTGACAGCAAAACAGGAATTTTATTTGATACAGACATAGGATGTGACAGCGATGATGCCGGAGCGCTGGCGTTAATCCTGGAATTGATGAATGCCGGCGAGTGCGAGCTTCTTGCGGTCACCCACAGCACGATGTGCGAGGCGGCCGGCGGCTGTATCGAAGCGATTCTTCGCTATTACGGACATCCGGAAATTCCGGTGGGAACCTTCAGTCAAAAAGACTGCCTGCAAACAAAAGAGTGGAAGGATGTTTATGCCACAGATGTGGCGATGCAGTATGATACCCGTTTCAAAAGAGACATAGAAGCCGGGAAAACGGGCGGACATTATGAAAATACAGTAAAACTGATGCGAAAAGTGCTGGCAAAAGCGGATGAGAAAGTCCGGTTTGTGGTGACAGGACCGCTGACCAGTCTGAAATATCTGCTTTTGAGCAGGCCGGATGAATACAGTGAGCTGTCAGGCGTGGAACTGGTTCGGCAGAAGGTGGAATGTGCGGTTTGCATGGCCGGACGTTTCAGAGAACAGTGGGCGGACAGAAAGGTCTGGTCAGATGTGGAATGGAATGTGAAATGCGATATTAAAGCCGGCCAGGAGGTTTGTGAGCTTTGGCCTTCTGAACTGATTTTCTGCAGCTATGAAATCGGTGAGAAAATCATCACCTGCGGCACGCTCCAGACGGAAGGAAATCCGAATAATCCGGCCAGAACCTGTTATGAGATCCGCAGCCGAAAGACAGACCACGGAGCCATCGGCAGAGCAAGCTGGGATGCTGCCACAGCGCTTTATGCAATCCGGCCGGAGAGCGGATACTGGAATCTGCACGCTTACGGAAAAATTAGTGTGGATGAGGACGGTTATACGACATTTCGGGATACGGCCGATGGAAAGCATACCTTCATGATTGAGAAAATGTCAGATAAAGAAATGGAAACAATCATTGACGGGATTGTGAACCGGGATTCTGCGAGAAATGAGTAGTTTACAGAATGCCTTTAGATTTCCTGAAAATGGAGCATATTTCACAATAAATGGAAAAGGATGATATTATGATAAAAGTTACAAGAGATCACTTCACCTGTGCGCACAGCGCGGCGGACCAGCCGGCAGCGTATGTGAATTCCGGTGACTGTGTGGAAATCGAAACCTATGACTGCTACAAGTGCAGACTGCTCCCGGAAGGGACAACCTTTGATGATCTGGAGCCGGGGTGTGCCAATCCGGCTACCGGTCCTGTTTTTGTAAAAGAAGCAATGCCCGGTGATATGCTGCGGATTGAAATTCGGAAAATTGAGCTGGGGCCGGTGGGAATTATGGATGTGGGCCCTTCCAGCGGCGCGCTGAAAGAATTTTTCCCGGACAGGGTGATCAAAAGAATTCCTGTCAAAGACGGGTATATTCATTATGGTGACAGCGTGAAGGTGCCGGTAAAACCCATGATCGGTGTAATCGGCGTAGCACCTGCCGGAGAGGCGGTGAGCACAGTAACGCCCATGGACCATGGCGGCAACATGGACTGTACGAAAATTGAAGAGGGCGCAGTTTTGTATCTTCCTGTATTTGTAGAAGGCGGCCTGCTCAGCACAGGAGATTTTCATGCCATCATGGGCGAGGGCGAAGTGGCAAACTGTGGTCTGGAAATTGAAGGAAAAGTGATTCTGAAGCTGGATGTCATCAAAAATTTCCATACAGAATGGCCCATGATTGAAAATGAAAAACAGTGGATTACAATCGCTTATGGAGAAACGCTGGATGAGGCGGCGGATAAGGCAGCAAAGCAGATGTTTCTGTTTTTGAAAGAATGCAAAGGACTGTCTGACGTGGATGCGTCCATGCTGCTTCACATGGCGGGAGATATGATCGTGTGCCAGATCGTCAATCCGTTAAAAACGGTGCGCATGGAAGTGCCCAAGCAGCTGATCACTCAGATGGCAGAGGAACGTTGCAGATGAATGGGACAGACCGAAAAGATCGGATCAAAATTCTGATTCTGATGGGAATCATGGCAGTTGCTGCTGTGATTGCAGTCCTCTGGGAGGGCGCAGAGGCAAAAGCCTACCAGTATGCTGAAGTGGAATTGTATGAAGCATCAGACGGACGGAATTATCTGTTTTTACCCTCCTGGGCGGACAGGGCAGCGGAAAGCGCCCGATATGAAGGTCAGGATATCACAGTAATGCAGTCTGAGAACCTGGCTTCGGTGGAAATCATCACCGAAAGCGGAAGCTTAAGCGGACTGCAGGAGGATAAGGAAGCTCGGGAGCGGGGGAAGGTCACGATTCGCCTGGCGGATGGAAGCCTTTGTTTTGCAGGCCGTATTGAAGAAATGAGAAGCCGCGGCAATTCCTCCTGGGCGCTGGATAAAAAAGGATTTCAGATCAAGCTGGAGAACAGCGCTGATCTGTTTGGCATGGGCGAAGCAAAAACCTGGGTCCTTTTAGCCAATGGATTTGATGAAACCGGCATCCGCAACAGCATCGCGCTGGACATGGCCCGGGAGACCGGACTTGCATTTACCCCGGAATATGAAACGGTGGACCTGTACTGCAACGGTGAATATCAGGGCAACTATCTGCTGTGTGAAAAAGTACAGGCTCAGCCCGACCGGGTGGACATTGGAAACGGTTTTCTGATTGAAAGAGAACTGCAGGACCGTTATGAGATTGCGGTCTATCTGGAGGGACAGGGCGGTTTTGTGACTGAACGGGGCGACTACTATCTGATAGAATATCCGGAAAATCCCACAGAAGAGCAGATCGAAGAAATCCGAAACTTCGTGCAGGAAGCGGAAGATACGATTTTTGCGGAACAGGGCATTCACCCGGAAACGGGAAAGAGATGGACAGAATATCTGGACGCGGATTCTTTTGTAAAAAAATATCTTCTGGAGGAAGTGACGAAAAATTATGACGGCGGCGTCACCAGCGCTTTTTACTATATGCCCGAAGGGGAAGAAAAACTCTATGCCGGCCCGGCCTGGGATTACGATGTGATTTTCGGCAACAACACTCTGGATGAAATGAGTTCCAGCCCGGAGGGCGTAACGGAGCTTTCGGATCACATTTTCGGGCCGGATCTTTACAGTCAGCTCATGGAGCAGGAAGAATTCCGGACAGAAGTATTTGAATGTTTTGAGACAGTTTACCTGCCGATACTGGAAAAACTTCTCGAGAATGGAATTGATACATATGCACAACAGACAGAAGCATCCATGAAAATGAATCACGTCCGCTGGCAGGACATGGACAACCGGTATCAGTATTATGAAAGCTATGTGGATAACCTGCGTTATCTGAAGTTTTTTGTGGAAAAACGGATGGAATTTTTAAAGGAAGTGTGGATAGGCGGCGAAATTTACCGTACGGTCACCCTGCAGGTGGAGGGCATTAACTGGCGAAAGTTCTACGTAAAAGACGGCGGTCTTCTGGGCGAGCTTCCCACACCGTTTTTAAATGACAGCCTGTTTATCGGCTGGTATCGGGAGGACGGTAAAAAGTATGATCCTTATAGACCGGTTTATGAGGATATGGTTTTTGAAGCCGCCTGGCAGCAGCTGTACACCGACACTAATATGAAAAGAGGATAAAAAATGAGCAAAACAATTAGAAAATACCGCAATATGGCTGTCATCTGGTTTTTCGGAGCCAGCCTGTTAAGTGTTTTAGCGATTTTCAGCAGAAATGCCACATTTTTACTGATCGCATGCCTGTATTTCGTTGTGGGAATTATTTATGTGTTCGCATACCGCAAGGCGAAGAAGTTGGAAGAGAATGAAAAAAGTAAAAAGTGACAGCACGGCAGCTGCGCTACCGCCGGTGCATTGGATGTGCCAAAGTCATTTTGGCTCAATCTGCAGGCAAATTATGATGCAGAGCTGCTGGAATTAAATGAAGAGCAAACAATTTCTGAAAAGGAAAGAACTGTAAGAGAAGAACTTACTGAGGTTGTAAAATATTTGCGGCAGAGGGGAAAAATGCCGGCCGGAGAGAGAAAGGACGCTTAAATCGCAAAATGTTATGCCGTATGTTGTGATCGGAAGATTACAAATAGAAAAATATTTGCGTTATGATCAATACAGTAATTATAAGCTGAGATATAAATGGGCGGATTATAAATAATATGAGGGTTTGAAGATGATGAAAAAACAGTGCCAGGCAAAGAAGTTTTCTTTTGTCGGCACTGTTTTTTGTATTTCTATTTATATCCGTTGGCAGTTATAAATATCGGAAATTCTTTATAGTTGGAAGCGCGTTTGATTGATTAATGTTCTGGTGGCAACGCAGAACAAAAACATGCGTCAGAAGCTTTGCGGGACGGCGTCCGGTTTCAACGTTTCCCCAGCTGCCAGAAGGCCACCGCGCTGGCGGCTGCCACATTCAGCGAATCCACGCTGTGAGACATGGGGATTTTCACGGTGTAATCGCAGTCGGCAATGGTATTTGCAGCCAGTCCGTCACCCTCTGTGCCGAGCACAATGGCCAGTTTTTCTTCGGACAAAAGCCGGGGATCGTCGATGGAAACGGAATTATCGCTCAGCGCCATGGCGGCGGTTTTAAAACCCAGAGCTTTCAGACTGTCGAGGCCTGTCTGGGGCCATGTGACAGTTTTTTTATCAAAATAAGTCCAGGGAATCTGAAATACCGTGCCCATGCTGACTCTGGATGCACGCCGGTAAAGGGGATCTGCGCAGGCGGGCGTAAGCAGCACGGCGTCCATATTCAGGGCGGCGGCAGAGCGAAAAATTGCCCCCACGTTGGTGGGATTTACCACATTTTCCAATATGGCAATTCGTCGTGCCTGCGCACACACTTCTTCGATTCGCGGCAGCTGCCGGCGGCGCATGGCGCACAATAAACCGCGGGTCAGTTCAAAGCCGGTCAGCCGGGTAAGCACGTCAAAGTCGGCGGTATAGACGGGAACATGACTGCAGCGGGCAATCACATCCTTCGCCTGTCCATCGATATGTTTTTTCTCCACCAGTAATGAAATGGGTTCGTAGCCTGCATCGAGGGCTCGTTCTATAACTTTGGGACTTTCTGCGATGAAAATTCCCGGATTGGGTTCGTAAAAGCGAAGCAGCTGTACCTCCGCAAGGCGGGCGTACACATCCAGCTCGCGAGCGGAAAAGTCAGTGATTTCGATTATATTTGCCATTGTTTTCTCCTTTTTGGAAACTGTTGCCATGCAGCAGTTTGACGGCACCGTTCACAAGCCACCAGCGGTGTTTTACCAGCGGTGCTTAACCTTACTCATATACAGCTGCGAAATTCATGGGCCTGTTATCTTACATTATAGTGATGAGAAATCAGGATGACAATCCCTGAAATATTGCCACTTGCTCATTGATTATGCCTTTTTTATAATAAAATTGAGTAAAAAGAATCTGTTTGGCCGGTATACCACGGCTCATGGCAGTGAAGGAGGAATTGCTGCGCGCAAAGCCGTCCCGGGAAAAAGCCGGGCGAAGCGATGAGGACTCCTGCAGCAGAAAGCAGTTTTAAAAAGGAGG
Source organism: Lachnospiraceae bacterium (assembly GCA_017482485.1). Taxonomy (GTDB): domain Bacteria; phylum Bacillota; class Clostridia; order Lachnospirales; family Lachnospiraceae; genus Gallintestinimicrobium. The sequence goes on from JAFUMV010000042.1 coordinate 81,689, forward strand.
AGGAAAAGAACATGAAAATACAGTTCGATGAAACCTGCGGACAGTTTCATTTGTGGAATGATAAGATCAGCTATATCATGAGGATCATGGAAAACGGTCAGCTGGAGCATCTCTATTTTGGAAAAAAA
>JAFUMV010000043.1 GCA_017482485.1 Lachnospiraceae bacterium
CGTTGTTAAATGTATTCATGGCGGCGTAGGTGCCATCAATGAATCTGACGTTACACTTGCTGCAGCGTCAAGTGCTATTATTATCGGTTTCAATGTCCGTGTGGATGCAACAGCAAAAGATACCGCGGAACGTGAGGGCGTTGATGTAAGATTATACAGAGTAATTTATCAGGCAATTGAAGATGTGGAAGCTGCTATGAAGGGTATGCTCGATCCGGTATTTGAAGAAAAGATTATCGGTCATGCTGAGGTTCGCCAGATTTTCAAAGCATCAGCAATTGGTAATATCGCAGGTTCTTATGTTCTTGATGGTGAATTTAAGCGCGGATGTAAGGTGAGAATTACAAGAGAAGGCGAACAGATCTACGAAGGCGAATTAGCTTCCCTTAAGAGATTCAAGGATGATGTTAAGGAGGTAAAAGCCGGATTTGAATGTGGTCTTGTATTTGAAGGCTTTGACAAGATGCAGGAGCTGGATATTGTAGAAGCATATATTATGGTAGAGGTGCCTCGTTAATATGAGAAAAAACAGTGTGAAAAACAGCAGGATTAACGGCGAAGTGCAGCGCGTTCTGGCGGAGGTGATTCGCGGGGAGATCAAAGACCCTAGAATCAGCCCCATGACCAGCGTGGTTTCCGTAGAAGTTGCACCGGACTTAAAAACCTGCAGGGCATATATCAGTGTATTGGGAAATGAAGAGGCGCAGAAGGATACGCTTGCCGGACTGCGCAGCGCGGAAGGCTTTATCCGCGGACAGCTGGCAAAGAAGATCAATCTTCGCAACACTCCCGTGATCACCTTTATCATGGATCAGTCCATTGCTTACGGTGTGAATATGTCTCACAAAATCGATCAGGTAATGGCGGATCAGAGAGCGAAAAAGGGCGATGAAGAGCAGGAGCCTGAAGAAATCGTTTCAGAATAGAGGCCAGTGCGATCAATCGCCTCGGAATAGAGGATTTTATGAAAAAAATTTTGGAAGAGCTGAAAGCGACCGACAGGATTGCCATCAGCGGTCACGTGCGTCCGGATGGCGACTGTATCGGTTCCTGTATGGGACTTTTCCTGTATTTGAAAAAAGCACTGCCCGGCGCAGAAGTTGAGGTTTATCTGGAAAAGCCCGCCGATATTTTTTCCTGCATTAAGGGAATCGAACATGTGAAAACCGACTGCAGTGCAGATATCTGTTATGATGTCTGCATTGCGGTGGACACAGTCAGCTCCAGAATGGGAGATGCTGAGAAATATTTTAATACAGCCAAAAAGACGATCAATATTGATCATCACATCAGTAATGCGTCAGGATGCGGCATGGTAAATTATGTCAATCCGCAGGCAAGCTCTGCCAGCGAACTGGTTTATGAGCTTCTTGAGGAAGAATTGATTGACGAACCTATCGCGAAAGCCATCTACATCGGCATGGTGCATGATACCGGCGTATTCCAGTATTCCAACACCACTCCCCATACGCTGGAAGTGGCGGCAAAGCTGATTTCTTATGGCTTTGACTTTTCCGGACTGATCGATGAAACTTTTTACGAAAAGACCTACGTGCAGAATCAGATTCTGGGCAGAGCATTGCTGGAAAGCATTGTTTTTATGGATGGAAAATGCATTTTCAGTGCCATTGATAAAAAGACCATGGATTTTTACAAGGTAGTGCCCAAGGACCTGGATGGTATTGTCAGCCAGCTTCGCACGACAAGAGGTGTGGAGTGCGCGATTTTCATGTATCAGACAGGACAGCAGGAATATAAGGTGAGCCTGCGCTCCAACGGCAGGGTGGATGTGGCAAAAGTGGCTTCCTATTTCGGCGGCGGCGGACATGTGCGCGCGGCCGGATGTACGATGCAGGGAACGTATCATGACTGTATCAACAATCTGTCTTTACAGATAGAAAGACAGCTGGAAGCATAATGTATGGCGCTGAATCGCTTCGGAATAGAGGTTAATTTTATGAACGGCATTTTAAATGTCTATAAGGAACCGGGCTTCACTTCCTTTGATGTGGTGGCGAAGCTTCGGGGAATTTGTAAACAGAAAAAAATCGGCCACACAGGTACCCTGGACCCGGATGCGTCCGGGGTACTTCCGGTCTGTCTGGGAAATGCTACAAAGCTCTGCGATTTTTTGACGGATAAAACAAAAGAATATCGAGCAAAGCTGCTTTTGGGCTGTGTGACCGATACGCAGGATACCACGGGAAAGATTTTGGAAGAGCATCCGCTGACGGCGGATGAGGAGCGCGTAAAAGAAGTGATTTTGTCTTTTGTGGGCCATTACGATCAGATACCGCCCATGTATTCCGCGCTTAAGGTGAATGGGCAGAAGCTTTGTGATCTTGCCAGAGCCGGCAAAGAGGTGGAAAGAAAGAGCCGCCCCATTACGATTTTTTCCATAGATATCGAAAAAATCGAGCTTCCTTATGTGACGATGCGGGTGTCCTGCTCCAAAGGCACTTACATAAGAACCCTGTGCCATGACATCGGGCAGAAGCTTGGCTGCGGCGGCACGATGGCAAATCTGGTGCGGACCCGGTCGGGGCAGTTTATGATTGAAGATGCGCTGCATTTGTCGCAGATCGAAGAAAGGGCCAAAAACGGAACGCTGGAATCAATATTGCTTCCTGTGGACGCTGTTTTTGAAGATCTTCCCAAAGCAGTCGTAAAACAGGAAGGCGAGCTTTTGGTCCGAAACGGAAATCCTCTGGAAAAGCGGCATCTTTTTATAGAGCAAAAAAGCTGGCAGGACGGGGAACAGATCCGTGTTTATGATGAAAATGGAATGTTCTATGGAATCTTTGGCTGGCAGGATGAAAAAAAACGGTTTAAGCCGGTAAAAATGTTTCTGGGATAGAGAAAGGAAGCGTAATTACGGATGAGGATAATTTCCGGAACGACGAATTTTATACTGGATGGACCATCGGCGGTGGCGATCGGCAAATTTGACGGTCTGCATCGGGGACATAAGGTACTGCTTGCACAGATTCTGGAAGAAAAAAAGAACGGCATGCAGGCGGTGGTGTTTACCTTTGATCCTCCTCCGGCGGCATTCTTTTCGGGGCACGAGATAAAAGGGCTGACCACAAAAGAAGAAAAACGACGCTTTTTCCGACAGCTGGGTGTGGATGTGCTGATTGAGTTTCCGCTGAACCAGGAAACGGCGGCGACACTGCCGGAAGACTTTGTGGTAAAAATTCTTCATGAGAAGATGAAAACTGCCTTTATTGCTGCAGGTACGGATCTGTCTTTCGGAGACCGGGGAAGAGGAAACTGTGCTCTTTTAAAAAAGTATGCAGAAGAGCTGGGCTACCGGGTTTCCATCATTGATAAGGTATATGACGGCGGCGAAGAAATCAGCTCCACCAGAGTGAGAAGGGCGGTGGAGGCCGGAAAAATGCAGGAGGCTGCCAGACTGCTGGGAGCACCCTATGCGGTGATGGGGACTGTGGTGCATGGAAGGCAGATTGGCAGAAAGCTGGGCTTTCCCACAGTGAATCAGCTGCCCCCTTCCGACAAGCTGCTACCGCCAAATGGGGTTTATCTTTCGGAGGTAGAATGCCGCAGCGGCGTTTTCAAAGGGCTTACCAACATCGGGGTGAAACCCACTGTGGACCAGGGAGAAAATCCGCCCACGGGAGTGGAAACCTACTTATATGATTTTGAAGAAGATATGTATGATTCTTTCATCACCGTACGGCTTTTATCTTTTTGCCGTCCGGAACGGAAATTTGAAAGCCTTGAGGCGTTAAGAGAGCAGTTAAAGAAAGATATAGAAGCGGGCCGGCGTTAAATACGCCGGCTCATTGTTATGTAAAGGACACCAGTGCGGCAGATCGTGCCGCCAATATCACATTTGCGATTCATGACAGCGGGAATCAAAAATAACCGCATTATGTTCTGTCATATTTTGACATTGACAAGGTATCGGGGCTTATTTATAATGTAATTGTTACAGAAATATTACAAAAGGGAATGCGATCGGGGATAGATTGGCATATCCCTTTGTTCATGATATGGGAGAGTTTCATGTACAATTTTGGAAAATTCGGAGTGACGGTGGCTGTCTGTGTTCTGACCGCAGGTATGACAGTCAATGCTGCTTCGGCAGACAGTGCTGTTAAGAATACGATTCACAATACGGTTCAGTCGGCGGGAATCGGTTCTTTTCTGGACGAAACAGTGGATACAAAGCAGTGCCTGGAGGCCGCTGAGAACGCGAAGGAAGAACGTAAACAGATATACGGCTATGAGAATCTGGGAATCGCCAAAGTCAATGACTGGCTCAATATCCGCAAGACGCCGGATGAGAGCGGCGAACTGGTAGGCAAGCTGCCCAGGCATGCCGGTGCGGATGTGCTGGGAGAGGAGAACGGCTGGTATAAGATACGGTCGGGCAAAGTGACCGGCTACGTAAAGGCTGATTATCTGCTGACCGGAGCACAAGCCCGGGCCCTTGCCGATGAAGAGGCAACGGATATGGCGGTCTGCAATTCCGGCGGTCTGCGGGTCAGAGAAGAGGGCAATCTGGATGCGCCCGTAATCACGCTGGTGGCAGAAGGAGAAGAACTGGAAGTAGTGGCTGTTGAGGGAGAATGGGTCAGGATCATGCTGGACGATGAAGAGGCCTATGTCTTTGGGGAATATGTGGATATTTCCAAGAAGCTGGAGAAGGCAGTCAGCATGACAGAACTGAAATACGGCCAGGGCGTTTCCGATGTGAGAGTCGATCTGGTCAACTATGCAAAGCAGTTTCTGGGCAATCCTTATGTATGGGGCGGTACAAGTCTGACCAAGGGTGCGGACTGTTCCGGATTTGTACTCAGCATTTATAAGAAGTACGGCATCAGCCTGCCGCATCATTCCGGCAGCCAGGCAAAGATGGGCACCAAGATCAGTCTGTCAGAAGCAAGGCCCGGCGACCTTGTATTTTATGCCAAGAACGGTACGGTGAACCATGTTGCGATTTACATCGGCAACGGACAGGTTATCCATGCCAGCAACGAAAGAACGGGTATCAGGATTTCCAACGCCACATATCGTACCCCGTACTGCGTGAGAAGATTATTGGATTAATGTGCAGCCGCGGCGCAGGCTTTTACAAAAGGGCTGAACTGATATTTTTTTAGAAAAAAACAGTGATATGTGTTTACAGTTTGGAAAAACTGTGCTACAATCGAACAGTATGAATTCAAGCCGATGCTCAGTTGAGGGACACTCCGACCCACATCTTAGTGTCAGGCGGTTTAAAAAATAAGGAGGATTTTACAATGATTTCCAAAGAGAAGAAAACAGCAATCATCAAAGAGTATGCAAGAACAGAAGGCGATACAGGTTCACCGGAAGTTCAGGTAGCAGTTCTGACAGCAAGAATTCAGGAGCTGACAGCACACTTACAGGACAACCCCAAGGATCATCATTCCAGAAGAGGTCTGCTTCAGATGGTAGGTCAGAGAAGAGGTCTGCTTGACTACCTGAAGAAGAACGACATTGAAAGATATCGTTCCCTGATCGAAAGACTCGGCATCAGAAAATAATTGCGAACGGATAAGGCGGATGAACGGCCGGCAAAGTGCCGGTCTTCCGCCTTTTCTATAAGAAGCGGTCACGCCTGGCGTGGCCGCGTTCGTTTCGACTCAGAACAATTTTGAGTCAGGATTCACGATGCATCAGGTAGAAGAACGTTCCCGAGACCACTGATAAGCGCATTGCCGGTCAGTGTGTTTATCAGTAGTTTCGGTGTCTTCTGCCTGTGAGATGGTTGAAGCGTGTTTCTGGTCACGAAGTGAGCAGCAACACCAACATGGCAGCTGCTGTCCGGCAAAGTACAGCGGCTGTAAAAAAGCAGTATCAGTATATAATAATGAAAAGGAGACACGAAATGTATAAGACATTTACAATGGAACTGGCCGGCCGTACATTGAGAGTGGACGTTGGCCGTGTGGCTGCTCAGGCAAATGGCGCAGCATTTATCCAGTATGGCGAAACAACCGTACTGTCCACAGCAACCGCAAGTGAGAAGCCCAGAGATGGAATCGATTTCTTCCCTCTTTCCGTAGAATTTGAAGAAAAATTATATGCAGTGGGCAAGATTCCCGGCGGTTTTAATAAGAGAGAAGGAAAGGCAAGTGAGAACTCCGTTCTGACTGCCCGCGTTATCGACAGACCGATGCGCCCTCTGTTCCCCAAGGATTATCGTAACGATGTTACTTTAAATAACCTGGTTATGTCCGTAGATCCCGATTGCCGTCCCGAACTGGTGGCTATGCTGGGTTCTGCAATCGCAACCTGCATTTCCGATATTCCCTTTGACGGCCCCTGCGCAATGACACAGGTTGGTCTGCTGGATGGAGAATTCATCATTAACCCCAGCCAGGAAGTATGGAAAAAGGGTGACCTGCAGCTGACAGTTGCTTCCACCGGTGAGAAGGTTATCATGATCGAAGCCGGTGCGAACGAAGTGCCTGAAGCCAAGATGATTGAAGCGATTTACATGGCTCATGATGTGAACCAGACAATCATCGCTTTCATCAACAATATGGTAGCTGAAGTTGGTAAGGCAAAGCACGAGTATACAAGCTGTGCAATTCCGGAAGAGCTGTTTGCAGCAATGAAGGAAATTGTTACTCCCGAAGAAATGGAAGCTGCTGTATTCTCAGATGTGAAGCAGGTTCGTGAAGAAAATATCCGCAAAGTGACAGAGAAGCTGGAAGAGGCTTTTGCTGATAAGGAAGAATGGCTGGCAGTTCTTGGGGAAGCTGTTTATCAGTATCAGAAGAAGACGGTTCGTAAGATGATCTTAAAGGATCACAAGAGACCCGACGGACGTGCAATCAACCAGATCCGTCCTCTGGCAGCAGAAATTGATATCATTCCGAGAGTACACGGTTCCGGTATGTTCACCCGTGGACAGACGCAGATCTGTAACGTATGTACACTGGCTCCTCTTTCCGAGGTTCAGAAGATCGATGGCCTGGATGAGAACGAAGTGACCAAGAGATATATGCACCACTACAATTTCCCTTCCTACTCTGTAGGTGAGACAAAGCCCTCAAGAGGACCCGGACGTCGTGAGATCGGTCATGGCGCGCTGGCTGAAAAGGCTTTAATGCCTGTACTTCCTTCCGAGGAAGAATTCCCTTATGCAATCCGTACCGTATCCGAGACCTTTGAATCCAACGGATCCACTTCTCAGGCTTCCGTATGTGCATCCACTCTGTCTCTGATGGCAGCAGGTGTTCCGATCAAGAAGCAGGTAGCCGGTATTTCCTGTGGTCTGGTAACAGGCGACACAGATGACGATTATATTGTTCTGACAGATATTCAGGGCCTGGAAGACTTCTTCGGCGATATGGACTTTAAGGTAGCTGGTACACATGATGGTATCACCGCTATCCAGATGGATATTAAGATTCATGGTCTGACAAGACCTATCGTGGAAGAAGCAATTGCGAGAACCAAGGAAGCAAGAGAATACATCATCAACGAGATTCTCACTCCCTGTATTGCACAGCCCAGACCGGAGGTTGGCCCTTACGCACCCAAGATCATTTCCATTCAGATCGATCCTGAGAAGATCGGTGATGTGGTTGGTCAGAGGGGTAAGACCATCAATGAGATCATCGCACGCACCGGCGTGAAGATTGATATCACAGATGACGGCAATGTATCTGTATGCGGTACCGACAAAGAGATGATGGACAAGGCTATAGAGATGATCAAGATCATCACCACAGAGTTCGAAGCTGGTCAGATCTTTAAGGGCACAGTAGTCAGCATCAAGGAATTCGGTGCATTTGTTGAATTCGCTCCCGGCAGAGAAGGAATGGTTCATATCTCCAAGATTGCAAAAGAGAGAATCAACCGTGTAGAAGATGTTCTGACACTGGGCGACAAAGTTACCGTTGTATGTCTGGGTAAGGACAAGATGGGAAGAATGAGCTTCTCCATGAAAGACGTTGCTCAGGTATAAAAGTCAGCTGGGAACTATTGAGCTGTTACAATCAGAATTAGAATAAAAAGGTAAACTTAAGGCGGTCACCGTAAAAAGTGGCCGCCTTATTTTCCATTCAGGAAATGTGTTCAATTACCACGCTATGGGCAATGCCGGGCACATTCTGTCCTTCATTGAAGCTTGTTTTTGAAAGCAGGGCTCCGGTGGGAACAAAAAGCACCCGCTTCCATTCTCCTTCCTCGATTTTTTTCAGAATATAAGCGGAGAGAACTGTGGCGGCGCAGCCGCAGCCGGAACCGCCGGCGTGGGTATCCTGGGTCTTGCTGTCAAAAATTTCCATGCCGCAGTCCATGTGCTGCGCAGAGATATCTATATTTTTTTCCAGAAGAAGATCTAAGAGTGCCCGTTGTCCAACGGATCCCAGGTCTCCGGTGATAATCTTATCGTAGTCTTCCGGTTTTCTTTCGAAATCCTGTAAATGGTTAAAAATGGTATCAGCGGCTGCGGGTGCCATACATGCGCCCATGTTCAAAGAGTCCTTAAGACCGAAATCCACAATTCTGCCGGGGGTGATTCCTGAAATGATGGCTCTGGCAGAATCGCTGCGGCTGTTGCTCAGGATGAAGGCGCCGCTGCCGGTGACGGTCCAGCTGGCAGAAAGCGGACGCTGACTGCCGTAGGCCAAAGGATAGCGAAATTCCTTTTCCGCGCTGGCAAAATGGCTGCTGGTGACACAGCCCACATAGTCCGCAAAGCCGCCGCAGATCGTCATGGCACCGAGGCTTAAGGAAAGACCGCAGGTGGAGCAGGCGCCATAGAGACCAAAAAGCGGAAGCTCATACTGAGCAAGACCAAAACTGGTGGCAATGCTTTGCCCCAACAGGTCACCGGCAAAAACATAGCGGAGATCCGTGGTGTGCAGCCCCGCTTTTTTGATTGCAAGGTGCAGCGCATCCCGCTGTAAGCTGCTTTCCGCTTCCTCCCAGGTGTTGGAACCGAAAAGATCGTCGCTGCCGATCATGTCAAACAGATCGGCCAGGGGACCTTCCCCCTCTTTTTTGCCGACAATGGACGCGCTTGCTTTTATAAAAACAGGCACCGGGAATTTTATGCTCTGCCTGCCGCAGGCAAACATCGCTTTTTCTCCCGGTGCCTTTTCTTTATTCTGATGATTCATGTGATTTTCCTCCATACCAGATTGTGAGGCAAATGCCTGTGTCATATATGTTCCAGTATGGGAAAATAACATGATTTTATTCTTCTTTTTCACCCAAAAACTGCAAAAATAAATCTTTTGCCTTTGCATATCTGGGACGGCTGACAGGTATGATCCTGCCGTTGGCCAGTTCCACTCCTTTTGCGGAAAAAACGCGGATCTGTTTCATGTTGACCAGATAACTCTGGTGTACTCTTACAAAATATTCCGGAAGTCTCTCCTCAAGATCTCCCAGCTTCATATTTACACGAATGTCTTCTTCTTTGGTGTGCACTGTGAGAACTCTGCGCTCACTTTCCACATAGCCGATTTCTTCTGCCTTTACCCTGGCGATAAAACTTTTGGATATCAGAGTGACAGATGCTGCCTCATTCTCTTCAATCTGTTTAATCGCGCGGTCCACTGCCTCAAAAAGCCGGTCCTGTTTGATGGGCTTGGATAAAAGATATACCGGATCAGCTTCGAAAATATCTTCTGCAAATTCCAAAGCTCCTGTTGAAAAAATTACCTTTACGTCACCGAAAATTTCCTGTGCCTGTCTCGCTGCATTGATGCCGTTGTCTTCTTCAGCTTTTACATCAATGATGATGATATCTGCTTTCTTACGTTCGTCCCTTTGCCATGCGCGCAACAGTTCTTTTCCAGACGGATAAGTAGAGACCTGCAACTCTTTACCGTACTGTGCAGCCAACAGCAGACGCATTGCTTCCAATGTATCCTGGTTGCTGTCACAAATTGCGATTTTTCTCATAGTGTTCTCCCCTGTCTGCCTTTATTGTTGCCTATATTGTGTTTTTTAATAACTATATATTAACACATAATCGATTTTTTGCATTAAACGAGATACAATATGTATGGAAAATGACAAATTTTGATGTCCTGGAATGGCGATTTCGCGCACTTTGGAAAAAAAACGGTTAAAAACGAGAAAATACGAAAAAGATAGTAATTAACAGGTGTATACCCGACTGTGTTAAGCAATGTTAACAGCATTTGTCTGAAAAATGCTGTTTGAAACTGTTCAATCCGTTCCCACAAGCAGCTGTTTTGGGATAAGGGCAGCAATAAAAAAATCTGCTGTACAAAACGATGCAGATGGCTGTAAAATAAGGCAGGATATTGTTATTTACGGGAAACGGAAAGAAAGGATTTTTATGCAGAAAGCGATACTGGTGGGAGTTAATTTAAATAATGATCCCGATTTTGAATACTCGATGGAAGAGCTGGAAAGTCTGACCAAGGCCTGCGAGATGGAGGTGGCAGCCAGTGCGGTACAGAATCTTTCGGCGGTGAACAATGCTTTTTATATCGGAACCGGCAAGGTAGAAGAGGTGAAAAATCTGGTGTCTTTGCTGGAAGCGGACTGTGTGATTTTTGACAATTCGCTGACCCCTTCTCAGCAGAGGAATCTGGGCAAGGAACTTGAGGTAACCGTGCTGGACCGCACCAACCTGATACTGGAAATTTTTGAAAGACGTGCGAAAACAAAAGAAGCCCGGCTTCAGGTGGAAAGTGCCAATCTGCAGTATATGCTGCCCAGGCTGGTGGGGATGCGGGAAGCACTATCCAGACAGGGCGGCGGTGCCGGAGCGGGAGGCGGCAGCGGTGCCGGCGGCGGCTTTGCCAATAAAGGCGCCGGAGAAAAGAAGCTGGAGCTTGACCGCCGTAAAATTGAAAAACGGATTGCAGAGCTTCGCCGGGAACTGGAAGCGATCGAACTGGACCGGCAGACACAGCGCAAACGCCGCAAAGACAGTGACCTGCCCTCTGTAGCATTGGTGGGGTATACCAATGCCGGAAAATCTACACTGTTAAACAAAATGCTGGACACCTATATGGGCAATGAAGAAAAGAAGGTCATGGAAAAGGACATGCTTTTTGCAACCCTGGATACCACTGTGCGCCGGATTTCGCCCGGGGACAACCGGGATTTTCTGTTATCTGATACAGTCGGATTCATTGACAAGCTGCCCCATACCCTGGTCAAAGCGTTTCGGTCCACGCTGGCGGAGGCCTGCAGCGCGGATCTGCTTTTACAGGTGGTGGATTTCTCGGATCCCCATCACAGGGAGCAGATGAAAGTTACCCAGGAAACCCTGAAGGAACTGAAGGCTGAGCAGATTCCCTGCCTGTATGTGATGAATAAAGCAGATCTTGTAATGGAAGAAGATCAGCTGCCCAAAGTGGTGGGAGACAAAATCTACATGTCAGCCAAACGTGGAATCGGACTGGAAGAACTGCTTTTCCTGATTCGCAATAAGCTGTTTGCCGGCTATGTAAACTGCACCATGCGGATTCCCTATACGGACGGTGCGGCGGTATCCTGGCTGCAGGAAAATGCGGTGGTGAAATCGGTTTCCTACGAAGCTGACGGTGTGGTGCTGGTGCTGCAGTGCAAGGTCAGCGACGCAGGCAGATTTGAAAAATACATGGAAGCTTCGGAAGGTAACTGACAGCGGACATGGACTGAAAGCAAAGAAGCATAATGATACGACAGGGAGAAATGAAAAATGAGAACTATGGAATTTAAAATGGAGCGTCCCGGCTTATTAAAGGAAGGGGATCATGTGACCATTACGGAAGGTCTGCTTCCCAGCAACTATTATTATACCATTGATCCTTCTCTTGCCATGTCGGGCAACTATCCGTTCCGGGAGCGGCTTCTCGCGCGGGAGGGGGACGTGACTGCGGTGGTGGAGAATGAACGCGGATTCTATGTGACAGTGGTCTTTGAGGAGCCGTAGCTTTCGTTTATCCGGCAGGAGAGAGTACCGTGCGTATTTTTGTCTGCCAATTTTTCGGGTGACAGGTGAGAAAGAGCGTGGTATACTCTTAGAGAAATAAAAAAATTTATGCCGGGCAGAAAGCTGTTCGGGTAAATGATACATTTTGGAGGTAAGACAAATGCTTAAGAAGATTGCAACAGACAAAGCTCCCGCAGCGATCGGACCTTATTCCCAGGCCATTGTGGCCAGTGATTTTTTATTCGCGTCCGGACAGATTCCGATCAATCCTGAAACCGGTGCAATTGAAGCCCAGGGAATTGAGGCGCAGGCTGAGCAGGTGATGAAAAATATTGGAGAGATTTTAAAGGCAGCCGGCACAGACTATACCCAGGTGGTAAAGACAAGCTGCTTTCTGGCAGATATGGGTGATTTTGGAGCGTTTAACGGCATCTATGAGAAATATTTTACAGAAAAGCCCGCAAGAAGCTGCGTTGCAGTAAAGCAGTTACCCAAGAACGTGCTCTGTGAAGTGGAAGTCATTGCATATCTGGGATAGGATGTGAAATGATGAAGAATATCGTATTGATCGGAATGCCCGGTGTGGGCAAGAGCACCGTGGGCGTAGTGTTGGCAAAGCATGTCGGAATGCGTTTTCTGGATTCGGATCTTGTGATTCAGGAACAGACCGGAATGCTGCTGCATGAGATCATCACAAAAGAAGGTGACGATGGTTTCAGACAGGTGGAGAACAGAATCAACGCGTCCCTGCAGGTGAAACATTCTGTGATTGCTACCGGCGGCAGCGTGATCTACGGCAAAGAGGCAATGCGCCATCTGAAGGAAATCGGCACAGTGGTTTACTTAAAGCTTTCCTGCCCTGCAATTGCGGAACGGTTGGGAGACTTAAAGGAGCGTGGTGTGACCCTGCGGAAAGGGCAGACTCTGGAGCAGCTCTATGATGAACGGGTGCCTCTTTATGAGCGCTATGCTGATGTGATCGTGGATTGTGAAAATAAAAGCATCCGTGAAGTGGTGGCACAGATCGTTGCCCGACTCATGCATGAGAATCAGCGCAAAGTATGCAAGGACTGATGAACTATGAAAAAGGATAAAACATCGTTAAAGAGCAGTTTTCTGCTCTTTCTTGCTGCAGCGATTTGGGGCGTGGCATTTGTGGCCCAGAGCGTAGGCATGGATTATATGGGACCCTGTACCTTTAACGGGGTACGCTTTCTCATCGGCGGAACCGTATTGCTTCCTTTTATATGGTATCGTGAAAAAAAGAACCGGAAATCCGATCCCTCCCGGCAAAAAAGCGGTGACAGAAAGAGTATGCTGACAGGCGGCATATGCTGCGGACTTGCGCTGTGCATCGCCAGTCTTCTGCAGCAGTTCGGCATTCAGTATACCACGGTGGGGAAGGCCGGATTTATCACAACCTTGTACATCATCATCGTGCCTTTTTTGGGAATTTTTCTCCGAAAAAAAATCGGTGCAAAGGTGTGGATTGGTGCGGTGATCGCGGTGGCCGGCATGTATCTTTTGTGCATGTCCGAAAGCTTTTCTTTAAGCAGAGGGGATGCTCTTGTGCTGGCCTGTGCGGTCGTTTTTTCCGTACATATTCTGGTGGTGGACTATTTTTCCCCTAAAATGGACAGCGTAAAGCTTTCCTGTATGCAGTTTTATACCAGTGGAATCATCTGCACAGTTCTGGCTTTTCTGACAGAAACGCCCAGCCTGGATGCCGTTGTGGCAGGCGCGGTTCCCGTGCTGTATGCCGGTGTGCTTTCCTGCGGTGTGGCCTATACGCTGCAGGTGGTCGGTCAGAAGAATGTGGAGCCAACAGTGGCGGCATTGCTTTTGAGCATGGAGTCTGTCGTGTCGGTTCTGGCAGGGTGGGCATTGCTCAATCAGAAGCTGAGCATCAGGGAACTGTCCGGATGTGTGCTTGTGTTTGCGGCGGTGATTTTGGTACAGCTGCCGGACAAAATGTCTGCGAAAGGTGATAAAAAGTGAAAGGCTTTGTTGTAAGACGACCGCATCTGTGGTAAACTGATAAACAGGTGGAACATGGTTGTTTATTGGATTTGGCCTTTTGAAAAGGAGGAACAGATATGTTTGTTGTATTGGCAGGCGGTCTGCTGGTGATCATTATTGCTGTGGTGGTTGCGGTGGTATCATCCGTGACAGCGGCGGTGGCAGCAGCTGTGGACGATAGCGAGGATTGATTTTTAGAGAAAACGGTTTGATAGCGATTATCAGGCCGTTTTGTTTATACCCTTAAATATGCGGCGGTGGCGGACCGGACGTCCGGTACCGTATTGCAGCAAATGGAGGCAGGAAATGGAAAAGTTAATGCAGTCAAGCGCGAAAGAAGTATTTCGTTTTTTTCAGGAAATTTGTAAGATTCCCCATGGTTCCGGCAATGTGGAGAAGATCAGCGACTATCTCGCCGGCTTTGCCGGAGAAAGAGATCTGGAATATGTGCAGGATGATATAAAGAATGTCATTATAATTAAGGAAGCAACGCCTGGTTATGAGGATCAGGAGCCGATCATTTTACAGGGACATATGGATATGGTCGCTGTTAAAAAGCCGGGATGTAAAAAGGACATGCGCACCGAGGGTCTTGATCTTTGCGTTGACGGAGACTGGCTTTATGCAAAGGACACCAGTCTTGGAGGAGACGACGGAATCGCAGTGGCATATATGCTGGCCCTTCTGGATTCCGATTCCCTGCCGCATCCCAGGATAGAAGCGATCATTACCGTGGATGAAGAGACCGGGATGGACGGTGCAAGAGGCATTGATTTAAGCATATGTAAGGGAAAACAGATGCTGAATCTGGATTCTGAGGAAGAAGGCATATTCCTCACAAGCTGTGCCGGCGGTGCGAGAATTCACGGCACGCTGCCTGTCGCTCGGGAAGAAATGGAAGGCATTCGCTATGTCCTTAATGTAGAAGGGCTTCAGGGCGGTCATTCCGGCGCGGAAATTCATAAGGAAAGAGGCAATTCCAACTGCCTTGCAGGACGTCTGCTTTTTACCGTGAGAAAAGCTGCGGATGTGCGTCCTGTCAGCATGGCAGGCGGTCTGGCGGATAATGCGATTTCCAGAGAAACGGAAATTGTGCTTGTAGTGAAAAAAGAAGAGCAGGATGCCTTCGGCAGCGCTCTCGCTGAATATATCAAAAAGGTGAAAAATGAGCTGGCAGTTAAGGATCCAGGCTTTGATGTCACTGTGAAAGACGTGTCTGAGGGAAAATGGCAGGTCCTGACCGAGGACAGCGCCGATAAGGCGGCCTTTTTGCTCGTGACCCTGCCTTACGGGGTGCAGGCCATGAGTGCGGATATTCCCGGACTGGTGCAGACTTCATTGAATCTGGGCGTGATGAAGCTGACCGAGGAAAAACTTCAGCTGGATTACTCTGTAAGAAGCTCTGTGGGAAGCGAGAAAGAAATGCTTTTGGATAAGGTACAGGTGCTTTTGGCTTCCTGCGGCGGCAGCTGGGAAGTGAGCGGCGAATATCCTGCATGGGAATACAAAAAAGACTCAGTCCTTCGGGAAAAAATGATTTCCGTATACCGGGAACTCTACGGTAAAATGCCGCAGATCGAAGCAATTCATGCCGGACTGGAATGTGGTATTCTTTCCGGAAAGCTCAAAGACCTGGACTGCGTATCCATCGGCCCGGATATGAAAGATATCCATACAACAGAAGAAAAGCTGAGCATCTCTTCCGTGGAGCGGGTATGGGAGTTTGTGTGCAGAGTGATTGCCAGGAAGGAATAAGCGAATTTATAATAGATATATTATCAGACAAAAAATCAAATGCTTTGTAAAAACGTAACCAATTGTTTGTATTTTTTAAAAAAAAGCAAACAATTGGTTACTCTTCATATAGTTTGAATAAAAGTATGATGATTACAATACTGCGCTTATAGTTCACAGGAATGCGAAAAGATAACGTGAATTTGGGAAAATCAACAGCAGAACTATACGAAAAGTTTTTATATGGCGGCAAAACTGTATGTGGAAATTGGGGAAAGATTGAAGGACCGCCGGCTTCTGAGGGGATACGGAGAAAGCGCACCGCAATCCGGCCTTGCTGTATCTAAAATCCTGAAGCAGAGTAGAGTACGAAAGAGGAAATTGAATGAGCGGGGCTAAAAACGGTTACAGCAGTTTTGAAGAATTATATATGGCAAATCACAAAATGATTTTCAATTATGTTAGAAGATGTATCCGCAACAATGAAGCCGCTGCGGAGGATTTGACGCAGGAAGTATTCTTTGTTGCCTATGAAAAGTGGGAGATGTTGAAAGGCCATCCAAACATACCGGGATTTCTGATGGTGGTGGCAAAGAACAAAATCAAGAAATGGTATTCCAAACAGAACAAATATTACGTGGATGAAGAAGAAATCCTGGATATTATGTCGGAAGATGTGCAGGAGGTCAGGGCTCCCGATGCATATCGTATGGTGGATTTTTATTCTTCCGTGGAAAATACCTTGTCCGATAACGATTTGTCAATTCTCAGGCACTATTATGAATACGGCTATACCTCATCCGAAATGGCCAAGAAGCTGGGAATTACGGAATCATGTTTCAAGGTTCGCGTATTGAGAATGAAAGAAAAACTGAAAAACAGCATGCGCATATTCATTCTTGTTGTTTTCATAGGTGTCTGCAGGACACTGTTATAGATATAAATACAGGACAGTGAAAAAGAAGGGGAACATTATATGGCACAAAACAACGGTCCGAGAGACGAAAAACTGATAGCGGAATTGTATAGGAAACTGAACTGGTTTACTTTTCAGGCCAGCGAAGAAGAATTCGATGCGGAGCAGGTCAAAGCGATTTTAAATCTGTTGGACACCCTGGATCCGCTGCCGGGAGAAATCAAAATACCGGATAAAATACCTCATCCGAACGGGAATGCCCAGCCGAAAGAAAAAGCACAGGCCAACAAAGATACACAACCGAATGAAACAGCACAGTCGGGTGATGCGGTGCAGTCGGATGAAGCAGTGCAGCCGGGTGAAGCAGTGCAGCCGGGTGAAGCAGTGTTGTCTGACATTCCCCAAAATTCTGCGGACGAAAGACCACAGGAAAAAACGGGTGAAACAACCGTTTCAGCATCGGACACAGCTGTTGCATTTCAGCGCTTCTTAACCAGATACAACATCAGCGATGAGAACCTGGCAAAAAAGGACGGAAGGGCATATACTGCAGGCGGAGACAGCAATATACTGCCCTTTCCAACAGAATCTTCAGAAAATTTATCCGCTGATGCAAAAGATACTGCTGATGAGAAATCATCTGCAAATGACAGACGCGCGAACGACAAACGTCCCACCGCCAGAAAGCGCTTTTGGAGCACCGCATCCGGCAGGGTTGCCGTAGCCTTAATCGCTGTAGTGGCCGGTGTCTGCATTTTCGGCGTTGGAACCAGCGCAGTGAAACAGAAATCCTTCTTCGAAATCGTACGGGATGGTGTGAACAGTATGAAAATTACTGTTACGGGGAATGAGATGGAGAGCGAAAGCGGAGGATTTGAACTGGCGGAAAGCAATGTAACGACTTATAGCAGCTGGGAAGAAGTGAAGAAAGAAAATAGTGACATTCTGGTACCGGGGTATGTACCGGAGGGGGCTATTTTAAGCATAATATCAAAAAAAGAGTATCCTAACTATATAAGTTGGAAGGCTGATTACCTTAGCGAATCTTCGGAAATGCAATTGAAAGTTAATGTTTGGGCTTTTAAAGAAAATTATCAAGAAATTGGTATTAAGAGTGATGAGGGGTGGGAACTTGTAATGGAGGACGAAGCTAATAATATATATTATTATAAAGTTAAGGGGGGATATAAAGCTATATTGATCAAACACAAGTGTCAATACTTTATTGATTGGTATGAATTAGATGAATTGATAAAAGTAGTAGAGAGTATGAAATAAACAGTTAAAAGGAAGTCGAGCTTTCAGTGCTTTAACTTCCTTTTTTTGTAACCAAGGCCGTTGGAAGTGGAATAAAAGAACGAAGACATGAGAATTCTTTTATGGAACTTGGTTACAAAATGAGAAAAAAATTAGCAGGTATTTTAGCGATAGTTATGATCATGGCAATGACGATTACAGCTAGTGCTACAGAACAGAGTGAGGGATACTTTGGAGAATGTATAATTGCTATAGGATGTGCATCGAATGGAGTTAGCATAACGTGGGAAACAAATACAACATCTACTGCCAATGTGATTGGCGTCAAAGATATTGTATTACAGGAAAAAGTTAATGGTGTATGGAAAGACATAAATATTTCTGGTGGATATGTTACGAATAATTCCACCTATGGTGCGGGGGGTGTATACACCAGTGCGGTAAAAGGTAGAACTTATCGTGCTTACTGCACCCACTACGCGACATGGGGAAGTACAACAAAAACTTTAAGTAACGAAACCTCAGAAATGGTTTATAATTAATTTTAAACAACGCATGTCTTCAAAATAACAAAAGAAGGGATAAAGTTTCGTAAAGAATCATTGCAGGGCTGGCCGTAGGTGGCTGGCTCTGTTTTTTTAAAGAAGGGTCCGGCATATGGGCTATATTATAATTCCCCTGCAATGGGTATAGAGGAAAAAAGCGCGGCTCCATGCCCATGATAAGAGGAGCTTCTGGGTGTTAGCCACCAGTTTTAGCTCTCCAAGCCCAAAATCTACTCGAAACCGGAGAAAAAAGTGATGAAATTGGGCGTATATGAAAAAAAGGGGTGATGGCGCCCATGGTTTATTGAATTTGTGGGCGGCACAGCAGAATTTTTTTACCCATGCCCACGCTCCCTGTAATGTACCCCATATACCGGACACCGGAAAAAATTATTTTATACCCAAGAAAGGTGGCAGTCCTGTTCTGGAGATATTTCCTTTCTATTTTGTACCCTAACAAGAGTGCAGATGTACAACAACATACCTGTGTTACTGTATCTTTCGACAATGATAGTGGTAACAGAACCATTCTCTTTACGAACTTCCTGCTTAAAACTCTAATAATAGAGTTTCGAATTGACATTAATTTTGATTTGAACTATAATTCCCATATGATTTATTTGAAGAATCTTTTTTTATGATAGCCGGACTTCTACAGGTCCGGCTATTGTCTTTTAAAAAGACCGATATGCGGCCTGATCCAATCCGTATATCGGTTTATTTTTTTGGAAAGATATAGAATGATGTAAAACACAAAGGAACAGTCTGAGGGCGCAATGTCCGGAAAGGAAAATATTATGGAACACAGAATAAGCATTTCTTCTATAGAAGATTTTCGCGTCAAACTGATTGAAGAGGAACGCAGTCTGGCGACAATTGACAAATATATGCGGGATATCAGATTCTTTTTTCAATGGCTTGGAAAAGAAAATGTCGTGGAAAAAGAAAAGGTGATTGCCTATAAAAATGAACTGGTTCAGAAGTACGCGATGGCAAGTGTGAATTCCATCCTTGCGGCACTGAACAGCTTTTTTAAAGGAATGGGCTGGTACGACTGCGTGGTTCGCTCCGTGAAGGTGCAAAGAGAGGCGTTCCGCACAAAAGAGCAGGAGCTGACAAAAGCGGAATATTATCGCCTGCTCAATGCCGCACGGGAGAAAGGAAATACGAGACTCTATCACATCATGCAGACCATCTGCTCCACGGGAATCCGGGTGAGCGAGTTACAGTTTATCACGGTGGAATCCCTGCAGACAAAAAGAGCGACAGTGCATTTAAAAGGAAAAACGAGAACCATCCTTCTTACGCCCCAGCTGTGCCGGGAACTGAATCGATATGTAAAGGAAAATCATTTGAAAACCGGAAGCATATTTATCACAAGAAACGGAAAGCCGGTGGACCGCACCAACATCCTGCACGACATGAAAGCGCTCTGCGAGAAAGCCCAGGTGAGCAGACAAAAGGTATTCCCGCATAATCTGAGGCACCTTTTTGCATGCACCTATTATCAGCTGGAAAAGGACATCACGCATCTGGCGGACCTGCTTGGACATTCAAACATCAATACAACGCGGATTTATACGCTGGTCAGCTGCGAAGAACAGGAAAAGCAGATTGAAATGCTGGGCCTTGTGCTATAGCAGGCATGAGCTGATGAAATTTCGTTCATTCATAATTTTGGAATGAAAATAAAAATACCGCATAATATTTGTTATGCGGTAAATCAATATTCATATAGCCCTTATTTACTGACTTGATAGCACTCGATTTCGGACAAGTCAAGGTCGATACTGCAAAATTTAAGGCTAAAAATGCAGGTTGATACATAAAAATTTCATTTTGAAAAAAACGAAATTAAAAAGAGTTATATAAAAGGTTATTTTGAAAGAATGTTTGGAAGCATTCTTTTTTTTATTTACCGCATAACAAATATTATGCGGTAAACCTGAACCTCATCAGGGGCATCCTGATAGATTGAAAGAATGGAGAATGCAGTATGCGCAAAAAAGTAAAAAGATTTATGACTTGTTTGATGGCTTTTGCACTGGTCATATCCCTGGTGAACGGTGAACAACTGTCCGTACTGGCTGAAACCGTGGAAACATCTGCTTCAACGGAAAGCACAGCTGATACTGTGGCGGCATCAGAGGAATACACCGAAGATATACCAGTCGTGCTGAGCGAAGATGTGGCGGAGGAAACCCCGGCGGTAAGTGAAGGGGACGTGTCTGCTGTAACGGAAAGCCCTGCAGCAGCGGAAACAACAACTACAGCGACAGAAACTTCTGCAGCAGCGGAAACAACAACTACAGCGACAGAAACTTCTGCAGCAGCGGAAACAACTGTGTCAACCGAGTCCGGTGATGTGAAGGAAACTTTGGATGTGACAGAGTCTCCCGCAGCGACAGAGACACCTGTTGAGACAGAAACGGCCGTTGCGTCGGACAGCTCTGAAACAACGACAGAGCAGACAGAGACCGTGAACGATTCTGTCAAAGCTGAGAGCGAATCGTCTGAAGTTGATACTGAGGAAACCACAGAAGAAACAACGGAAGAGGAAACTACAGAAGAAGAAACAACTGAGGAAGAGACAACGGAAGAGGAAACCACAGAGGAAGAAACAACCGAAGAGGAGACTGAGGAAGAATCTGTTGAATATGTTCCGGAAGAACAGCCTGAGGGTATCACTGTGAAAGCTTATGCTGCTCCCGGCGTACTTCCCGAAAACGCGAAGATGGTTGTAACAGAAATCAGTTCCGATGACTCTGATGTTACGGATGCACTTGACAACAGTGATGTGGAATATGACGGATTCATCGCTCTGGATATCAGCTTCTACGATGGCGACACAGAAATCGAGCCGGAAGAAGGAGCGGTACAGGTAAGCTTTGAAGTGGATGCGAGCCTGCTGGATGAAAATGCGGATCCTGATTCATTGGAGGTACAGCATCTGGCGGAAGACGAGGACGGTAACGTGGTTGACGTCCAGACCGTGGCGGATACAGCGGATGCGACGGAAGGTACTGTTGAACTGAAGAGTGATGAAAGCGTTGTGACCGCGGCGTTCGAGGTTGAGAGTTTTTCCAGCTTTGTGATTACTTATCGAAGCAATACAAGCGAGACAGTAACAGTATATTTATATGATGAAAATGGAAATGAGATAGAGGCTGGGTCTGAGTTGTCCGGTACAACGATAGAGGAAAATAATTGGTATGCACTCAGCCGGATCGCTGCGAGTTATAAAATTACCGGATACAGCTATAGTTCTGCAAAGGCGGGATCTTCGTACCAAAATGCTTCTGAAGTAAAATGGATAAAGTATTCGAATTCAAATAGGAAAGGCAGTGGTTGGAGAACCAGTAATGATAACAATAGCCCTGGAAATAATCAAAATGGTTCTGCGCTGAACGGAAATATTTATCTGATATATGAAAAGGTAGCTGTTCTGAAAACATTTAAAGGACTTGATACCAGCAAAAACATCACCATTAATGTATATGACTATGAAAAAAATAGCGTAAATGAAGAGTACTTCCCATTCGGCGGAGAAGGATGGACCGGAAATGGCGGAGGGGTTAAACAGGGCCTTGTACGCTCCAAGCTTGGAGATGATGGGTATCCGGTTCTGAGTAGTGACCAGCCTTTAAATTACCTGTTTAACGGAAACCGTGCGTCTACTTCTGTTAAGGGTGCAAATTATCTGTTTCAGATGGATGATGAAGGTTACTATTATTATAACAGCAAAATAAATTATGCAAAACTTGATACAGATAACAATGAATTTGATTTATATTACGTACCTCATTCTGCCAATTCAGACAGTGATAGTATACCGCCGGCATTCCCTCAGTTTTTACCGTTTAATACACTGACCGGAAAACTGATTGAAACAACTGCGGATGATAATCATCCGGCATATTATTATGAACTTGGAGAAGATGCGAACTACTTCTTTGGAATGGATATCGGATTTGATTTCATACAGCCCAAAAATGGACTGGTTGATGGAAAAGAGATGGTTTTCGAATTTGAAGGAGATGATGATGTCTGGGTATTCATTGACGATGTTTTAGTGCTGGATATGGGCGGTGTACATGATAACTATGCCGGAAGCATTAATTTTGCAACCGGTGAGGTAAAGGTAAATAGCGTAAATGGTAACGGAACAAATAATGATCCTAAGACAACAACTATAGCGGATATGTTTACCGCTGCAGGAAAAACCTGGGATGGTTCAGATTATTCCAGCCATTCCCTTCGCTTTTTCTATCTGGAGCGTGGCGCGGGAGGTTCCAACTGTAAGATCAAGTTTAATCTACAGACAATTCCCAAGGGTACCATTAACTTCCAGAAGCATCTCGAATATGCCAATGTGGCAGATGCAGCAGATATTGATTTTCAGTTTAAAGTATTTGTAGATTATGACGGAGACGGAGAGGACTACAGCCTTTATACCGGCAACTATCAGGTATTTGATGCCGATAATCTGGATACTCCACTTCGGATAGGAGGGGTAGGAAGTGACGGTATCATTACTTTAAAGGACGGACAGGTAGCTCGTCTGAATGATGAGAGGATTCTGGAAACGAGTCTGTTTTATGTACAGGAAATCGGAGCTACAAGCGATAAATATGAAGTAACAGTAAATAATGTAAAGATTGAAACGATCGAAGAAAGCGGTATTACTACAGAAACCGGAGTGCAGACAGAAGAGCTGAAAGTAAAAGATAAGCCTCATATTGTGTTCAATAATAAGGTGGTGGTGGAGAACCAGTTCAATCTTGTGATCAAAAAGCAGATGGCCGGAAATCAGACATCAGATGATACATTTTCTGTAAAGGTTCTGTTGGGAAAGGATACACAGCTTCCATACACCGGAAAATATAATCTTTATAATAATGATGATACTTTAGTGAGTGCAAATTTGACTGCATCGACTGATGGCATTATCACACTCAAGGCAAATCAATATGTAGAGATTGTGGGACTTATCGGTGGAAATAAGATTCAGGTGCAGGAAGTGGATTATTCCGCAGAAAAATATAATACACCTATATATGCTGTTTCTGGAGCATTGGCTGATCAGGGTGTAGTAGAAGAGCATGGTGTATGGGCAATTGCAAAAGAAGGTAAGGAACTGGGAACGGATCCGAAAGTTGAAGTGACTGTGACAAACAGTACAAAATTTACCACTCTGACTGTGAAAAAAGTTGTTGACGGTAATATGGCTGACTCTGACCAGGCGTTTGATTTCACCCTCACTTTGGAAAAGGATACAGCTAAATATACGGTTCCATTGGCATGGACGAAGAATGAGGTATCTCAGAATGTATTAGCTGTATCAGAAGACACATATCGGTTTTCTTTAAAAAGTGGAGATGTGGCAGTTTTCAATGTTCCTGTCGGATATACATATTCTGTGACAGAAAATAAGCTGGATTATACTGCAGTAATTAAAGTGAATGGTGCGGAACGTTCTGCTGCAACGGGAACCATTGAATCCCCCACAGAAGTAGAATTTACCAATACTAAAAACGTCGTGCCGCCTACCGGTATCAGGACGAATGCAAGACCTCACACAATGATGCTTTTCACAGCATTTGCTGCGTTGTTTGTGCTTGCGTTGACAAAAGGATGTCGTTTTTCAAAAAGAAGAAACAGGGAGTAAGAAATGGCGGCAAAAGGCATGGATGATATAGCAGCTCTGCTAAAAGGAATACATTTTCGGAAAAAGCTTTTCGGAGGAGTGGATGAAGCGGATGTCTGGAAACAGCTGGATATGTTGCAAAAAGAATACCGTCAGGCGTTTGAAGCTCAGGAGGAGCAATATCGTGCGCTCCTGTCAGAGCGCAATGCGATGATTACGAAACTGAAAAAGCAGTTGCAGGGATTTGAAGGTGAGCGCCATGCGTAAGCCGAAAACTCAGAAGACTGCCAAAAAGGGTGCAGCAGAAGTCACGCTCACGCCGGAAGAGGTTATTCTGAGGCGGAGAAGGCGAATTGCCAATCGGGAAGATGTCAAATCTTTTCTGACACAATTGTTTGTACTGATTTTGATTTTGTGGGTGTTATTCGGATTCGTTTTCGGAATCACTCCGATGCCAAACGATGATATGAAACCGCGAATCAGTTCAGGCGATCTGTTATTTTACTATCGTCTGGAAGATAGCTGGCATTCCGAAGACGTGGTGGTTTTTGAAAAAGATGGAAAACAGTATGTCGGAAGAATTGTGGCAAAAGGCGGTGACAGCATTGAAATCACCGAAGATGCCAGAGTGGTGGTAAATGGCAGTTATGTTGTGGAAAATGACATCTATTATTCCACTCCACTTTATGAAAGCGATGTGGTTTATCCGATCGCGCTGGAAGAAGATCAGTTTTTTGTACTCTGTGATTATCGTCAGGGAGCAAAAGACAGCCGCTATTTCGGAGCGGTGGATTTAAATGAGGTCAAAGGAAAAGTGATCACAGTAATCCGTCGGTCCGGCCTGTAAAACAGGCAATGAAAATGTATATTGCAGAGACAGGGGAGATGTTGTGAGAAATTGAAACATTTTGAAAACGTCTCTGTGATGAGGCAGGAAAACTGCCGATATAAATGAGAACTCAATAATGAATAAAAGAAAAGAGAGGAAAAAATTATGAGTCTGAAAAACAACAAGTTTTTACGTCGTATGGCAGTTGCAGTGATGACAGGTGCCATGATGGTATCTATGCTGGGGATGACAGCGTTTGCTGCAAATACGCCAGCGATCGGAACAAACAATGCTGCATCCATCACCAAATATCTGGTTCTTGATGCAAATGCGGTAGTGCCTACAGCGACATTTACTTACTCGATCAAGGCGGGTGACGCAGTAGCTGCGAAAGCTGGAAAAACTGAAATTAAAGCCGGAATTGATGTAGGGAAAATAACAATTGGTGCTACAGCGTTTGACAGCACAGATACAAAATATACTGCGGTGCAGACCGGAGATTCTCTTACTCTTGCGAGTGGAAAGGCATATGCGAAAGAATCTGCAGCCATTGATTTCAGCCAGGTATCCTTCACAGAACCCGGTGTCTATCGTTATGTCATAACAGAAGATAACACAACAGTGGAAGGTGTTATAAAAGCTGCCAACAGCATTTATCTTGATGTTTATGTAACAAGCGACGCCACCGGAGCGCTGACAATCAGTGGATATGTGCTTCACAATTCAACTGAAATTGCGGATAGTACAACCGGAAATTATACAGAAGGCAATGAAAAAACAGTCGGATTTGTAAATACCTACGATACTGGGAGTGTGTCTTTAAAGAAGGTGCTGCAAGGTAATCAGGCTAATTATGGCACGACATATGAATTTACTATTCAGGTAGATGGTAAAGATGCAGAAGGAACTTCGGTTTCTGAAACATATAATACAAATTATGTAACTGATGCGACGACTGGAGCAACATTAACTTTGACAAGCGGTGAGTCTGAGACTATTCAGCTTGCACCCAATCAGACAATCACTATTTATGGTCTGTCTTCCAGCGATACTTATACTTTTAAGGAAAAAGATTACAGTGCTGAAGGTTACACAACAGAAATCGAAGGATATGATGAAAAGGTTTCTACAGATACAACCGGTCTTACTGTAACTGGTTCCAAAGGAAACAAAGCATCTGATGATGCAGTTGTTTATACTAACAAGAAAAATGTAACCACCCCCACCGGCGTTATCTTAAACATCGCTCCCTACATCATGATGGTAGCTCTGGCAGGCGTACTGGCATTCCTGTTCCTGCGCAATAAGAAAGAAAGAGAATTTTAAACAACCGTTCGGCGGCGTTGGCATCCATTTTAGCGCTGCCGGGGTATATACGCGTAGAGCGAGCCCAAATACCCCAATTTATATTCAAAATATGGCTGGAACATAAGCCAGGGGGTATATGGAACAGGAATTGTTTGTGATACCCCGGAAAATGCATGAATGTGGGGCAGGAAGAGAAAATTTGTTTGTATATGCCCTGATTGCTTAGTTATGTAAACTAAAACAAGCTAAAAAGGGGTATTGAGGGGCAAAATGAGCGCATATGCCCCAGCAAGCCCAATCGGACAGGTGAGCGTCTATGCCCCGGCAAGCCCAATCGGACAGGTGAGCGTCTATGCCCCGGCAAGCCCAATCGGGCAAAATGAGCGCATATGCCCCGGCAAGCCCAATCGGGCAAAATGAGCGCATATGCCCCGGCAAGCCCAATCGGGCAAAATGAGCGTATATGCCCCGGCCAAGCCACAGAACAGATGAAATTTGATGTAAAACCAGGAAAAATAATTGAAAGCAATTAACAAAAACAGATCAATGGAAAATACGGACGCGTATCTGGAAATCGCAGCAAAATGTGCCAGAGGCGGAAATAGAGTCCTGAGCTTTTTCGTCCTCATGCTGATTCTTTTGATGTTTCTCTATGGCGGTTATTCCCTGTGGGATACCGCCATGGTCTACCAGGGAGCTTTCGTTTCCAATGATCTTCTGAAATTTAAGCCGCCGTCCGTTGAGGAGGCGGATAATCCGACGCTATCCGAACTGCAGGCCATAAACGGCGATGTGCGGGGATGGGTCACGATTGATGATACACATATTGACTATCCCGTGGTGCAGGGACAGACAGATATGGACTATATCAACAAAGATGTATATGGGGAATTCGCCCTGTCAGGATCCATTTTTCTGGATAATGACAACAGCCCTGATTTTTCAGACAGCTACAACCTGCTGTACGGGCATCATATGGACAACGGCGGAATGTTCGGGGATGTGGTGGAGTTTACGGATGCAGACTTTTTTGAAAAGCATCCGACAGGAACGCTCTACACGCTGGACGGCAACTACGAAATTGTCCTGTTTGCCTGCATTGAGACGGATGCTTTTGACAGCATATTTTTTAATCCGACCCAGCAGGAAAACGGCAACGTGTCGTCGCTGCTTTCACATATCAGGGAAAAGGCGGTGCAGTATAAGGATATCGGCATTACTGCACAGGATTCCATTGTCGGTTTGTCAACCTGTGCCGAAGCGCAGACCAATGGCCGTGTCATTATTTTCGGACGGCTGGACAGGTTGAGCCAGGTACAAGAAGGAGGTGTAAAGCCCGATGAAACAGAAAATGAATAAAATGCTGAAAAAGCTGCTCCTTCCACTGCTTGCAATTGTCCTGCTGATTCCGGGTCAGGCATTTGCAGCGGAGTATACCTGTACTGTTACCATTCCGGTGGAGGTACAGGTTGCGGGCAGCGATATTCCTTCGGGAAATGAATATCAGATTATTTTGGAGGCTTTGGATGAAAGCAATCCGATGCCGGAGGAAAACATTGTAACGATCACAGATTCCGGAAAGGCACAGCTTGGTCCGATCACATTTACAAAGCCTGAGGATTATCAGTATAAGATATACCAGAGTGCGGAAAGCAGAATGTATTTCGCCTACGACACAGCGGTTTATACGCTGACAATCCGGGTAGTGAATGATGATACAACCGGCGGCCTGCGTGCCGAAATCTGGGCAACAAAGGATGATGATACCGAGAAAATACAAAACGTGGTATTCCAAAACAGCTACTATGTTCCCTACAATCCGCCTGCAGGAGGGGATGAACCTTCAGACGATGCGGCAGAGGCTGCAGTGGAGAAACCTGTGGAGCAGATCATCCTGCCGCTTCTCCCGCAGATTACCGGAGCAGCGCATGTTGCAACAGGTGATAACGCACAGACAATGGTGTTTATCATGCTTGCGCTGGCAGCCGTTATTGTGATAGCGGCAGTGATGCGCAGAAAGCAGACAAATCGGATAAACGATCAGAATGAATAAGCAGATGGGCCCGGTGAAAATGCCGGGCTCATTTCGGATACTGGTGTCACGGTAAGAAAGCAGGACAGTGACGGCCTGATGGAAAATATTGAGAGGATCAGGGATGGAAAATCGTTCTGAAATAAAAAAAGAAAATGCGGGCGGTGCCAAAAGGGGCCGCCGCATGATAGATTTGTCCGGTAAAAAATACGGTCGTTTGTCCGTTCTTTTTCCCACCGAAAAAAGAAATTCCAACGGCTCCATTTACTGGCACTGCCGGTGTGAGTGCGGACAGGAACTGGATGTGCCGGCGGAGAGTCTGATGTACGGAAATTCAAAAAGCTGCGGCTGCTTAAAACAGCAGATGCGCAAAAATATGAATGACCAGTTCCATCGGATTGGAGGGACCTGTTTGGAATGGCTGGAGAAACGAAAGGGAAGAAGTGACAACACAAGCGGCTATAAGGGTGTGAGCCGGTTAAAAAACGGGAAGTACCGGGTGAATATCGGTTTTCAGGGAAAACATTTTTATCTGGGAACTTTCATAAACCTGGAGGATGCGATCGCCGTGCGTCGCAGGGCGGAAGATGAAATTCACGGTAGATTTATAAAAAGCTATTATATATGGAAGAAAAAGGCCGATGAGGACCCGGAATGGGGACAGAAGAATCCTTTGAAATTTGAGGTGGAAAGAGGCGCGGACGGAGCTTTTTATATTTTATCGGATGTTTCCGGAGAGAATGAGGAAATCAGCATATGAGCCAAAAAGAGACTTATGACAGAGAAGCGGTGGGAGAACGTCTGAAAAAACGCAGAAAGCAGATGGGACTCTCCCGGAGAGAGATTTCCGATAAAATCGGGATCGTGGAAAAATATTATGCGGACATAGAACGAGGAACCTGCGGGATGAGTGTGGAAACGATGATGGCGCTGGCGAAATTCTATCATTTATCTCTGGACGAATTTATTTACGGAGATGAAGCTTACCAGTCAGAATCGGAACAGGAAACCCTGCTTCAAAAGCTGGAAAATCTGTCCGCAAAGGAGCAGAAATACTGCGCAGAAATGCTCAGCCTGCTTATCCGGGGAATGACAGAAACTGCCTGAAATAAAAAATGCTTTTGTTGGCAGCCTCTAAAGAGATTAAGACATTCACTATAGAAGCTTTGTGTTATATTATATTACTTTTGCAGTACCCTCTCTCATGCTTTCAGAAGAGTTTAGGAAAGGTTCTAATATACCACATATACCGGATAGTCCCCTGAAATGGGCGTAGAGGAAAAAAGCATAGCTCCATGCCCATGATATAAGGAGCTTCTGGGTGTAGTCACCGGTTTCGGTTCTCCAAGCCCAAAACCTGCCTGTAAATCGGAGGAGAAAGGGATGAAATTGGGCGTATATGAAAAAAAGGAGCAATGGCGCCCACAATTTACTGAGCTTGTGGGCGGTGCAGTAGAATTTTATTACCTATGCCCACACTGTCTGCAGGTGAACAACAACATACCTATATTGCTGTCACATGAATGAAGCTTAATGAACAGTAACGGCTGAATTGCTACATGAAAATTTATAACTGAAAATTTATGCGCTTAAAAGGCTTTTCATTTGGAATGGAATGTGTTATAATCACTGACATGCAGATGTAGTTCATCGGTAGAACATCAGCTTCCCAAGCTGAGGAGGCGGGTTCGATTCCCGTCATCTGCTGTCAGAGCCCTTGATTTTCAAGGGTTTTTTTGATGAAACGAAATCATTTAATCGGTTACTTTGCCAACAGGTGAGCGGTGCGATGAATGATTATTTATTAGAAAAGCTTCGTGGCAGTCCAGCCCGCGCCATTTGCAAAGTGCACCTGCAGCGTTTTCTCACGTCTACGCCGCTGGCGCAGTTCTCTACAGGCGTATGACTGATCTGTTACAAAACGAGTGTATTGATAAAAGTACAAAGAAACCCATTGACAAATCTGAAAAAAGTTGCTAAGATAACATCCGTTGCCGCGTAAAACGACAACGGCTTCCAAAAAAAGTTGAAAAAGGTACTTGACAGAAATAAAGAATTCTGATATAGTATCAAAAGTTGTGGCTGACAAAGCTCGACAGACTTCTGAAAAAGAAGTTGAAAAAAGTAAAAAAGTGCTTGACAAACCAAAACGAACATGATATAGTAATGAATGTTGCGGCGGACAACAAGCCGAAACAAGAAGAACTGCGAAGCACTTCTTCTGTACCTTGACAAATAAACAGTAATGCAACCCTGAAAATTCTAAAAAACAGGAACAAGGTTTCCTGGTTTGAATTTCAGAGAACAAAAACC
>JAFUMV010000044.1 GCA_017482485.1 Lachnospiraceae bacterium
AGCAAAAGGCCCACTGCCAGCGCAGCAATGAGTATGGCAATAACTAACTTAACGTTTTCTTCCATGACCCAAATAATCAACCTTCCCGGCACATTTCCAATTTCTGCCAAAAGTGAATATATTTTATAATTATACTTATTTTCTGTCCATGCGTCAATAAAGTTGCAAAATGAACCTTTTTCTGTGCAAAAAAGGCCAAAACGGTGAACTTTCTACCGTGTTTGACCTTTTCCTGTTATATCCTATTCAATAAACGCTCCATCCCCTTGTATACTGAGGGGGATTGGTTAACCGATTACATCAGCTCCATATTTCCAAACATCCAGTCTTTCATCACGCCGAAAAACTCTCGGAGCAGATTGTTGGGCAAAAAATAATATCCGGAACCGGATCCCATTCCGACAGCCTCGGGAAATCCCTGGCTTTTTGCCAGCTGAACGCTTCTGTAAACATGAAAATTATTCGTGACAATTCCCACTTTCACAACTGAAGGCGGCACCAGTGCACGGGAATTCATCAGATTTTGTCTGGTGCTGTAAGACTGATCTTCCATAATAATGCGTTCCGGCAAAATCCCTTTTTTTACCAGATACTCATACATTCCCAACGCTTCGCTGACCGGCTCATTGCTTCCCTGACCTCCTGATACAATACACAGAGAGTCCGGATTTTTTTCAAGATATGCCGCTGCGCAGTCCAGCCTGCGGGCGAGGGCTATGCTTGGGCCATTTTCTTTCATCTGTGCGCCCAGCACAATAATGTAAGCCAGGCCATCCTCTCCTTTGCTGTCGGAGCGGGATAGGATCAGGCTCTCCACGAAAAAGAAGAAAACAAGTCCGCAGCATACCACGGTTCCTAAAAAAGCTCTGACCCCAAACGGCCACTGCCAAAAGATTCCTTTCCCGAATCCGTATCCCACAAGCCCAAGAATAACCGCCATTACAAGCCATATCAGAAAAAATTTCGTTCCGGCGGCCTTTGTAAGTATCACTCCGACACAATATAAAATACACAAAACGGCCAGCGCATAACAAACCAACATCATTTTTTTCAACTCCGTCCCCCTCCTTTGCGTCACTTAAAAATATGCTTTTCATACGTATTCCCAACGCCAGCATATCATATTTTTTTGACCAAAAGAGGAAATTCAAAAAACCTTAAAGAAGTCTTACATTTTTTTGAAGATACAACCAGCCGGCAGGAAGGTTTTTCCCTTGCTTCTTTGCCGCCATCCTGCTTAATTTCCTCCGGTGCTGCCAAAGCCGCCGTTTCGAATGCCATCGGCCTCATCATCCTCGGTGATACCGTAAGGAAAGAAAATTCCCTGCATGAATCCTTCCCCGGCCTTCACTGACAAAACTTTTCCCTCATTGGAATCATTCGTCAGTTTCGCCATGATATGGCCTTCATTATCCGAAAAATAATAATCACTGTCGATAATTCCAACTGTGTTGTTCAGCTGCAGACGAAATTTAAATCCCTGTCCGCTCCTGGGAAAATTGCACAACACCCAGTCCTCTTCCATCTTCGCCCGAATGCCGGTGGGAATCTTGATGGTTTCACCCGGCTTTAAGGTAAAATCCACAGGCGAAAAATAGTCATAGCCGGCGCTGCCTGTTGTGGCTCTTCCGGGCAGGCGCAGCATTGCATAAGCTTCCTCTGCCTCTCTTTGTGTTTTTTCCGGAAAAGTATCCAGAAAATCCTTTACAAATTGTGTTTCACTTACCAGTTCAAATTTCGCTATCCTTCGCATTCTGTTCTCCGTTTTTTTCTGTCTGCCAGTTCCATGTCATAGTCTCTTTCATAATCCGTGCTGTGCAGCACAGGCTTTGATTTATCCTTTTGTGCCAGCGTCGCTTTCACATCAATAACTCTCTGATTTTTGCTTCCCTTCCACAAAAGCTTAGGATCTCTTTCTTCTATCAGAAATTCTCCATCCACGCATACATCCACATACTGCAGGATGGAAAGCTTTTGAATTTCCTCCCAGATCGAGCCGGTATAAAGCCATATTGTTTTCTGCGGGTATTTTCCCTTCACCTGTCTTGCAAGCTTTTCTATCTCCGCCAGATTTGCAGGATACAGCGGATCGCCGCCGGACAGGGTCAGACCGGAAATGTAACTTTTTTCCAGCTGTTCAAAAATTTCCTGTTTTGCATCTTCATCAAAAACAAGGCCACTCTCCGGATCCCAGGTGACAGGATTGTGACACTCCCGGCAATGATGATTGCAGCCTGCCACCCAGAGAACGACCCGTAGGCCGTCTCCGTTTAACATGTCATCCTTTGTGATATTGTGATATCTCATTACATCGATTTCCTTTCCGCAATTTCCGCCATTTTGGCTTCATTGAGTCGGGTATCTCCATGGACTCTGGAATAGGAAAGATATCCGTTCATCCGATCGATTTTGGTGAGATTTTTACTTTTGCAGACAGGGCAAACATCCATCTCCAGCTCCTGATGTCCGCAGTCGTCACAGTAAGCCAGTGACAGATTCACGCCCTCATAAAAGCCTTTATCCATGGCTCTGCGCACCAGCGTTTTGATCGCCTCTATATTATAATCGATGGGATATTTCACATACTGTATCTTTCCGCCGTTGAACAGATTCCAGAATCTCCCTTCCAGATCCTGCTTCTGAATGGGCGTGATGTCTTCTGTTACATGACAGTGGAAGGAATTGCTCACATATTCCCGGTCCGATACGCCTTTTACAATGCCGTATTTTCTGCGGAACTGTTTGATCTGCAAGCCGCAGAGGTTTTCTGCCGGGGTGCCGTAAATAGCATAAAGCCTGCCATCCTCTTTCTTAAATTCCGTGATCTTTGCATTAATATGCTCCATCACCTCCAGCGCAAACGCGCCGTCCTCTACCAGCGATTTCCCGTTATAAAGCATCTGAAGCTCGTTTAAAGCGGTAATGCCAAAGGATGCTGTAGCAGATTTCAACAGCGGCTTTATTTTATCATGCAGTCCCAGATTTCCTCCATAAAAACCGCCTTCGCAGTAAGCCAGCGGATTGGTGGACGCGCGCATTTCTCCCAGATAATCATAAGTCCGAAGATGAAGCTGGCGAATCAGCTCAAGATAATAGTCCAGCGCCTCATAAAAATCCCGTTTCTCCTGACGTGCCTTTGCAAGAATCATCGGCAAATGAAGGGAAACTGCGCCAATATTGAACCTGCCTACAAAGATCGGGCTGTCCTGCTCATCTGCCGGCTCCATACCGCCTCTCTCATACCACGGGGACAAGAAGGCCCGGCACCCCATAGGGGAAACAATTTTTCCGTATTTTTTATATATGCCGGGCACGTATCCTTCACCGCTCAGGGACAGCCAGTCCGGATACATGGTCTTTGCACTGCAGCGGACACCGGCTTCAAACACGTCCTCTAACTCTTTTCCGGGACCGTGTAAATTTTCATCATACAAAAAGACGATCTTCGGGAAAAGGACAGGTTTTTTGCACTCTTTTTTCCCCTGGCCCCGCCGTCTCACATTCAGCATACAG
Organism: Lachnospiraceae bacterium; assembly: GCA_017482485.1. GTDB lineage: Bacteria > Bacillota > Clostridia > Lachnospirales > Lachnospiraceae > Gallintestinimicrobium. The sequence goes on from JAFUMV010000044.1 coordinate 3,514, forward strand.
ATGGTTGCCAGTTTTGCAAATCGTCCGGTCCCCGTTCCGGCTGTCACTGTAATAAAGGGATAATCGCCGCGGCTGCTGGCCACGGTATTGAACTTATATTCCCAGCCCTGGAATCCCTGCTCCATCTCTCTGACCACATCTTTATAGGCAACTTCCTCCGCCTTTTTTTGATCAATGCCCAGAGAAACATACTTTTCTGCATTGCGCTGATAAGATTTGACTGCATATGGCTCCAGAATCAGATCCACGCTTGGCACAGTGAAGCCACCGTACTGCTGCCCGGCAGCGCTGAGAATGATATCGCCCATCACATCGAAGGCCACATCCAGACTTTTAGGCTCATTGTACCAGATATTGCCCATCTCAAAGCCGCCCTTCAGCACATGCCCAACATCAAAAAGACAACAGTTCATCGTATCTCTTCTGGCGGACATGTCATGGACATAAATATAACCGTCACGACAGGCCTGAATTTCTTCTGTCGTCATGAAAAATTTCTGATAGAGCTCCTTGTTGAGCTGGTTGAAAATCAGACTCCGCTTCGTGGAAACCAGGGCAGAGTCCGTGTTTGAATTTTCCTTATCCCCAATGTACATGATAGACTGACTTTTCTTGTAAACGTCATCCAGCATGCGCACAAAATCCTGCTTATAGTTGCGATAGTCCCGATAGCTCTTCGCCACAATAGGGTTGATCTCTTCCAGCGCGCTTTCCACCACATTGTGCATCATTGAAATCGGCACCTCGCCGCACTCCATGTCATCAATTTTGCTCACCACATGCTGACAAATCTGACACTTCTGTGCATCGGTAAACTTCGTCAGCGCGCGGTACGCGCTTTTTCCCACAGCGCTGATCACCTTCTGGACATTGAAGTCTTCTTTGCTGCCATCCTTTTTTATCACTTTCACCGGACGCTTTGTCTGGTATTTCAGTCCGTAGTTTTCTTCAAAATTCTGCTCTGCTTCGTAACCATCTGCCATTTCATCCCGTCCTTTCCTCCGGTTTTCCGCGATGGGCCTTTCCCCGGCACCTGCCGCCAAACCTGCGCTTTTTCATTCTACTCTTCCAATATGCCGCTTTTTTGCACTGATAAAACTGCTTCGTTGATTTTTTCCACCGGCAGGACAAGGGCAAAGCGCACGTATCCTTTTCCAAGTGAACCAAAGCTTGAGCCGGGCGTACACAATACGCCGGTCCGCTCCATCAGCTCCATGACAAATGCTGCGTCATCATCTTTGAATTTCTCCGGGATTTTTCCCCAGGCAAACATGGTTCCTTCGCTGTCGGGAATGTGCCAGCCAATAGAAGAAAAACCTCTGCAGAGCACATCTCTGCGCTTCTGGTATTCTGCTTTCTGCTTTTCAATCGGTTCATCCGGTCCCTGCAGGGCTGCAACAGCACCGTACTGCACCGGCAAAAAGGTTCCGTAATCAATCTGAGAACGCAGCTTTTTAAAGCTTTGAACCACCGCTTTATTTCCCACTAAAAATCCCATTCGTGCGCCGGTATAGTCAAAAGACTTGGACAGGGAATAAAACTCTACACAGCATTCTTTCGCACCCGGAATGGACAAAATGGAAATCCCCTCCCGTCCGTCATAAATGATATCGGAATAAGCATTGTCATGGACAATTAACAGGTTATGCTGTATTGCCCAGGGAATCAGCTTTTCATAAAAAGAATGGGGCGCACATTTACAGATCGGATTGAGCGGATAAGACACGATCATAAACTTCGCCCGGTCCGCCGCTTCGGAAAGAGCATCCAGATCCGGCAGCCAGTCATTTTCTTCTTTCAAATCATAACATACCAGCTTCGCATCCGCCAAAGAGGGACCGATGGAAAAAATCGGATACCCGGGGTTTGGAACCAGCACTTCATCCCCATGATCCAGCAGACAAAATCCGATATGCGTGATTCCCTCCTGGGATCCGTAAACAGAAGTGATCTCATCCGCTTCCAGTTCTACCCCGTACCGATGCGCAAAACGCTTCTGCAGCGCTTCGATCAGTTCCGGCAAATCCGCCAGCGCATATTTATAGTTTTCAGGCTTTTCTGCCGCTTTCTGCACAGCTTCGATAATATAGTCCTGGGGTGCAAAATCCGGTGTTCCCACGGACAGGTTATAGACAGTCTGTCCCTGCGCTGCCAGCTCATTTTTCTTTTCGTTCAGGATCTGAAAAATTCCTGCTTCGTAATCCTGCATTCTTTTTGCAAACTGTATGTTCACTTTATTTTCCTCCATGTTCTCCTGCCATTAGTATCTTCTGTAAATGCTCCCGATATGCCTGGGAGACTTCCTCGGGTCCGATTACCTCCACGCCGGTTCCGAGTCCTGCCAGCCAGCCAAAAAACTGTCCGCTCACTGCCACCACCACACGGATGCAAAAATGCTTCTCATCCACAGGCCTCATTCGAGTATCTTTTCCAAAACGATCCATGACCACACCGGCAAGACCGTTTTGAAATTTCAGGTTCACCTCAGACACCTTTCCTCCGTACATACCAAAGGTACGGTTGGCATAGGCCGCCAGATCAAAATCTGCGAAGGCCTCTTCTCCCCTTCTTTTCTCATCCATAAGCTCTATGCGCTGCATCTTGTCCACACGATAATGCTTAATGATTCCGGCCTTATTGTCAAAACCGATCATGTAGTAATTCTCATCGCTCCACAAAAGGGCCCAGGGACTGATTTGGTATGGCGTTCCGCCCTTCTTGGGATGCAGACTCCCATCCATGCCCCATTCCATATACAGAAAAGAAATCTGTACCTGCTCCTGCAGAGCCCTGTGAATGGAATCCACATTATAATAAATGTTTTCCTGCTCCGTCTTGATTCTGCCGGCTACGTAAACCTGACGGCGCAGCTGTCTGGCCTCCTCCTTACTGGCAAACTTCTCCAGTTTTCCGATCAGCTCTCTGGATTTCTTCACCGTCATGAATTTGGATGCTGCAACCGCATCTACCAAAAGCTTTAACTCCGCCAGTTCAAATTCCCGGCTTCCCAGATAATAACCGCCTTTTGTTCTGGATTTTACAAAAACGATATCATAACCGAAGCTGCGCAGCTGTTCAATATCGTCATAAATCGATTTGCGTTCCGCTTTGATTCCATAATCCAAAAGCCGGTCCAGAAGTGCCGCTGCACCCATCACATGCTGTTCATCGGTTTCATCCGTCAGAATCTTTAACAGATATAAAATTTTCAGCTTCTGACTGCTTCCCCGTGCCATATTACACCCTCTTTACCTTCTGCCTCTGACTGCTGTGCTGCAGAAAGAGAAACAGCGGAAACTCTGCCAGTCCCCGCCGCTTGATTACGCTTTTTTTTCCGTAAGCTCCTGATCTGTTGCCTCGGCTGCCTCCAACGCAGTCTTTGCATCTTTGTTCTTGCGAAGCATAATGCCCAACTTCACTGCGATTAAAATAACTGCCACACAAACTGCGAATAACAAAAGATACGATAAAAATGAATTTAAAAATGCGATCAAATTTGCCATAGCTGCATCCATCCCTTCTTCTCAACTATCATACCATCATACCATTGGATCCGTCAACAGATTTGTCCCGTCCGCCGCTGTGGTTGCGAGCCTGTCACAGCGTTCGTTTTCCGGATGTCCCGCATGTCCCTTGACCCAGGTAAAATGCAGTTCATGAGGATCGGCCGCATTTAACAGACGTTTCCAGAGATCCACATTTTTCACAGGTCCGGAAGCGCCCTTCCAGTTTTTCTTCAGCCAACCGTCAATCCATTTTTTATTAAAGGCATCTGTCACATATTTGGAATCGGAGATAATTTCCACCCGACAGGGCTTCGTCAACGCTTCCAGACCCACGATGACCGCCATCAGCTCCATCCGGTTATTCGTTGTCTTTTTATAGCCGGCTGAAAACTCACGCTCATGGAGATTTCCTCTGCTGTCCACAAACTGCAGCACAGCGCCGTAACCTCCGGGCCCTTCCGGATTTCCTCTGGCAGCTCCATCCGTATATAATTTTACTTCCATCATATAATTCCTCCTATTTCCTTATACGCTATCCGGACATTATCCCCAGCTTTTTTTCTCTAAAAACTGTGCCGCCAGCTCCTCCGCACGTCTGATGATCGATTCCTCATATCCCATGATGGAAAGAAGTCTGATGGCATTGCGCGTTTTGGCCTTTCCGCTCATCAGCCTGTAAGGGAAACGGATATCGTTCTCAATAATTTCCTCTTCGAAATGATAATTATCATAATCCTTTTTCAAAAGCTCTGTCAACTCTATATCATGGGTTGCCGCAAAACATCGCACGCCGGGTCTGTGAAGACTCAGTAAAATCTGGCTGGACGCTGCAATACGTTCCACTGTATTGGTTCCCCGCAGCACCTCATCCACAAAGCACAGCACCGGTGCACCGGGCGCATCCACAGCCTCCAGAATTCTTTTTAAGGATTTGATCTCCACAATGTAATAGCTCTCACCGCCACAAAGATCATCTCTCAGCGACATGGAAGACATTACCCTGCAAAAACTGCCCCGATATTCCTGTGCGTAGCAGGTATGAATTGTCTGAGCCAAAATGGCATTAATCGCCACAGCCTTTAAAAAGGTTGACTTTCCGGATGCATTGGAACCGGTCAAAAGCACCCCCCGGCAGGTGGAAATATCATTTTTCACAGGATTCGTCAAAAGAGGATGATATACCCCCTTAATTTCCAAAGTCTGACTGTCAAGAACCGGTTGGCAGTATCCGTCAAGACTTCTCCGAAATCCGGCCGCTGCGATCATCGCCTCCAGCTTACCGACAATCGTCAAAAGCAAATCAATCTCATCGGTACGCTCTCGCACCGCCCGGAGCATCCGGTTAAAACACAGAATATCCAGATGAAACATCATATTCAGATAGGCCATGCACATTTCCATCGGCCCGCCGCCCCCCAAGCTCTGCATGCCCAAAGAGGCATTCTTTTTTAGCTTTTTAAAGGCCGGCAGCAGGCTGCGGATCCGTTCAAGCTCGGGCTGCAATTCGCTTTCCTGATGCCTGCCCAGTCCTTCTGCCAGGGTCAGAGTGCGAAAAATATACCGAAAGCTGACCAGATAGGGCTCCACCTTTTCTTTTTCCTTCATGTATGTGGTTATGTGAAAAATCAAAAGCGCTCCAAAGCTGATCACACCAGCCTGCGGACTGACTGCAATCAGCGCAACGGACAGGATAAGAAGGATATCGACCAGCAAAATCCTGCCGTTTTTGCGTTCTCCCAGCACATCCAGAAAATCCAGATAATCGTATATGGAATACTTCCCGGTTCGTCCCATTTTCCGATACAGCATCTGAATATCCAGTCTCTCTTTGGGATGGGATTCAAAATAATCCATCAGCTCCGTGCGCCGCGCCAGTTCCTTTTCATCAAAAGAGGGGGTCCGAAGCATATAATAAAGATACTCCTGCCCGGCAGAGGAACAGGTGCTGTTCATCTGCACAAAAATTTCATCCATATTCAGATCATTCCATGTGATATCATCAATCTGGAATTTTTCCTGATGCTTTTTCAAATAACCGCCAATTCCCTCAAATTCGCCTTCTTCATATTTACGCGCTGTCCGTGTTCCGAAATTCTCCTCCATTTTTTTGCGCTGCCATACTTCCTGCCGTCTTGCATCCCACAGCCCACGACAAAAAACGAAGGCTCCGACCGCCAAAAATGCCAGCACCAAAATCAGATATTCCATTCCTGTCCTCCCTGTGACACATCTGCAATCCGATCAGCGAACTCTTTCAAATCCGTTTCTTTATATTTTGCTGTCATCTCATATTTTCCCCACATGTGCATCGGGAATACAAGCGGACTGTCCGTTTTTTCCAGAAAATATTTCATGCCCCAGCTGCCGCACTCTTCCAGTCTGGGATCCAGGGGTACGAATGAAAGATCAAAATGAGAACCGGCAATGCTGTCTATTTCAGCCCGGTAGGCCCTGCCCATCGAATCATTATCCTCCTTCGGTTCGCCGATCCAGTGCCACCAGTTTAAGTCACCGGCATGATAGATTTGCTTTCCTTCCGATTCCACCACAAAGGCAACTCCCATGTCAGTAGATTTCAGGGTATGTACTTTTACCAGAGCAGGACCGTTTTCCCAGAATGCATCTCTGCCGCCGGAAAGCTTAGTCACCTTTTCCTTTACAGAAACATCAATATTTTTCTCGGTCAGCCACTTCGCACTAAGCCGGATATCATTGCCGAAAAAGAAGTGAATTCTTTCGTATTCCTGCGCCAGCCTCAGAATTCTCCAGTTAAAATGATCCGGATGACTGTGAGAGGCAAAGACTGCCAGCGCCTTATCCTTCGGCCACTGTGGAAGCTTCCCCGTGTAATAATCAAACAGCAATATGATATGTTCCAGTTCAACAGAAAAACCGCTGTGTCCCAAAAACGTAACCTTCATGTACATACCTCCGTTTTATAAAAAGATATTTCTACTTTACCACAAATCTGTCCATAAAAACAGTGCATGTAAAAAAGTGTGTGCAATAGCGCACACTCCGCGTCGAGCGCGGTCGCGAAGCGACAATTTCACCACGCTGCGAGTACGCATCGTTGCGCGAAGCGCATTTTTGCTCTACAGGAATTTTCGGAGAAAATTCCTGTAGAGCAAAAAAAGATCCGCCGTAAACCCCGGCCACATTCCTATGGCGCAGGTTTACAGTCGGATCCTCATATTTTCAGATAGCTTCTGATTTTCTGTTTATAAAAAGACGTACTTGAGAATAAACAGAACCGTCAGCACATACATCAGCCAGTTGATATTCTTTTCCTTTGCTTTTCCTGTGATCAGATTCAGCAGCGTGTAAGAAATCACGCCGATTGCGATACCTTCAGAAATGCTGTAAGCCAGAGGCATAGCTGCGATTGTTAAAAATGCAGGAATACCTTCGGAAGGATCTTCAAAATTGATCTTCACAACGTTGCCGATCATAAAGAAACCAACAATGATCAGTGCGGGAGCTGTTGCGAAAGAAGGAATGGTCAAAAACAGAGGTGAGAAAATCAAAGCCAGCAAAAACAGCAGGCCGGTTGTAATGGATGTCAGACCGGTACGGCCGCCTTCTGTAACGCCGGAAGCGCTTTCCACATATGTAGTTGTGGTGGAAGTACCTAAAACTGCGCCGGCAGCTGTAGCAACAGCGTCCGCCATCAGTGCGCCTTTGATGTGGGGCAGCTTTCCGTCTTTGTCCAGCATATCAGCCTTGGTTGCAACGCCGATTAAAGTTCCCAGAGTATCAAAAATATCCACAAACAAAAATGCAAATATAACGGTGATGAAATCCAGCACCTTGACAGCACCGAAATCCGCCCTAAATACCTGTCCGAATGTTTTTGCAATCGAGGTAAAATCAAAGCTTACAAATGCGGTGGGAATCACAGAATACATGCCTGCGTCAGGATTCGGCACATAAATGCCAACCAGCTGACAAAGAATGCCAAGAACCCAGGTGATGAGAATGCCATACAGAACACCGCCCTTTACCTTCTTTATCAGAAGAATACCGGTGATCAGAACACCGATCAGCGCCAGAATCGCACCTACGCCGACGGAATGGAAATTCTCGCCCTTAAAAGTCTGATAAGTGATCAGAGTGGCATCGCTTTTCACAATCAGCTTTGCGTTCTGCAGTCCGATAAATGCGATAAATAAGCCGATACCGCCGCTCACTGCCAGCTTCATGGTTGTAGGAATTGAATTAAAAATTGCTTCACGCACATTGGTCAGAGAAAGAATGATGAAAATCAGACCTTCTACAAAAACTGCCATCAAAGCGATCTGCCAGGAATAGCCCATTTGCAGCACAACAGTGTATGCAAAGTAAGCATTCAGTCCCATGCCGGGTGCCAGCGCAAAAGGATAGTTTGCCATCAGTGCCATGCAAAGACAACCAACGAAGGATGCCAGCGCGGTAGCCATCAGGATTGCACTCTTGTCCATTCCGGTAGCGGAAAGGATGTTGGGGTTGACCGCCAGAATGTAAGCCATGGTCATGAATGTGGTAAGACCTGCCATGAGCTCAGTCTTGACGTCAGTTTTGTTTTCTTTCAGGTGAAAAAACTTTTCTAACATCTCCTGCCTCCTAAGAAAATTGTAGTTGATGAGCATTCATTGCCCATATGAATCAGTACAGCAGGCTATTGCATCATATCTGTTACCAACTCTGCCAACATAGCCTGCTGCGCTCATTCTAATTCATTTCTCTGTAAAAGTCCATGGATTTTTTGTAACTTTTGTAAATTTTTGTAAAGTATTGTTTCAATCGTTTATCCCCTGACAGAGTCAGTCAGCTCAACGAAAGGCCAAACTGTTACAGGTTCAGCCTTGCAGAATTGAGACACTTTTACTCTGCAGACAGTCTTGCGATGATCTCGTTTGCTTTTGCATAGATGCGTTCTGCGTCCACACCGTTTAAAAACTCCCCGTTATAATAGAGAATCCGGCCGTTGATCATGGTCATCTTCACATTCTGCTTGCTGCCGCTGTATACAATATTCTTCGTGATATTGTTTAAGGGCTGCATATTGGGCTGATGCAAATCAATCATAATGATATCGGCAAGTTTGCCCTCCGCGAGAACATCTGCATCTTTCAGTCCCATCGCATGGGCGCCGTTGACGGTAGCCATTTTTAAAACTTCATGGGCATCCACCGCGGAAGCATCCTTCTGCAGCAGTTTAGCCAAGCCGGTTACCAGAAACATTTCCCGGAACATATCAAGACAGTTGTTGCTGGAAGGACCGTCTGTACCGATAGCTACCTGCATGCCTTTTTCCAAAAACCGTCCGATGGGTGCGATGCCGCTTGCCAGTTTGGTGTTGGAACCGGGATTCGTCACCGCATACAGACCCTTTTTCACAAACAGATCCATGTCCTCTTCGTTGAAATATACGCAGTGATAACCGCCGCCGCCGAAATCAAACAGTCCCAGGGAATCAAAAAACTGCGGCGGTGTCATGCCATAGCGCTCCACACACTCAACAGTTTCCAGTCTGGTCTCGGACATATGAGCAAATACCGGTGCCTCATATTTGTGAATCAGTCTGGATACCTCTTCCAGAAGCTTTTTATCACAGGTATATTCCGCGTGCACGCCCATCATATATGTGATCAGCGGATGCATGTTGTTTAACTTATTGTAACGGTTCTCCATCTCTTCTACTGCCGGACCGAACTTGTTTAATCCGCTGACAAGCACACAGCGCATGCCCATATCGATACATGCCTGTGCAATATCCTTTGGAGACAGATACATATCAAAAATGGAAGTTACGCCGGTTGTCAGGTATTCCAGGATGGCAAGCTGCGTCAGATCATAGTTGTCCTGCTCGGTCATTTTTGCTTCCAGCGGAAAAATCTTGGTATTCAGCCACTCCTGCAGAGGCATGTCATCCGCATAAGAACGCATCGCGGTCATTCCGGAATGCGTATGCGCATTCTTAAAGCCGGGCATCAGCACATTGCCCTGACAGTCAATCTCCCTGTCCCAGGCAATATTTTCAGAATCCTTCGCAGGACCGACATAAGCGATCCTCTCATCCTTCGTCCAGAGTTCCCCCTCTGTCAGATCGCAGTTTCCATTCATCGTTAAAATTCTTGCATTGTAAAAACGAATATTCACGTTTCTTCTCCTTTCGCCGCGCAGGCGGCTGTTTTGTATCTTTCGTCAGCAGCTGTTTGTATCTATCTTTCATGGAGGCTGTTTTGTATCTTTCATCAACAGCTGCCGCCTGCCACAGTTTTGTCCAAAATCAATTCATGCCAGATTTTCCGGGCCAAATCCCTCCGGTAAAAGCTCAGCCAGCTTTCTGATCTCGTACTCTTCCTCCGACTTTGCCACAATCACCGTAAATAATTCGGGATCACAAAATTCCCGCAGCACCTGTCTGCACACCCCGCAGGGCCAGGAATACTGGGTGATCTGTTCCCCTTTCGGACTTCCCGCAACAGCGATCGCGGCAAATTTTCTTTCTCCTTCGCTGACCGCTTTGAAAAGTGCCGTTCTCTCCGCACAAATTGTAGGAGTAAAAGCGGCATTTTCAATGTTGCAGCCGGTATAAATCTTCCCTTTTTGCGTAAGCAGGGCAGCTCCCACCTGATATCCGGAATAAGGAGAATAGGAAGCGCGGCGGGCGAAAAGTGCCGCCGCTATCAGTTTCTTTACATCCATCTCATTTTCACTTTCTGTTACAGCAGCTGTCTGAAGTTTCCAACGGCCTCACTCACCAGCTGTCGGAACTTGGGTGCCGCAATGTTTGCCGCCTCCTGTACCTCTTCATGCGTCAGCGGATTTGAGGACAGTCCTGCTGCCGCATTGGAAACAAAGGAAACGCAGCAGATCTTCATCCCCATATGATTTGCCGCAATCGCTTCCACCACGGTGGACATTCCAACCGCGTCCACACCCAGATTGTGAAGCATCCTGATTTCTGCGGGCGATTCGAAAGAAGGACCTGTCAGCTGCGCATAAACACCCTCTTTTAAGTCAATGTTACAGTCCTTCGCCGTTTTTTGCAAAATTTCCTGCAGATCTTCATCATAAACATGAGACATATCCGGGAAACGGACTCCCAGTTCATCAATATTGGCTCCAATGAGCGGATTGGGCGCCCACAGAGAAATATGATCCTTAAGCATCATAAAATCGCCGGCTGTAAAATTCGGATTCACACCGCCGGACGCATTGGTCAAAAACAGAATCTTCGCCCCCATCAGCTTCATCAGCCTGGCAGGCAGCACCACATCGGAAATCGGATACCCTTCATAGTAATGCACTCTTCCCTTCATGCACACCACCGGAACACCCTTCACATAACCGAAAATAAATTTCCCGGCATGACCGGGCACAGTCGAAACCGGGAATCCCTCAATATCGTGGTAATCCAGTTCTGCGACCACATCAATGTCATTCGCATAATCTCCCAGCCCGGAACCAAGCACGATCGCCACATCCGGCTTAAAATCGATTTTCTTCTGAAAACTTTCATAGCATTTCATTAGTTTTTCATATACAGGATTCATGGAAATCTACCTCCTATTTCAGCTACATACATGATACCCGAAAATGGCAATTTATACAAGTGAAATTCCTGCGCTGCCGCACGGCTGCTTTCACACAAAAAAACAGAGGCTTCTGCATTCTGCTTATTGCCCCTGCTTTTTCGGTTTCTATCAGTTTAATCATGTCTCTCATCCGCATTGTCATAAGCTTCACAGAATCTCGCCGCAAAGGAAGGCTTCTCGCCGGCCGCATACAGGTGAGAAGTATCTCCAAAAGAAAGCATTCTGAAAACGGCAATTCCCTTCCGCCGCTCTTCTGTCACAACAGTTGTTACAGAAGATGGAGCAGCGCAGGTCCCGTGCCAGAGCACCATCGGCGAAATATTGAGCAGATGGCTTAACAGCACGCATTCCAGACCGAAATGGCAAAACAGCATGATCGTATCATTATTGGGTTTCACCGCCCGATAATACCTGTTTTCCCGAACATATCCATGCTTTTCCAAAAGCTTGTCCAGCTCTGATGTCACCCAGGCATATTCCTGATCCACGTTTCCCGCTTTCATAATGTCTGTGGTGCACCATTTTTCTGCATCATAATATTCCGGTACTTTCGTCCAGTCCTGAGGCAGCCAGTCCCAGGTGATGCCTGGCTGTTCCTTATCGGGACGGGCAATTCTGCATGCAAATTCCCGAAGCCACTGACATTCGACTGCCGTACGATTGCACTTTTTTAAAGTTAAGGATGCCGTATCTTTTGCCCTGCCCAGAGGAGACACATAATACTGGTCCACGTCCACATTCACCAGGCGATTGGAGAGAAGTTCTGCTTCCTTCCAGCCAACCGGAGTCAGAGAATCGATGGAATAATCCGGATCAGCGTGACGTACAATGATAATTTTCATAAATTTTCCTTTCATTTCCCCTGGCCCGGGTGATTGACCATATCAATTTATTGGATTACACAGGAAAGTCTTTTGCAAACCAGCAGTGCCAGTGCGATTTTTACGATATCCGGAAGGATAAAGGGCAATACGCACCAGCCGAGAGCTGTGAATAATCCGATCTTACTTATACTGTCTGCATAAACTGCCATAAACCAGATGGTCCCAAACGCATAGCAGACAAAAAGTCCCAGAACCATCGAAAGAGCCAATACCCATGTCTTTTTCCCCAGAAGGGTTTCGACTCCCCACATAACGAGTGCGGAAAAAAGAAATCCGATGATATAACCGCCTGTATTTCCCAACAGAATACCGACACCGCCTGTAAATCCCGAAAACACCGGAATTCCCATGATTCCTAACAGCAGGTAAATCAAAACAGATATGCTGCCTCTCCTGCCGCCCAAGCTCCCTACGGCCACAAACACACCAAAAGTCTGTAAAGTAACGGGCACCGTTGCCGGAATGGAAATCCATGAACAAACTGCAATTAACACAGCGAATACTGCAATATAAACCATATCCAAAGTCTTATTTCTTGTAAATGCTGATGCTGACATTTGTTTTTCCTCCGCCATTTGTTCCCGACTTTTATCTCCCTGCAAGATCCTTGATTACTTCACCGGCAATAATCAACCCTACTACAGATGGCACAAATGCGTTTGAACCGGGTATATCTCGTCTTTCCGTGCATTTATGCTTTGCACCGGGAGGACAAATACAATGGGTTCTGCAGCTTATGGCCATATCCTCAATCGGACGAATTGGCTTTTCTTTTGAATAAACTACCTTCAGATGCTCTACATTTCGTTTTTTCAGCTCCCTGCGCATTACTTTTGCCAGGGGACAGACCGATGTCTCATAAATATCCGCGACCTCAAATCCTGTAGGATCCAGCTTATTCCCTGCTCCCATACTGCTGATGATCGGAACCCCGGCATTTTGCGCCTCCAAAACCAGCTGGATTTTTGCCGTCACCGTATCCACCGCATCTATCACATAGGAATACTGGCCAAAATCGAATTCATCTTTGTTTTCTGGTAGAAAAAAGCACTTATGTGTATTTACAATCGCATTCGGATTAATCTCCAGAATCCGTTCTTTCATCACATCCACTTTATATTTTCCAACCGTTTTTCTGGTTGCAATCAGCTGACGATTCAGATTGGTTAAACACACCTTATCATCATCTATCAGATCAATTGTACCCACTCCACTTCTTACCAGAGCCTCTACCGCATATCCTCCGACACCGCCCACACCAAAAACGGCTACCCTTGAATTTTCCAACTTTTGCATGGCTTGTTTGCCCAGCAATAATTCAGTTCTTGAAAATTGATTCAACATTCTTCTGATTCCTTCTTTACAATAATTTCATAATGCTTTCAATAAAGCA
>JAFUMV010000045.1 GCA_017482485.1 Lachnospiraceae bacterium
AGACCAACAACGTTCATTTCGCTGGCGATCTTTCTTGTGTAATCCTTAATTGTAGCGATCTGCTCTTCGGTCAGTCCCTTAGGAGGAATGATACATGCGGAGTCACCGGAGTGAATTCCGGCAAGCTCGATATGCTCCATTACGGAAGGAACGAACACATTGGTGCCATCGCTGATCGCATCTGCTTCACATTCGGTTGCATGATGCAAAAATCTGTCGATCAGGATCGGTCTGTCGGGAGTCACGCCGACTGCCTGCTGCATGTAGAAGGTCAGCGCTTCGTCATCGTAAACCACTTCCATACCACGTCCGCCCAGAACATAGGAAGGACGAACCATTACAGGATAGCCGATCTTATGAGCCACATCCAGTGCTTCCTGTGTATTGACCGCCATGCCTGCTTCCGGCATCGGAATCTGGAGCTTCTCCATCATGGCGCGGAACAGATCACGGTCTTCCGCCAGATCGATGGTTTCAGGAGTGGTTCCCAGAATGTTCACGCCGTACTTCTTCAGATCAGCAGCCAGATTCAGAGGTGTCTGTCCGCCAAACTGCGCGATAACGCCAACCGGCTTTTCCTTTTCATAAATGGCAAGTACATCTTCCAGAGTCAGAGGCTCGAAGTAGAGCTTGTCAGAAGTATCGTAGTCAGTGGATACTGTCTCAGGGTTACAGTTAACAATAATGGTGGAGAATCCCAGCTTGCGCAGCGCCTTTGCAGCATGTACGCAGCAGTAGTCAAACTCGATACCCTGACCGATTCTGTTGGGGCCGCCGCCCAGAATCATTACCTTCGGCTTGGAATCATCCACAGGGCTCTCATCTTTCATATGATAGCTGGAGTAATAGTAAGCGCTGTCCTGTGTGCCGCTTACGTGTACGCCTTCCCACGCTTCCACAATGCCGTTTGCCGTTCTTGCATCGCGGATTGCTTCTTCGGATACACCGAGAATTTCACTCAAATATTTATCGGAGAAACCATCCAGTTTCGCCTGTCTTAAGTCTTCAACCGCAGGAACTTTGCCGGCATATTTCTTCACCAGCATTTCTTCCTCTTCCACCAGTTCTTTCATCTGCTCGATAAAGTAATGTTTTACCTTGGTGAGCTGGAAAATTTCATCCACAGATGCACCTTTTCTCAAAGCCTCATACATGATGAAATGACGTTCACTGGAAGGAGTTGCCAGCATTGTCAGCAGTTCTTTCTTGCTCTTCTTATCCAGATTTCCCACATGCCCAAGTCCATAACGGTTCTTTTCCAGAGAACGGATTGCCTTCTGGAAAGCTTCTTTATAGGTCTTGCCGATGCTCATGACCTCGCCGACCGCACGCATCTGTGTGCCCAGCTTATCTTCCACACCTTTAAACTTCTCAAATGCCCATCTTGCAAACTTGATTACCACATAGTCACCGTCCGGAACATACTTGTCCAGAGTGCCGTATTTACCGCAGGGAATCTCGTCCAGTGTCAGGCCGCTTGCCAGCATCGCGGAAACCAGAGCGATCGGGAAACCGGTAGCCTTACTTGCAAGTGCAGAAGAACGGGATGTTCTGGGGTTAATTTCAATAACGACCACACGATCGGAAACCGGATCATGTGCGAACTGTACGTTGGTACCGCCGATAACTTCAATCGCATCCACAATCCTGTAAGCCTGTTCCTGCAGCTTCTTCTGAATTTCTTCAGAAATAGTCAGCATCGGAGCCGAACAGAAAGAGTCGCCGGTATGCACACCTACAGGGTCGATGTTTTCAATGAAGCAGACTGTGATCATGTTGCCCTTCGCATCACGGACAACTTCCAGTTCAAGCTCTTCCCATCCGAGAATAGACTCTTCTACCAGAACCTGACCTACAAGGCTGGCCTGCAGACCTCTTGCACAGACTGTCTTTAATTCTTCTTTATTATATACGAGACCGCCGCCTGCGCCGCCCATGGTGTAAGCAGGACGCAGTACAACAGGGTATCCCAGTTCATCTGCGATCTTAAGCGCCTCATCCACAGAGTAGGCAACATCACTTCTCGCCATCTCAACGCCGAGAGAATTCATGGTGTTCTTAAATTCGATACGGTCTTCACCACGTTCAATTGCGTCTACCTGAACACCGATAACCTTGACATTGTATTTATCCAGCACTCCTGCTTCCTGCAGTTCGGAACACAGATTCAGACCGGACTGTCCGCCCAGGTTGGGAAGCAGCGCGTCAGGACGCTCTTTCGCAATGATCTGCTCCAGACGATCTACGTTCAGAGGCTCGATGTAAGTGATATCAGCTGTGTCAGGATCCGTCATAATGGTTGCCGGATTAGAGTTGACCAACACGATCTCATAGCCTAAATTCTTCAGTGCCTTACATGCCTGTGTGCCGGAATAATCGAATTCACATGCCTGTCCAATGATGATCGGGCCGGAACCGATAATCAGCACTTTGTGAATGTCTTCTCTTTTCATAAAATCCACCCATTTATCCTTTCAATTTTTCTTATTACCCAAAAACCCATGATCATTCTAGCACACTTCCTCCGTCACGGCAAGTCCAAATTCCGGCGTGTGTACAGGACGACCTGTACCCCGCTCTAGGAGTCCAGTGTGTTAAACAGGTCACTATCCAGTTCCAGGATGTCTTCGATTCTGATTTTGCTGCCATCTGTCAACAGTACAGAATTGTCGTACTGGTCTATTTTTTTGAGCGTTCCGGTGACTGTGATGTAGGCGCCGCCGCTCTTTTTTGCATCGGGCTGAAAGCAGGTGATTGTGACGGTTGGATGCCGGCCGAGAGAGTCCAAAAGCAAAAGCAGGCGTTTGTTGATCTCTAACTGGCAGGATTCGTCCAAATGGATCTGTTCATCTGTCAGTCGTGCTGTCTCCAGCAGCGCGTCGTCGTAGCCGGTCAAAGCTGCGAAGGGCAAAAACTGGGCCGCCCGGTCTGAAAGGGGCATTGGGGGATGCCTGCGCGAAACCGGATGTGGCAGATGAAGGATGTCTCTATATGGATCGTTATTTGGGGGCCGATTGTTCATGGCTTTTTGTCATATCTCCTTTTTCCAGCGTTGACGGACAGCCGGCTGCCGACGCTGCCCTCAGTGTACGGAAGGACACACCGAACCGCGGGAGTATCAACAATTTTGGAAAAATGTTATGCTTTGTGGCCGCCGATCTGGTTGTTTCTTTCCACAGTCATGGCGCCTTCCTCCAGGTTCATGCCCTTTAAAATCGCATTTTTTCCGTATTTCTTTTTGATGTCCAGCATGGCGTGCTGAAGCTTCTTCTCCCTCTCCAGGTTCTGTTTTTCCAGCTCCTGCTCCTTTATTGCTGCAGCGTAATCAGTGAACAGGTTGAGCTGCTCGTAGGTTTCCTGTTGGGCAATGCTTTTCTCCTCCGCAACACGGCACGCGGTAACGTTGACCCGTCTGATCAGAAGATTCGGGTCCACAATCCGGTCATAAAGCTCCATAACAGCATCGATGATCTGTCGGGTAGAGGATGTCATTTTCCCCAGATTGGCAGTGCCGTGCGCATGTTTGGGCACCTTGCGGTCATAGTGATCTGTCGTTACGGGTCCTTTATATTTTTGCGCAATTTCGGGTCGGCTCAAATTTTCAATATCATATCCCACGGTCAGAACAATCTGGTCCGTCAACAGCCCTTTATCCACCAGATCCAGAACAAGAAGATCCGTCATCTCTCTGACAATGAGTTTCCCTTTTTGCGCGCTGTAAGGACTTTGAAGAACCTGTCCGGAGCCAACACTGTTTGACTGCGGTTTATAGGCTTTTACATCTGCAATGGTGCAGGGCTCCCAGCCCCAGGCATGATCGATCAGAAGCTGTGCATTCACACCGAACATTTTATAGAGCAGTTCTTCATTATAATAATCTGTTTCCCCACCGATGGAACATTTTGCCACATCTCCCATGGTGAACAGGCCCTGCGCTTCCAGCTTCTTTGAATAGCCTCTGCCGATGCGCTAGAAATCCGTCAGGGGACGATGGGACCATAATTTTTCCCGGTAGGTCATTTCATCCAGATAAGCGATCCGCACACCGTTTTCATCCGGGGCAGTGTGCTTGGCTTCAATATCCATCGCCACTTTGCAAAGATACAGATTCGTCCCGATTCCTGCGGCAGCGGTAATGCCTGTTGTATGAAGCACGTCCAGTATCATCTTCATGGCGAGGTCGTGTGCGGACAGCTGATATGTCTGCAGATAGTCTGTCACATCCATAAACACTTCATCAATGGAATAGGTGTGAATATCCTCCGGCGCCACATATTTTAAGTATACGTTATAAATCCTTGTGCTGTACTCCATATAAAGGGCCATTCGGGGCGGGGCGGTGATATAATCCACGGCCAACGCCGGATTGGCGCTCAGTTCCGTAAAGTCTGCAGATGCACCTTCAAAATGTCTGCCCGGCGCGCTGTATAATCGTCCGGCGTTCACCTCTTTCACCTTCTGCACCACTTCAAACAGACGGGCGCGTCCCGGAATACCGTATGTTTTGAGAGAAGGGGAAACGGCAAGGCAGATCGTCTTTTCGGTTCGGCTGGCATCTGCTACCACAAGATTCGTGGTCAGCGGATCCAGGCTACGCTCCACACATTCAACGGAGGCATAAAATGATTTTAAGTCAATGGCGATATAGGTTCTGCTTTTGTGCTGCATCATTTTTATCAGCCGGCAGATGGCGGCAGAGCGCGCGGCCATTTGTCAGGCGATGATATCCTCCCTTCTTTTCCAAACATTTGTTCTATATTTATTATAATTCTTCTCACGCAAAAATCAAGAACCGAAGCAAAATTTAATCACAAAAAAGCGTTCTAATGAAGTATTTCCCCACTGAACGCTTTTTATCTTATCCTTCTTTTACAGAATCAATTTTTCCGACATCTGCATATCGATTCCAGAGTTCCCAGTTATTCTTTTCCAGGGCCTGTTCCAGCTCCAGATAAAGCCGAATGCTCACCGCACCTCTGTGAATGTAACAGGGGTTGGGATCATGAAAAAATTCTTCGCTCTTGGCCAGAATCACATCTTCCCTTAAGGGCAGCTCTTCCAGCTTTCCTTCATAAAGAACCTTTTCTTCCCCCAAAACGCAGACCCGTCTTCCTTCCGGTTTACTTTTTTTCTTTTCTTTTTTTCCAAACATTTATGATAACTCCCTGCCCAGAATACTGCACTCCTGTAAACGCTTCTTTTGCAGATCCAGCCGCAGCGTTTTCACTTCATAAGGATTCAGCGAAATTTCCATTGAAATGCCCTGCTCTGCAAACGAAATCCACGTTTTTTGTGCTGTTCCCGTACTTTCAAATAATCTGATCAGATAAGCATCCTGTCCCTCCGGCTTTCTGAATGCGCTCAGGCACACAGCATTGTTATCCACCGTCACCACGCTGTCCGCTTTTCTGCCGTCTCCGGAGGGAAATGCGGGGATTGCCACCGGCGCCTCCTGGAACAGAATCGCCTCCTGTGTGATATTTTCCCTTCTCGTTTTCGCATCGCCACCCTGAATCTCAAAGGAAAATTCCCGCTCGCCCTGATCGATGTAGGGCAGGAACCGATCCTGCACCAGAAGCGGCCTGTCACCGATGGGATGAGCGCTGTATACTGCAGAATGCAGCATGGAAATCCGCATCCTGCCGTCCATGAAATCCACACCATAGTTTCCTTTATTAATGACAGTCAGCGCCTTCTCTGCTTCCCAGAGACCGCACCAGCGCTGGAACACTTTTTCCTCACCGTCGGCCTGCTGCTTTACCGCACCATAGGCCGTTTCGCTTATGGGCATGGCCCGTTTTAAACAGGAAGGGATTTCCAGCTTTAAAAATCTGCCTTTTTCCGCCCAGTTTACGCGCACCTGCATTTCAATGGACTTTTTGCGTGCAGAAATGATATAACGCACACAGGCCTGAGAATGTCCATAAGAAAAAACTGCTTCCACAACTGTCCTTACAACACCTTTTTCAATGATTCTCACGCTGGGAATCTGCGCAGGCACTCCTGCATGACGTTCGTTTGCCACGCCGCTGTACCAGCTGCCTTCAGCTTCATCCATAAGGGTAAATCTCCCCACCTCTTCCCGATAACTGTGTCGGTTCATACCCCAGGGATCACAGTCGGTTTTGAGCACCACAAGCGCACAGGCGCCCGGCGTCACATATTCTGTATTGTCCACCTGATAAGCATCCAGAAGCCCTGTTTTTTTACTGATTTTGACCAGAAGGCTGTCCGTCTGAAAAACAAAATGTTCTTCATCACTGCTGCTGCCGGGCATGGCAGGCAAATTCTTTGGCCGCATTTCCTGCATTTGGATATTCGCAGAAAAGCGGTTCATGGAAGCAGGCTTTAAAGCAGCATGAAAAGCCACTTTTTTGCGCCAGTCCAGATTCATGTTGCAGCTTTCCTTTTCCACCTGGCTGGGCAGAATTTTTCCCTGGCTGCTGATCACAGGCATTGCATATTTCTCACTCCAGTTCTGGTTTGCCAGCTGGAATTCACAGGTGAAGTCTCCCTCCACCGGGTAAGGATGAGGATTATATATCAGAATCGGATACTCACCTTCTGCTGCTTTGGGTTCTCCGGCCAGCAGCGCAAAAAAAGCTCTCCGCTTCCATTTTCCCACGATTTCCAGCCCCTGATCCAGCATACGAATGCTCTGTTCTTCCACAGACTGAATGGAGGAACCGGGCAAAATATCGTGAAATTCGCAAAACAGCAGGATTTTCTGAGCCTCCTTCAGCTCTTTTTCCGGATAAGCAAGCAAGCCTCTGCTCACCGCCTGAGAAAGCATTTTTTCCGTAAGAGATAACTCTCCTTCCAGCTGTCTGTGCTTTTGTTTGATTCTGATCTGGGAAGTATAGCAGCCCACGGCCCAGGAATTTAAATCCCGGTCCACCAGAGGTTCTTCGATGGAAAGCGCCTCATTTTTCTGTCTTCTGTCCGCGAAATAATCCTCCGGTGTGGAATGTATCGGCTTCCATACACCTTTTTTACTTCCGGAATCGGGGTTTTCTTCTGCCATCAGTCTGCCGATCTCATCCAGGTCAAGCCTGGAGGGACCGCCCCCATGATTGCCCACGCCCCAGAGCACACATCCTGTCAGCATCTCCTGTTTTGTTCCGTCTTTGTCCAGCCACTCCCGGATTTTCTTTCCGGCTTCGCCCATCAGTGTTCCATAGCTACCCTCCCGGTGCGCCATGATTTTTGAGCCGTCAAAGCCGACCCAGATGAAATCATCCGCCGGCAGCGGACAGTCTCCCTGTCCCGGACGGCAGCACAGGTAGGAATCAAATCCTGCTTTTGCCATCAGCTGCACCAGTCCCTGACTGTGTCCGAAAGGGTCAAAGTTAATGGCAGTGGTGGGAGTTACGCCGAACTTTTCCTGAAAATAATTTCTTCCCATCTCCATCTGGCGGATGAAAGACTCTCCGGAAGGCATATTGCAGTCCGGCTGCAGATACCAGCCGCCCATGATATGCCATTTCCCTGCTTTTACAAGGCGTCTGATCCGCTCAAACAACGCAGGTTCCTGCTCTTCTATCCATTCATACAAAACCACTTCATTATGATTGAAAACGAATCCGTCATATTCCTCACAGAAATTGGCCGCCATACGGAATGTGGAAATCGCAGCGGAAATGCCTTCCTCCATGTCCCACAGCCAGACAGGATCGATATGCGCATTACAAATCAAATGCAGATTTTTATCCATTCTTTCTTTTCTCCTTTATGAATAATACAGGGCAAGAACTGCGAAAACGATGAATATGATTCCGTTGCACAGCTTAATCAGCGGCATTTTTTTCAAGCTCTCGCCTGTCAGTGAAAAGATGCTCCTCCCCTTTTTTACCAGACAGAAAATAACAAAGGAAGGTGTGCATAATGCTGCCGAATAAAGCACAAAGGCAAGCAGAGGAATTTTGCTGCCTTCCGACTGGGAAATCCACTGCAAAACAGATGCCAGATAAATCTGTCCGGTGCAGAAAAATTCTCCGCAGGCAATGGCCATGCTTCCCAGAAAAATCATCACCGCAAGAAGCTTTCCGTTTTTGGGATTCACCATTTTTTTCACCAGACCATCATTGAATTTTCTGAGTTTTCCCGG
Organism: Lachnospiraceae bacterium; assembly: GCA_017482485.1. Lineage (GTDB taxonomy): Bacteria > Bacillota > Clostridia > Lachnospirales > Lachnospiraceae > Gallintestinimicrobium. Next base: position 8,108 of record JAFUMV010000045.1, read on the forward strand.
CAGCTGAACGCGAATTTTTCCGTATTCTCCCCTTACCGCATGGTAGCTGTCCAAAAAATTTCCTGCTGCCAGAATCAGACAAAACCCTACCAGGAATATCTTCAAAACAGTCCGCGCCGTACCAAAGCCGGCAAAATCAATGGCACTCAGCGCACTCGCCGCCGCTGCTCCCAAAAGCACATAGGCCAAAAACTTCCCGATCAGAAAGCTCAGGCCATATCTGGTAAAGCCCTCAGGCATGGCCGCGATCAGGGATAAAAATAAAAGCACTAAAGAAAGCGCACAGGGGTTAAAGCCGTTTAAAAAGCCCACGCCCAGGGTTTTTAACAGAAAGACCGGCACATTTTCCCAGGGCTGCTTTTTTGTATTAGCGCTCAGCTGTGCCTGGTAAACAGCGCCAACGCCGTCTGCCAACAGATTTTCGGCCTCACTCAGAATCTGATTCTCTCCGGAAAGATAATGATTCCCTATCAATAGGAGGGGCACCTGTCTTTTGCTTTCCGGAATGTCGTACTGCTGTGCCAGCGCTTCAAACAGCTCGATATTGTTGTCTTTTGCCACCGACAGCTTCGTCACCGTCAGCGAATATGTATTGCCTCCCACAGTCACGATTTGGGGAAGACTGTCCAGAAATTTCTGCACATTTTCACAGTTATGGCAGCTTTCTGTGGAAAAATATAAAAGGTGTATCACTTCTGCACCTGCATCCAGATACCAGCTTTCCTCCTTGTCGGCATCCATTTCCTTTGTGTCGCCGTCAGCCGTACTTTCCGACCTCTCCGGAAGAATTTCCGTCACCTGATTTTTCGACGCAGCGGTCAGAAGCGAAGTCAGTTCGTCCTCCATTTGCCGGCTGCCCATCAGATACTGATCTCCTGCAATCACAAACGGATAGATGATATCTTTTTTTTCCACATCGAAATACCCGGCGGCTTTTTCCACCAGTTCTGCTCCTTCCCCGTGATAGGCATACAGAACCTTCAGCGAAAATTCTCCCGACGCATTCTGCGGTACAAGTTCAGAAAATAATTCCTGCAGCTTTTCCTCTTCCCGACAGGATTCACAGGGATTATTATGAATAATCACCACTTTGGTTGTGACCGGTTCTTTAACAGCTTCCGGATATCTGCAGCCAGTCATCCCAAAACCGAAAAAGGACAGGATGACAGCCAAAAGAAACAGTATTTTCAATCCTCTATTTTCTTTGCTCAAAAACTGTATTTTCATTTGTCACTCCTGTCCTTATTTTATTATTTTAAAATTCCAGAATCCATTCTTCTCCGGTTTTCACAAAGATTGTACATTGGCCTTTCTGTCCGCAGGTGATCTCCTCCCGGCCTCTGAAAATGCGCTTCGGCGCTTTCTTTTCCTTCCAGCAAAGTGTAATCTTTTCCTCATATCCGGCAGTCAGCACCACACGCCTGAGCTGATAATCCGTCTGTTCTATGGACAGACAATGTCCGCCTTCCACCACCAGCTGCTTACAGCTGCAGTCCTTCCATTCATCCGGAATGCCCATCAGCATCCACACCTTATCCCGGCTGCGATGCACAAACATTTCGCAGAGAAGTGTCGGAACAAAGAAACCGGATTCCAGCGTAAAGGCATCCGAGCTTTCCCCTGCATTGGTATCAGAAATCCGGAGCACACCGTTCTGATAAGGATCGCCGTTTACCGTAAAGGAATTGCGGGAACGGAATACCATGCAGTAAATTTCCAGCATGGTTCTGCACATATTTCCTCTGCCGCATCTTGCAGCAAAAATTCCCATATAGGGGAAGGAAAAGGCAGCGTATTCCAAAAAGCCCTGATTGATCGCGGTATCCAGACTCTTATTGGCCACTTCGTTATGCGCTTCTTCTCCCAGCGGGTAAATCGGATACAGCTGGCAGAAATGTCTGTGTGATTTAAACACATCGATTCCCGCATATACCGGAAGGCCCGTTTCATTGGTTTTTACCGGGGCAAGCCGCTCACTCCATTTGGTAAAACGGTCCCCATCTTTTCCGAGAATCTTTGCATATTCTGCCATTTTTTTACACAGAAAATGCAGACTGGACAGGGTAAACGTTGCATCATCAGCCAAAAGCATATAACCGTCTCTGTCCACTTCCGGAGATGTGGTGAAGGGGATATGCAGATAACCGTCTTCTTTTTCATAGGCAATTTCTTCATACAGATGAATCACCTTTTCGATAAAAGGATAAATTTTATCCCGCAAAGTGTCCTGTTCCCTGCTGTATTCATAAAACCAGACAAAGTCCACCGCCACGAAAAGTTCGGGGCCCAGAAGCGTATTCCAGAAACACCACTCTGAAGCGGCTCCCGTGCCGTCAGGCGCCATCATGGTCGGAATATGAATGGCATTTTTGATGCCGAACAGCTTCCATGCACGCTCTTCCAGCCGCGGCATGGCTGCTGCATAATACTCGATATAGGGGCGCACCAGATTCACATTTCCGGTTTTATAAGCGGGCCAATAGCAGGACTGCACATTCAGGTCGTTATGCAGATCTCCGTACCACGCCGGCATTCTGTGATTTGGATTCCAGATTCCCTGTAATGTGATCGGCATGGAATCTTCTCTCTCATTGCAGTAAAGCTTATACATTTCCTGTGCAAAAGCTTCCTGCAGCCGTTCATTGGGAACTTCGATGGAAGAACGGTTCCAGAATGCAGCCCAGTCCGCTTCATGCGCTTTTAAGTAATGTTCTCTGTTTTCCAGATAAGCTGCTGTAAGCTTTTCTCCTGCAGCTTTCAGAGTCTGTTCTTTTTCCAGCTCATCCACATCAATGGAAACCGCCAGCACAGCTTTATTTTCTTTGCCAATCTGCTTTCCGCATAAAACCGCAGTCTGATTTTTTCCAAAATGCTGGGTCACACAAAAAGAATTTTCTTTCTCTTCCAGCCTGCAGGGCTCATAATTCCAGCTTTTAAGCACCTTCAGTTTGGGAGATTCCAGATCCCAGCCAAGGGCTTTCACTTTCAGTCCGCCTTCCGCATGATCCAGTTCAAGACTGAAAATGTTCACACAGGAATCCAGATAAATGTTTCCGCAAAGCAAGCTGCCATCTTCAAGAGAAATCTTCAGCGCAGTCTGCGCACTCTGTAAATCTGTATCCGCCCAAAATCCCGTAACTTTGCCCGGCAGCTTTAACTCAATTGCCAGAGCCGGCAGACGGGTTCTTCCAATATTATCATCAAAAATATTGGTATCTTCCACATAGCGGGGATCACCGCTTAAGTATTCCGTTTTATGCTGTAAAATCTGCTGGAAAGCAGCCTTTGGCTCATCCGGCAGGGTTTCTCTTAACTCCCACAGCTTCACATGATCCACAGAAATGCATAAGCTGTCGTCTCTCACATATAAAACCGCACCCATTTTTCCGTTGCCCCAGAACGGGCCTTCGCAAAACTGTAAAGGAATACGGTCAAGTATCATTCTGCTGTCCATTTTTTCTCCTTTTCATGAGTTGTTTTTTCTGAAATCATTGGGTGTCATGCCCTTGATGCGCTTAAATGCCGTTCTCATCACATAAACACTGTTATATCCGGTCTTTTCCGCAATGGCCTCCATCGTATCTGAACCTCTCAGCAGTGAACAAACCTGCTCAATTCGCACTTTTTCCAGATAGCTTCCGAAGTTTTCTCCGAACAGTTCTTTAAACAGTTTGGAAAAATAGGTGCTGGAGTATCCGAAATCATCCGCAATTTTCGTCAATCCAAGGTCTCTGTTTCCGAAATTGCTGCGGATATAATTTTCAATCTCCATCTTCTGACGATCTGTACTTTCCACGGTCTGCTCCTGCACCTGTTTGCAGATATAATGGAAAATATTGTTGATCCGGTTAAATCGCAGCAGGATATCATTTTCTCTGTTGATCTGCTCAAGCTGTTTATATATTTCTTCCTCATCCACTTTTACATGAGGTTCCAGATTATGCAGTGCTTTAAACACCGCACACTGCAGATCATTGACCAGAAAATGCATCATGAAAGGACTGATGTTTCTTTCCATCACGTTGATCTGATAAACTTCCTTGAGCTGATCATGCATGTTATCCATGTCACCGGTTCTCACCGCATTCACAAGTCTTTCCTCCAAAGGTACAGGGAAGTAATAATAATCCCTGTTTTCCATATAATCCTCATAAAAGAAAACATTTTTATCCGATTCAGCCCCATACTGCAGCATTTCACAGACCTGGTCGTAAGCCTTGCTGATCTGACCCGTTTTTTCACACATATTTCCGATGGCGATCTTTACTGCCACCCCATATTCCTCCCAGAAATATTCGATCAGTTCTCCAATCTGTCCCTGAAGGGCATTTTTATCATAAGGAGCCTCTCTGTCCATCGCACAGAGAATTGCGCCCTCATTGATATCCGTATCACACATGTACTTTTCTCCGGGCAGTACCCTGTTAAGGGCGTTGGAAAGCACCTGCTTTAATGCCACAGTCTCATCTGTACTCACGTCTTCTTCCATTGTGATGTGTCCTTCTTCAAAGACAAAGGCCAAAACGATCATCTTTGAATCTTTTAACCGGATTCCGTATTCTTCCAGATTTCTGTCGCTTCCCGCACCGGTCCCCCTGAGAAGGCGCTCCACGAGAAGACCTCTGGTGATGGGCTGCTGCTTTTTGATATGTTCCTGTAAATCTGCATTGTTTTCCACAAGCTGGCTGAGAGAGTCTGAAATGTATGTAATCGCATCCACCGTCTGCTTGCGGGCATCATCCGGCTTTATCCGAAACAGAACCTGCAGCATCTGATCGATTTTTTTGCCTCTGTACTAGGAAACAACACAGATTGCCAGCAGACCGATAAACAGCGCAAATACAATCAGCAAAATACTCTTCTGCTGCGCCTCGCTGACCTGGGTTGTAATATAGTCTTTTGGCAAAACCGCAACATAAGTCAGACCGTTTTCTTCGGAAGATGTGGTGATGACATCCAGCCATCTTCCATTCAGCCGGATTTCCTGGATGCTTTTATTGTTTTCCAGATACTCCTGCGGAATCAGCTCAAATTCCTCATTTTCCGAAGTTATGGTTAAGATCTTTTTCCCATTTTCATCCAGCACATATGCCCAGCCATCCTCAGAAACATAGGCATCAGCCAGCAGGGATTTGATATATTCGCTGCGAATCGGGAAAACAAAAGTGCCTTTCGTTCCATAAGTGGTAACCAGAGACTGCACGTATAAAAGTGCTTTGCTGCTCTGACGGTTCTGCCGTGTCATCGCTTCCGGGAAATAATACTTCGTGTGATTCTCCCTCATCATTTCCTTCCAGGCATCCCATTCCATGTCACCATATTTAAAGTCATAGGACATGGAATCATGAAACAAATATACATGCTCCGGACTGATCACCATATCGCTGTAGTGGAAAATCAGGTAATATTCCTCCACAAAGGACTGAATCGTCATGACGCTCATATAATCCTGCACCGATAAAATCTTGGAAATCTCTATGAGCTTATCCCGTTCATCCATCTGTGTGGCAATATAAAAAACTGTACTGTTGGCAGAAAGCTTTTCCACAATGGAATCGATTTCTTCAAAATTGTTATCAATCGTTTCCTTTGTATGATTCAAATTCATCAGCACGTTTTTACAGATGTTTTCCTGCGTTGAATTTCCGATATCTTCCAGCATCACCACATTCATAATCAGCGGTATCATAAAAACAGCGAGATAGCCCCAGATCAGCCGGATATACACTTTTTTGTTCTTCATGGAATTTGTCCCTTGTCTATAAAATAGCTCCGTTTTGAGCGAAGCTGTGCCAGCAGGATTTAGCTGTTGGCTTCATTATATCAATTCACTTTTCAAAAAGAAAGTACCTCTGTTTAAAATAGCGTATGCCAGGATTCTGGCATACGCTATCTTTTCTCATAGATGACTATACTGCTGTATTTTCCTTACCGGAAATCATACAATATTATTCTGCAGCGTAATATACATCATATGCCTTCTGGTACAGAGAAACGTATGTATCCACACCGTAGTTCTGGATGGTTTCCACATAGGAATCCCAGTCTTTCTCAAGGCTGAGTTCACCGGTGATGAACTGTGCCATGGAAGTCTTAACATATTCCTGAAGGGATGTCTTTAAGGTAGCAAACTGAGAAGATTCCTCTTCATCTTCCAGGAAAATGTTCTTAGGCAGATATTCAGGATAGAAATACTTAACTACCTTAGAGGTTTCATCATACAATCTCGCTTCATAAGCATCGCTTGAGTACATGTCCTCAGGACGCTGAGACATCTGTGCACGGAATTCAGCGGTCTGATCATAAATACCTGTCCACCAGGTGTTCTTGTTGTAATCGTCATTTTCATTGGACGCAAATCCAGGCTGGAGCCAGTAAATTGCATCTACGCCTTCCATGATGGATTCAACGGGAGTTTCCAGATCATCCCAGTATTTGCCCTTTTCGCCGTACATCTGAACCAGAGATGCTTCCTGACTGTACAGGAAATCGCCAACCTTGAAAGCTGCTTCAGGATTTTCACACTTGTCGGTGATGAACCAGGAGAAGCCGGATGTCTGGTCAACATAGTCTTTGTGCAGCTGATATCTTGCACCGGTAGGTCCTTCTACAGGAGGCAGAGCTGCGATTACTTCGTTCAGATGTCTGTTTTCCAGATCAATACCCATTGCAAAGTGGTCTGCGGTATAACCAAATACCAGCTTTTCATCGGAACGAACTGTCTGCTGCATCTGATCGCTCTTCTGAGAGAATGTTGCAGGATCGATCAGACCCTGTTCATACAGGCTGTGCATCCATTCAAGACCCTGCTTGAATTCGTCCTTATCACATGCGAAGATAACCTGTCCGTCTTTTGCATAGGAAAGAGTATCCTTATCACAGGGCATGAAATAGTTCATCAGAGTCCACTCCAGCTGGCAATCCCAGTCAGGGCTTCCTGTCAGCGGAATTTCATCAGCCTTGCCGTTGCCGTTATAATCGCTGTTCTTTACAGCAACTAAAACTGCTTCCAGTTCTTCTGTTGTCTGAGGCTCTTCCAGACCGAGAGACTCCAGCCACTCTGTGTTGTACCACAGCTTGGGATATGCGGTACAGTGATAGCACTCGTTCATGGTAACAAAACCGTAGATGTTTCCATCGGGCGCATATGCGTTGGATTCATAGGACGGTCTGAGTTCAAACAGATGCTTGGTATTTTCGCCGTACTTTTCAATCAGATCGTTCAGAGGAATGAAAATTCCTTCTGTACCGAATTTAACGGTTTTCTGCTTATTCAGTCCATAGCAGATAATATCCGGATAGTCTCCGCTTGCCAGCATCAGGTTCAGCTTTGTTTCAGCATCATCGCCGCTGGGAAGGGCAACGAACTCAAATTTTACATTACACTGATCCTGAATCCATTTGATCGCATAGTTTGCATCGGAGTATTCACCCTTTTCATTCATCTGAACTGCTACTGTCAGCGTAACAGGTTCTTCTGTTGCTGCATCCGCTTCTGCGCTGTCAGCTGCCTGCGTTGTCTCTGCAGCATTCTTGGTTGTGCTGTCATCTGTTTTGCTGTCTGCTGTGCCCTGAGAGCCACATCCGCTCATAACGATCATGGCAGCTGCAAGACTGAGTGCTGTCAGCTTTGTTACAACTGTTCTTCTTTTCATACTTCCTCCTTTTTTTGCCTTTTGGCATGTTTTAAATTTTATATTAACTGATACCGTTTTCTCTTAGCCTTTGATAGAGCCCATCATAATGCCCTTTACGAAATACTTCTGGATAAAGGGATACAGAAGCATAACCGGCACAGAGGATACGATGATCAGTGAATACTGTAACTGAGTTTTTAATTCCTGACGGCTCATCTGCTGCGCCAGGTTCATTGCCATACCGATGCTGTCATTTTCTACCAGCACGTTTCTTAAAAGCAGCTGCAGCGGCTGTTTGTTCACATCGTTTAAGTAAAGCAGCGCGGAGAAGAAATCGTTCCATTTTCCAACCGCATACAGAAGTACCATAACCGCAATGATGGGTTTGGAAAGCGGAATAACCATATCTGTAAAATACTTCCAGTCGGAACATCCATCAATGGATGCACTTTCAAAAATTTCAGACGGGATGGAACTCTGTACATAAGTTTTAATCAGAATTACGTTCCAGACACCCATCGCAGAGGGAAGGATCATCGCCCAGAAGCTGTCAATCAGTCCCAGCTTGCTCACTACCAGATAGGTAGGAATCATACCGCCGGAGAAAAACATGGTTACGGTGAAGAAAAACATCACCACACCGCGGATTTTCAAATCGGTTCTGGCCAGAGGATAGCCGGCAAGCATTGTCAATGTAACACTGACAATTGTTCCGACTACCGTATATGAAACGGAATTAAAAAATGCTTTTACAATACTTGGAGACTGAAAAATCACATCGTATCCTACCAGTGTGAAATCCACAGGCCATAAAAATACTTTACCGGCTGACACCGCTCTGGGATCACTGAAGGAGGATGCCACAATAAAAATTACCGGAATCAATATGATCAGCATGATAAAAATCATCATTACCCATACAGCTGCCAGCAGGATTCTGTCTGGCAGAGTACGATACAGTTTTACTTTTGTTCCACTCACTGCATTTTTTTTGTGCACTTATGCCACCTCCTACCAAAGACTTGTTTCGCCGAACTTCTGTGAAACCTTGTTCGCAATGAAGATCAGAATGAAGTTTACCACCGAGTTAAACAGTCCTACCGCTGTTGCAAAGGAATACTGCATGTCATGCAGACCCCGTTTATATACATAAGTAGAAATAATTTCCGACACAGGAAGGTTTAAGCTGTTCTGCATCAGGAATACTTTTTCGAATCCGACACCCATGACACCGCCGACTGCCATGATCAGCTGAATGGTGATAATCGGCTTTAACGCAGGCAATTCTACAATCTTGATTCTCTGCCAGCGATTTGCCCCATCGATCAGGGAAGCCTCTACCAGAGACTGGTCCACGTTGCCCAGCGTTGCAATGTAGATGATGGCGGAGTAACCGGTTCCCTGCCATACACCGGACCATACATAGATATGTCTGAAAAGAGAAGCCTTGCCCATGAAATCAATTCGATCCATGCCCAGAAATTCCAGAACATTGTTCACAATACCGACATTTAAATGCAGACACTGTAAAATGATACCGACCATTACTACGGTAGAAATAAAGTAGGGCGCATATGTCAGCGACTGCATAAACTTCTTAAATTTTGTTCCTCCGATAATATTCAATGCGAGAGCCAAAATAATCGGTGCCGGGAAACTGGCCGCCAGAGAATATAAACTGATGATCAACGTATTTTTTAACAGCTTTGCCATATCAGGATTGACAAAGAACTGTTTGAAATATTTCAGGCCAACCCAGTCGCTTCCCCAGATTCCTTTTCTGAAAGAATAATTCTTAAAGGCGATGACGATGCCTCCCATCGGCGCATAACAGAACACAATAATATAGGCTACCGGAAGGATGAGCATCAGATATAGCTGCCATCTCTTTTTAAAATCTTCCTTCAGGCTCCATTTTTTCTTTTTCTTCTTTTCCATTTTCGACCTTCCTTTCCGAACAATTTGCCTGTCGTTTGATTCATCCTCATCATACCCTGCCCAATGGCATTTTTGTAGAAAGTATCCTTGTCATTACAAAGAATTCTTGTGAAAATGGGGGGAAGGATTTTTGTGGCAAGTTATTTTTCTTGTCATAAAGCAAACAAAACCGCCAGTTTTTTGGCGGTTTTGCACATTTTTTCTCTTCATTTGTTTTTTTAATCCATCAATCTGTCAAACAGCAGCTTTAATTAAATCCGAAGAACTTCTGGCAGATTTTATATCCTTCGACAGAAATTTTGCGTCCTGCCTTACCCGGTAAATTCATGAAGTTGCCGAGTAAACCGTAGCGAAGCTTTTTGTAAAGGGAACGATCTTTCTGCTTGATATATGTCAGAAGTTCTTTTTTCTTTTCCAACGCTTCTTCTGTACCGGAACGGATCAGAAGAATGGAAGAAATCGTTGTGATAATGTCCAGATAACTGAGCATATATTTTCCGGTTTTCTTTTTGGCATAAATCAGGTTCTTATTTTCCGCAAAATAGTCTACCATCAGTTTATTCACTTTAATCTGCTGGTCAATTCGGCCAATCATAACCTTTTCATTCACGGACTGATCCGCGCGGCCTATGTAATAACGATAGAAATTCACATCCAGATAATACATGTTGCGCACATAGGGAAGCGGCTCAAACACATAAATATTATCCACATAGAAGGTGTGCTCCGGCAGATGAATTCCACATTCTTTGAGCAGTTTTGTACGATAAATAACGGAGTGCATCAGGATATATTTTCCCTTTGGGAAGTGCCCGCACTCCTCCCAGGTAAATATTTTGTCTTTCGGAAGAATATGGCGGTACTGCATCACTTTCTTTCTGCGCTCGCCTTCCTTCTCATATACATAGTTGCTGATCAACAGATCCAGGGTATGCTCTCCACCTGCAAGTTCACGAAGTTTTGAGAGAATCGCCTGATAAGCATCCTCCTTAACCCAGTCATCGCTGTCCACAACCTTAAAATACAGACCTGTGGCATTTTCAATACCGGTGTTTACCGCAGAACCGTGCCCTCCGTTTTCCTTGTGGATTGCCTTAACAATAGTAGGGTATTTTGCGGCGTATTCTTCCGCAATCTCGGCCGTTCTGTCTTTTGAGCCGTCATTCACCACCAGTATTTCCACATCCTCTCCGCCGGGCAGCAGAGATTCAATACACTTTGCCATATAGTCCTGCGAATTATAGCAGGGAATGGCGATCGTAAGCAGTTTCATTTTCATCCTCCATATTGAAGTTGTAGCAGTGCCGCTTCGCGGCCTTTCATAATAATAAGTAACTCGGTTATTGTCAAAACGCTGCAGTAATTTCAAAATCTACATCCGTTCTTTACCCGTTTTAATGTTCAGATATCTGGTATAGGCAGCAAATGCGGACGGAATCGGATATTTTTCTTCCGTTTCCTGCGGCTTCACAAACAGAAGCTTCTTATCCTTTTTCATCGGCTCCAGTTCATCCACCAGCACCATGTAGCCAATCATATGCCATTCCTTATGTGTAAAAATGTGCTTTGAATCCGGCAGTCTTTCCAATCGAACCGCATGCACGCCCTGCTGTTTTAACCAGGCAAGCACTTCCTCCTGCGATGCATGTCCTTCAATGGACGGAAATTCATATAATCCCGCAAGCAGCCCGTTCGCCGGACGTTTTCTGATTGCGGCACTCTGAGAATCCCGGAGTACCAGAATCGTTTTTTTCTCAATTTTGCGGGGCTTTTTGGCGCTCTTTTTAGGATATTCCAGCTGTGTTCCGTTCTCGTTTGCTCTGCAGAGTTCGTTCCACGGGCATACATCACACCTTGGAGCTCCGTTTGGAAGACAAACTGTCGCGCCAAGCTCCATCAGGGCCTGATTGAAATCGCCCGGACGCTCCGGCGGCATCACAGGCCGCAGATCCTGTTCGACTCTTTTTTTCACTGACGGATCCAGAATGTCTCCGTCATCAGCCATCAGGCGCGCAATTACACGAAGTACGTTACCGTCCACTGCAGGAACCGACTGTCTGAATGCGATGGAAGCGACAGCGCCTGCTGTGTAGCTTCCGATTCCCTTAAGCTTCAGCAACGAATCATAATCTGAGGGCATCTTTCCGCCGTAGTCTTCCATAATCTGTATGGCTGCCTTCTTGAGATTCCTGGCACGACTGTAGTATCCGAGTCCCTCCCACAGTTTGAGCAGCACATCTTCCTCGACTGCCGCCAACGTTTCAATATCCGGGAGCGCATTCATAAAGCGTTCAAAATACGGCTTTACCGCTTCCACCCGGGTCTGCTGGAGCATAATTTCCGAAACCCAGACACGATAAGGGGTCGGAACCTCTCTCCAGGGAAGCCTGCGCCTGTTTTCATCATACCACGCAAGAAGCGGTGTTGCAATCCTGCCCAGTACCTGTTTTTCTACTTCCAGCACTACAGGGACAGGCTGATCCAGCTTCATGCTGTTTGCCTGAATCAGACAGTCATAGGCAAGAATCCGCACACCTGCCTTCGACGCTCTAGCCAGTGCATCCGCAAACTCCGGCTGTGTCTTTTTATTCGGGGTAAAAAAGGTAATTCCTTTCATCTGTATGACAAAAACAATATAACATTCAAATCCTGCCTGAGCAGCGGCGACAAGTTCCTCTACATGCTTTACCGCCCGTTCCGAAGGTGCATCCGGGAAAAGTGCAATCCCCTGCTGTTCCAATGTCACGCCCTTTACTTCCATCAATATTTTCCTGTCATTCTTTTCTGCATAAAAATCAAAGCGTGAATTTCCATAAGTGGTTTCAGGTCTGATCAGTGTCAGCCCTTCTATACCGTGTCCTTCTTCCAGCCACTCCTTCACGGCCTGATTGGGCGCATTGGAATCCATATTTACAAGCACGTCTCCCTTTCTTACCGCAATCAGATCATATTGTGTTTTTCTCTGAGGGTTTCCGCTTTTTGTGAGGTAAACTTCAGTCCCTGGCAAAAGCAGTTCTCTGCACCGCCCCGTGTTTTTTACATGAACGGTATGCGTCTGCCACTCCCCCTCCTGCTGTATCTCTACCCGCGCAATGAAGCGATTGGGGCGCTCTAAAAATCTGCCCGGCGTAATATTTTCATATATCATCCATTATTCTCCAAAGCCTGTATCATGTTTTTGCCGCAGCGTTTGAATCTGCATCCTTACTGCTGTTTCTTCTGTACGGAACTCTGGCTGCCGGTACTACTTCTGCTGCCCGTCCCGTATGTATTTCCTGATCATCGAAGAAAATATGTGCACCAAAAGCAGCCAGTATGTCCCGTTTGGATACTCCGCCCAGAAAAAAAGATTCATCAATCCTTACATCCCACGCCCGCAGAGTTCTGACTACCCGCTCATGGGCCGGTGCACATCTGGATGTGACAATCGCTGTCCGTATCGGCACTTCACTGCCGGAAAATTCCCGCTGCAGTGCGGCAATCGCTTTTAAAAAATTTGCAAAAGGTCCTTCTTTCAGAGGATTTTTCGCATTGCTTTTCTCATTTTCTTCAAAGACCCGCAGACCTTCTTTTTGAAAGATCTCTTCCGACTCATCCGAAAACAGTACAGCATCCGCATCAAAAGCTATTCTGATTTGATCAATCCGGACATTCGCATCATATCCCGTCCTTTTGTCCGTGCGGATAATGCCGGCCGCAATTCCGCTGTCCACAGCCTGCTGCACATCTTCTTCATTCGCAGACAAAAACAGATCTGTTCCGAACGCGCTCAGATAAGGCGTCAACGGACTCCCACCGGAAAATACCGCCCGGGTGATATTCATTCCGTAATATGCAATCGAACGGAAAAAACGTACAGATGTGTCCGCGTTATTATGAGACATGATGATCACTTCCACACGTTCCTGCTGACCAGGTCTGTCATTGATTGCAAGCAGTGCCCGCACCAGCGCAAATCCCGGCCCCGGCTTTAAAATTTCCTCTTCATGCTCAATCTGATATCTGCGGTAAGCTTCCAGTCCCTGCTCTTCAAAAATGGAATTTTCAAAAGTCAAGTCAAATAAGGTTCGGGTAGATACGCCGATCACCAGCCGGTTATTCAGATCATATGCCATTTTGATTCCTCCTCTTTCTGACGGATGATGCCGTCGCATTTACGGTCACACGTTGTCCAGGAAGGAGGAACTTTTCGCTGCAGCTTTTTCAGCGCAATCTGTTGCACTCATATTTTTCCAGCGTCAGCAGACAGTTTTTGAGCGTCTCATACTGCTCTTCGAGACTGCCTCCTGAAAGCTCCAGATCCAGTGATACCGCTATCGTATTGAGCATCGACTCGTCCGCTTTACCGTAAAGAGTTGAAAAAACTTCCAGCTTCCGTTCATAGCTGTCCGCTTCCAGAAAAGCTAAAAGTCCCGGATCAAGCTCAAATTCTTCTTTCGGAGACTCTTCCCTCTCTTCGTCTTCTTTTCGGATATTACTTTCCTGTTCTTTTTTCGCTTCAGGCTGTTTTTGGGACCGGTGTTCCTGTTCCTTTAGCATCTTCTGCCCGGGCTCCCGGCTTGCTTCGGCATCCCCATAACCGTTGAATGCCGGTGCCGCTGCTCCAACGGCAGGAATCAGCGTAAAGCGATATTTTGCCGTCACTTCCGGGTATTTCTGATGATCCACCTCGCTGACAAACATGGAAAGGGGTCTGACATAATTCTGAAACTCTCCGTAAAGAGCCTGGTATACCACCATCATCTCTCCTGTTTCGGTATGCTCCGCCACCGTTATGATCCGATAAAGATTTCCTTTGAAATGCTGATAAATTTCACCCGGCTGGGGCACTCTGCTCATATAAAAGCCTCCTGTCAATATGGTCTATGCCTTAGTATACTCCGAAACTTTAACTCTGTCATGTCCTAATTTATTCCTGTTTCTCCAGTGAACAGGAATATGCGCTGCGATGCACACACCATGCGGCCGAGGCACATGGTGCTGCTTTTGCCTCAGGAAAAATTCTGAATAAAGCAGCAGTCGTCTGCTTCAAAAGCGCATTCTTCCAGAGACTGTAAAATCATCTGCTGCTCTCCGGTTTCCAGATTGAAATATCTTTTATGATGAATGGACAAGGTATAGATTCTGCTTCCGTCAGCTTCCCGCACATGGGTCAGCATGACGCCGGCATTTGTCAGCCCGGCTTCATCAAGCACTTCTCTGACCTTCTGAATATATTCTTCTTCCAGTTGTGAAAAGTATGCTTCATTCGCCTTCACCTGACCTTTGGGCATGCAGAGTGCAACACCGCCCATGCTGCATCCTGTAACCAGAATTAAAAGTGCTGTCAATAAAATGAATCCGATGTTTTTCATAAGTCCGTCCGCCTTTCGTGCTGTATCTTTGTAATAAGTTCCTGATTCGCTTCTCCAAGCTTGTTTCTAATTCTATTATCCAATATATAGAGTCCAATAGAACGGACTTTGTCGTTTTATAATAAAAAAAACACAGCAAATCTCCATTTCAGATTTGCTGTGTATATTCCTGTATCATTTGACACAGTGACTTATGTCAGATTATGTGATCACTTTCCGCTGTCACCGTAGTTTGCCAGCACTCGGGCGCTGGGATCATTTACATTGCAGCCTTCCCACTCTTTGTTGGGCATCCAGAAGTCGGGCACCATTTTTGCCTGACCAGGATAATATTTTTCAAAGATTTCTCTGTACAGCAGGCTTTCTTTTGTGAAAGGCTGCGCAAAATCATATTTCTGACGAAGGGTTTCATATTCTTCATCGCTATAATATGCATTTGCATACTCTTTTAAGTCATCCACCATGCTGTGTCCAACCGCATCGGAGAAAGCTGCCTTTTCACGCCACAGAATGTTTTCCGGCAGAATGTGATCTTTTTCAAAGGCTTTGCGAAGCAGATATTTTCCCTTGCCGTAAGTGTTCATTTTCTTTGCAGGATCGATGGACATGACATAGCGAACAAAATCCAGATCGCCAAAAGGAACACGGGCTTCCAGGCTGTTTGCTGCCAGACATCTGTCCGCACGAAGCACATCGTAGCAGTACAGTTCTCTGATTCTCTTTGCCGCTTCCTTCTGGAACTCAGCAGCATTGGGCGCAAAGTCCGTATATTTGTATCCGAACAGCTCATCGGAAATTTCACCGGTCAGAAGCACCTTCAGATCGGTTGTCTCATTGATGGCTTTACATACCAGATACATGCCCATGCTGGCGCGGATTGTTGTAATGTCGTAAGTGGCCAGCGCTTCAATTACCGTTTCCAGGTTTGCAAGCACTTCCTCTTTAGTCATGATGACTTCTGTATGGTCGGCACCGATGAAGTCAGCAACTTCTTTTGCATATTTTAAGTCAATCGCATCAATATCCATGCCGATTGCGAAAGTCTTGATGGGTTTCTTTAAAATTTTCGCCGCGATCGCGCACACAAGGCTGGAATCCAGGCCTCCGGAAAGCAAAAATCCCAGAGGAGCATCCGCGTCCAGACGTTTTTTCACACCTTCCACCAGCTTGTCATGAATGTTCTCTGTGATGGTATCCAGATCGGTATGCACATAGCCATGCACCGCTGCAATATCCTCATACCGAACAAACTCACCATCATAGTAGTAATATCCGGGCGGGAACGCACGCACCTTATCCACCCAGCCGATCAGGCTCTTTGCTTCACTGGCAAAAGCGATCTTTCCGCTTTCGGAATAGCCATAGAATAAAGGACGAATGCCGATAGGATCTCTTGCTGCCAGAAGCTTGCCGGTTTTTGCATCATAAATTACACAGGCATATTCCGCATCCAGATGGGAAAACATTTCCGTTCCATATTCCTGATATAAAGGAAGCAGCACTTCGCAGTCAGAACCGCTTTTGAAGGTATAGCCACGCTCTTCCAGCTCTTTTTTGATGGTGCGGAATCCGTAAATTTCGCCGTTGCAGACAACCCAGCTGCCATCTTTTTCAAAGGGCTGCATGCCTTCGGGAGTCAGTCCCATGATGGCAAGTCTGGCAAATCCCAGATACCCGAAATCCGTCTCAACGACCTGCATTGCATCAGGTCCTCTCATTTCCGTTTTCTTTAAGTAGCCTTCCATCGCCTCTTTGGTGATGTCTTTTCCCGCGTAACACATGATTGAGCACATAATATTTTCCTCCGCTTTGTGTTTGTTGATGTACAGCTCCTGCCGTTTTGCATCCGTGTCAGCCATATTGTAACTGCACAAAAATAGCAGCTATCTGTCCCGATAAATATAGGACGAATAGCTGCTTTATCCGCGGTGCCACCTAATTTGCCGCACGCCCTTGTGCGACCCCTTTTTCGCGTTCACATGAAACGCTATCCCATTAACGTGGGACTCCGGCTCCCTTACTCGAGGACTCTGCCACCACGCTCTCTGTAATATTCTATGCACAGGAAAGCTTTGACATGCTCTTTCAGTTTGCAGCTCGGAAGTGTTCTTTCATACAGACCGCCGCACAGGACTCTCACCAACGCCTGCTCTCTGGGCCGGAAGAATATATTACTTTTCTCCGTCATCGCTTTTAACTGTTTAACACGATATCACATCGAATTGGTGATGTCAAGATTTTTTTGCCATATTCCTGCATACCGTATCATCCAAGAAAGTCTAGCCCAGACAGGATGGATTGCCAATTCTGCACATCGCACAAAGATATACGCCTTCCATCACTTCGGTTGCCCTGGATTACTGCGAATACGGACGAACTACAGTAAATTTGTATCGGATGCTTTTGAAAAATCCGCAGATTTCCGCCGGGCCCCTGCATATCAGAAGCAAAATCATTCCCAGAGAGACCACCGGACATATCCCTTTCACCGAATCGGTTGCCAAAAACAACCTTTCTGATATAAAAGATGTGGACTTTTTTGAAGATGATGAAATAAAGGGATTGTTTTCGTTGGAGACACTGTTCACAAATATGAATGAAACAGACGAAAAAATCCTGCGCCTGCTCGCAGGAGTCTCTGCATTTACTAAGAAATAATATTTGTCGTCACGCTGCCTCCCCAGTTGTTATAACGGATAGGCTCCTTTCTAAACACCTCCTCATCTCCCTGAAAATCCAGCTGTTTCTCCTCTAATTCTGCTATTGTACTGATATTTCCCTCATAAAATTCCTGCAGTCTCTCCATACAGCTTTTCACACGCATCATCAGCCCGCCCAGACGGATATCCTGCACATCAAAGCCATGAGGCTTATTTTCTGCAAACCATTGCCTCTTATAAACCCTGTAAAACTCCTCCAGTTTTTCCAAAAGCATCCTGTAATCTCCAATCAGTTCCGGCAGCTTCTCTTTCTGTCCTGCTTCATATACCTGTCGAGTTTTTTGTCCCAATTCTGCCTTGATGGACAGAACTTTACACAGCGCTTTCTGCGTAGCAAAAAGATATCCCCATTCTTCCTGCTTTTCAAATGGCGCCAATTCTTTGGCGCAGGCAGCATACTGTCCGTTTTCCCCTCCAGCAAGAGTAGAATCCAAAAGCCCGGTAAAACAGTCATTGTAGAAAAGATATTTTTCTGCATTGCAGATCCGGTCTGCTGCTACTCCCGGCGTTCCCGGAAGGTCTAACAGCATAAAATCATCGAAAGAAACACCAAACATTTCTTTAAAGCCATGCTTGATATCCTCTGTGTCTGTATTTCCCTTTGCAAACTCTGAAGCATAATACAAAGCCGGCAAAAGGGCATACTTGGAGCATTCACCTCCATTATCGCCCCACATCGTGAGAAATACATCCTGTACCTTGTGTTCCATACAGCTTTGCAGCGCTGCCTTTGCAGCCTCCATACTATAGCCGTTGTGAGGCGCGAAGCCGGTCCATGTCCACAATCCCCCTGCAAACCAGATATCATCCCTGATTTTTTTGTTGGCTGTAATCATTTGATCATAGCGTGCTTTATCCGTGGAATAATAGTCCCAATAAATCAGCTGCACATTGTCAGGAATCTGCATTTTAATGTTCTCATTTATGGACGCATCAGCCCGATAATAATCTCCCACTGCCAGTCGGAAAAACATATCCGACCACATGGTAAGGGTAAAGCCATATTTTCTGCCGATATCAGATACCTTTTTCACATGGTCAATCAAGATCTGGGATCGGTCGGAATCCCCGTGCAGATCATAATATTTTCCACGGCCTATCATGTGCGCCTCATCCATACCGATATTGATAACCCGGCTTGTAAAGCATTTGGAAACAGAGGCAAACATACTGTCAATCAGTTCATAAACCTTTTCATCTCCTGCCAGCAAAATATCATTCGTATCCACATGAGGTCTGTAAGCCGGCCATCTGACGATGGCATTTAAATGCGCCAGGGTCTGTATACATGGAATAAGTTCCATCCCTTTTTCGGCAGCATAATGATCCAGTTCTTTTAGCTCCTCCTGCGTATAACGTCCGCGCATGTAGCCGAAGTAGGGATTGCCATCCACTTCATAAGTATCTTCCGTATATAAGAGAAGGGTATTGTAGCCCATACCGGTTGTCAAATCAATCCATTTTTTTACGCTCTCCACCTGCATAACTGCATTTCTGGAGCAGTCCAACATAGTTCCAAACCGTCGGAAAGATATTTTGTTTTCCATAGTATAAGTTTCCTTTCGAAAAAGCTTTCTGTCATTTACTTTAACAGGCGGCCGTGTACAGCAAACAGATATACTGCGCACAGCCGCCTGATTAGACCAAACTATTTCTATTTTACATCAATTGTCCAGAACTCCGGTACCCTGTATATATTCATTTACTCCTGCTACAAATTCCTTGTAATTGTAAGTGCTGTCCAGCGTTTCAAGGAAAGCGTCATATTCTTCAAGCGGACGCTCACCAAACATGAATTTTGTCACTTCTTCGTCCATATAACGCTGCGCATCTACACGCTGATACCAATCCGGATATTCCACAAGTGTGTTTACCAGACGGATATAGGTTCTGTCATAAACACCGCTCTCAATTTCCGCTTTTGCATAAGGGAATTTCACACCCAGATATTCCATCTCATTTCTTCCGAGCAGCTGATATACCCATGTGAAATCTGCCTCTGTAGCCATCCTGTCGGTTGCAACAATCGTTCCATCTTCTACGGTATAATGTTCTCCTTCAAGACCATAGGATACAAGTCTTAAACCTTCATCAGCAGCAACGTAATCCAGCAGTCTCCAGATTGCATCCAGCTTTTCTTCATCTCCCTCAAGCTGTGCAGGCACACAGTAAATAGCGCCCACAGAGGTAGGATCGTACAATCCGGAAGTGGTTGCACCGGGGCCTTCTAAGTCAAATATACGAACCCATTCTGCATCCGGGTTGTTTTCCTCGATCGGTGCATATAATTCCGGCTTTTTAAACTGAGTCCAGGAATCATAAACTACCACAGGAAGTCCCTGCGCCAATTTATCTTTGTAAAGGTCAGAGGTAAGAGCCATGATTTCCTTATCAATAATGCCCTTGTCAAGCAAATCCTTAATATAGGCAATGGCATCCGGATAATTTTCATCATACAGAGAAGAAACTACTTCTCCATCCTGATCAATTAAATCTGTAGGACGTGATACTCCATATGCTGCCAAAATGGGCATAATTGCGTTTATTTTCACGCCTGTAATACCAATGGTATCATCAATTCCGTTTCCGTCCGGATCACTGTTCATAATCTGCTCTACACTGCTGATCAGCTCTTCCAGAGTAGTAGGCATCGGAAGGCCAGCTGCATCCAGCCAGTCTTTACGAATCCAATATCCTTCCTGATAAATCTGAGGCTGTTTTACAGCACCATACTGAACACCGTCTACCTGTCCAATTACCCCCACCTTTTCCTGAATGGCTTTAACATTTGGCATTTTATCCATATAATCGTCCAGAGGAAGCAGGTAGCCTTTCGTTGCATAATCTGCAATATCTTCTGCGGTCGCATAGAATAAATCAGGAGCATCATTGCCGGTCAGACGCATATTCAGGCTGGTTTTTACATCATCGCCTGTTGCAAAGTTTGTCATTGTCAGCTTTACATTAATATCTTCCAGTATTTTTTCTTCCACAAAGTTTCCGGGCTCCGGATTGGTCCCCCATGTCAGGGATAATACTTCAATTTCTACCGGCTCCTGACCGCTTTCTTCTCCCTCCTCAACTGCAGCACCTGTGTCTTCTGCTGCTGCCTTTGTTTCTTCCTTACTGCTTTCTGTGGTACCTCCGCAGCCTGCCAAAGCTGCTGCCATGGCTACCGCTAAACACATTGCCATCAGTCTCTTTTTCATCATAATCTGATAAGCCTCCTTTATAATTTTTTATATTTATGCCATTCGTGGCATGAATGACCATCCTTTCAGGAACACCTTTAGCCTTTTACTGCTCCTACCATAATCCCCTTTATAAAATACCTTTGTACAAAGGGATAGACCATAATAATCGGAACACTTGTCACTACAATAGCAGCCATACGCATCGTTAAGCTTGGAGCATGAGTGTCAACATTATTCAGCATATTCTGCGAACTCATCAAAATTTCACGAAGCACAACCTGCAAAGGCTTTAACTCGTTGCTGTTGATATAAAGGATTCCTGCATAAAACACATTCCAATTTCCCACCATATATAACAGCATGACAGTCATGATAATGGGCTTTGCCAACGGAACCGCTATGGAAAGCAATACCCGAAAGGCACCGGCGCCATCGATCGTAGCCGCCTCAAACAATTCATCCGGCATGGATTGGAAATAATTTTTTAATAAAATAACATTATACTGCGCAATTGCTCCGGGAATAATCAATGCCCACAGACTATTAAGAAGCCCTGTATCCTTTACCACAAAATAGGTAGGAATCGTACCACCGTTAAACATCATGGTAAATACCAGCATTAATGTCAGAAACTTTACTCCAGGGAGTGACTTTTTGCTCAATGGATATGCAAATAAAATTGACAGAACCATGTTAATAGCTGTTCCCGCAATTGTTACAAATAACGTATTTTTAAAAGCGCTTCCAATCAGAGAGGTAGAAAACAGCTCCTTATAAGCATCAAAGGAAAGCTCACTGGGTACAATGACAAATCCTCCCCGCCTGATCAGCTCGCTGTATGGTGTAACAGATGCAGACAGCACATAAAGCAGCGGTACTACAAAAATGATAATTAACAGAAACAAAATCAAGTATATTACCCAATCCAAAACTCTTTCGCCGGTTATTTTATGTTTTGATCTTACCAAAGCTGTTCCCCCCACTTCCTTGCCAATCTATTGGTAATGTATACCAAAAAGAATCCGAGCACGCTTTTAAACAGACCTACCGCAGAGCCCAGCTCGTAATTCATTCCTACCAGACCGGTTCTGTAAACCCATGTATCAATAATATCCGCACTGCTGTATACCTGCTCATTGTACATAACAAAAATCTGGTCAAACCCTGCATTCAAAATATTACCAATGTTGATAATAAACAGAGTGATAATGGTGCTTCTGATGCCCGGCAGTGTAATATGCCATATTCTTCTAAATCTTCCCGCACCATCCACGGTCGCAGCCTCATAAAGTTCTGTATCGATCGAGACAATACTTGCCAGATACACTACTGCACTATAGCCCACACCATGCCATACATGGGTACCATACAGCACATATCTAAAATGAGAATTAGAGGTAAAAAACGGTATCGCCTCACCGCCCAGCATTTCGATCAGCTTATTGACAATTCCCGATCCCTCAGAAAAAAAAGCAAATGCAATACCATAGATAACGACCCATGAGAGGAAATAAGGCATAAATGAAACAGTCTGTACAACCTTTTTCAGCCATGAGTTCCGACATTCATTTACCAGCAATGCCAGTACAATTGCCGAAAAGGTACCCAGAACAATTTTTACCAAACTGATCTCCAAGGTATTTGTAAGCAATTCTACACAATAAGGAGACTTAAAGAATGTCGCAAAATGCTTATACCACGGATCGGCCCAAGGACTTTTTAATATTCCGTCCAACATATTAAGATCCTTGAAAGCAATCATAGCTCCGTACATGGGATAAAATTTATAAACCATAAAATAGAGTATTCCCGGCAGCAGCATGAAGTAATAGGGAATATGTGCTCGTACTTTCTGTAAAGACAGCTTTTTATCAGTTTTATTTACCATAGCCTTTCCAAACTTTCTTTTTATTGTTTTTTTTGTTTTACCAAGCAATCTGATGAACCGGACCTGTCCAAACGGCAGAATTACCAATCCTTCGGACTTACCGCTTTTCTCGGAATCGCCTTTAACTCCTTGATAAATGCGTCAGCATACTGTGTATATACCTCCCGCGGCTTTATGTGATATTTTTTGCAGAAATCCGCCGCAACACCTACCACCTCTCCAACCATTCCACAGGTCCGCATCACACGCACGGTTCCCAGCGCATCATGGGAAACGCTGATGTTTCTTCCTGCCAGAAACAGATTGTTAATATTTCTTGAATAAAAACAGCGATAGGGAACAAAATAAGGCGTCTCAAAATTTTCATGGTAATCCTTGGTCAAAAATCCATCTCCCTCATAAAACGCTGCATAAAATCGTCTATCCGGATAATGGACATCAAACCCCCAGGTGGAGGGAACACAGGCATCATCATATTTTTTTCCCTGTCCCACCTCGCATTTTGTCAGGACAACATCTCCAAAAAATCTTCTTGATTCTCTTTTTCCGCCGATATAAGAAGCATATTCAAGGGAATAGTTTTCATAGCTGTTATCAAAATTCTTCAGGCAATCCCACGCACCATACATCGCTCTGAAATTGGTATCTCTTGCATACTCGGCTTTTGCGATCGGGTCCAGCTCACAGCCGCTTTCCCAAAACCAGCCTCCCAAGGACATTTCGCCCTCACCATTGTATACATCCCTGACACCGTCGCGTCCCGGAAAATCCACTTGTTTCAAATCAATTGCCCATGGGCACTCCGGAAATACCTGCGGTCTTCCCATATCTTTGACATGCCAGTGATTCGTCATTCCCATATGACCATTTGTCGTGACCTCATGATCAGCCCCAGCCATATAGCCCAACGTACCATCACCGGTAGAATCAACAAACAAATCCGCAGAAAATAATTTATAGCGGTTCTGTTTCATATCAAATACTTCCACCGCTCGTATACTGCTTTCCTGCATCTGTACTCCTGTCACGATATGTTCAAGATACAGGCTTAAGTTTTCCTGTTCCTCCAGGATTCTTTGCTTCTTCTCATCCTCATACAGACACCCCTGATTGCTGCTTCCATAGTGTCCTTTATTTTTCTGCTCCAGCTCAGCTACAATATTTCCAATTCCGGGAAACGGTTCAAAATTAGTCTCTCCGCCCAGCCATACACGAACCTCAGAACTGTTGTTTCCGCCTACAACCGGCCGATCCTGAATCAAAGCTGTCTTTATTCCTCTGCGGGCCGCTGAAAGTGCTGCACAGATTCCTGCAATTCCGGCACCGGAAACAATCAGATCAAAGTGTTCTTCTTTGGCAAAGCCTGTATTGCCCGTTAATTCCTTATAAAATTCTGTCAGCTCGTCTGTCTTAACCGGCGGAACAAAATCCCGGTTTTTGGAAAACAGAATCAAGCCGCATCGTCCCTCAAATCCGGTCAGGTCATGAAGGGTCAAAACGATTTTTTCCGTTTTGATATCCACCTTGCCGCCATCCTGCCAGCCCCAGTTATCACCAGTTGTTCCGAATTGTGTCTCCAGCAGTGTACCATTGACCCCAATCTGAAATACGCCCGGCGCCATATCTTTTTTCCATGGTGCAACCCAATTGTATGTATATACCTTGACGAAATACTCTCCTGTTTCCGGAAAAACCACTGTTGTTCTAGCATCTTTTACCGGTTTTCCCAATCCATGTGCCAACAAATATGGGACTCCCATAGTTGTAACAAACTGGGTATCCAAAGACCAGCCGCCATAATCTTCAAAATTTCCCATGCCAATCAAAATCATTGAAGTGCTGTTTTCTTTTCCTGTCCTTTCCATGATGCATATCTCCTTTCTTCTGCAATTCTCTTAAAAACACCACTGTATCATCAGATTTCATAGTAAAATAGTAGCAATATTGCATTGTTTATTCTATACATGAATTCCGTTTTTTTGCGCATAATTTCAGTCAACTTTTTCCTTTTGCTCCGCATTGATATTGACTTTTTTCAATAAAAACGCTATATTTTTTTCTAACACTTCATTAAAGCGAGGTTATTATGTCTAATTTGCTTACCCTTTTTATTCTTGATGACGAAACACCCATAAGAGAAGAAATCAAAAGTATAGACTGGTCTTGCGTCCAGGCCACTGTAATCGGAGAAGCTGCCAATGGAAAAGATGGTCTGAAAAAATGCAGGCAGCTATGTCCCGATATTGTAATTGCAGATATTGAAATGCCTCTCATGAATGGTCTGGAATTTGCGGAGGAGCTCAAAAAGACCAATCCAAATGCACAGATTATTTTTTTGAGCAGCCATACAAATTTTTATTACGCACAGAAGGGGATTTCACTGGGCGTATTGGGATATGTTATAAAGAACCTTTGTATGGAACAGGATCTTTTTCCTCTGATAAAAAAAGCAGCACAGAATCTGCATACAATGCGGGGACTGGAACTGCGGCACTCGAATTTAAACCTCAGCTTTCTGGTCAACCAAAGCGATCATACCAGCCTTAGACCGGAAATATATATGACGCTGCACTTTATAGAAAATAATTATACGGATAAAATCACCATATCTGATATTGCAGAAGCAATTTCCATCTCCCCAGATTATCTTGGCAAACTATTTAAAAGTGAAACAGGTATATCCATCACCCATTACTTAAACGAGCTGCGCATCAAAAAAGCGATTATGCTATTGGAAAATACGAATCTGAAAGTATATGAGATCGCCCAGCATGTTGGAATTGAAAGCTACAGATATTTCACGATTACGTTTCGGAAAATTACAGGAAAGTCTCCTACCGACTATCGACGAAAAGATAAACAAAGTGAGGAATTCAGAGATGTCTTTTAAGAACCATTACCTGACAACAAAATTTTTCATATCCATGTTTTCCATAAGTCTGATCATCTTCGTTATTTTGCTTGGTAAAAACATATTTGACAATACACAAGCAAGCATTCAGCGTACCGAAGACAGTCTTTTACTTGATGTGAACGCTTCAACTGAGTTCATTTCCGAAACAGTCAACACAGCGATTCAAACTGCATATAATATTTCCTTAAACAAAGACATATTAACTTCCGGAGACACCAGACGTATTAACAATTACCTTGAACAAATCCGGAACTACTCCTCTTCTCTCCAGAATATATATTTCTATTATCAGGAAAATATTTATTCCTCTGATCAGATATTATTGGATATTTATGGAAACGATTATTTAAATACCATCATCTCCGAAACCCAATACTCACCTTACATGATGTGGGATACCCCCTATTCGACGCTGATCGCACCTCATGCGATTCCTTTAATTTATTGTATTGGAACCCGGGATGATTACGGCATCCTGGTTATGGAACTGAAATGTACGCAAATTGAAAAATATTTTGAAGCTGTATATGCCGCCAACAACATAGATTACATTATCTACTCTGATGAAATCTCTGCCCCTATGTACTCCAGCTTTTCTTATGTCCAGACAAACAATATGAACGATGATGTTTTAAATCAGCTCAAAAAAATCCCTGCCGGCATTGATAATGCATCTATCTTAAATGTAGACAACACCAAATACTATGTATTTAAGGCTGCACCCCATCCGACCATTAACTTTTGTATAATTTACCAATTGGATATCATTGAGAACATCAGGCCCTTGCTCTACAATTCTCTGTTAATATTTATCGCGTTTTCCGTGCTGTTAATTTTTACTTCCTATTGGATCTCCGTTAAGATAACTGCTCCCATCAATACATTTACCCAGCAGCTCAAATGGGTGTATGACCAAAACAGCCTGCCTGATATTATTGAAAATACATATTCCGGCGATATTTTTGAAATGGTGGAAAACTACAACAACATGGTCTTGCTGATAAAGTCACTGGTAGAGGAAAAAGAACGCACGATAATTGAGAAAAACACTTTGGAAAAGCAGGTGCTTCAGCATCAGATAAGCCCTCATTTTCTTCACAATACACTAATCTGCATTGGCAATCTTGCAAAACAACACAAGACCCAGGAGGTGATACAGACCCTGCAGTCTTTGCTGAAGCTTTTGCCCTACTCCTTTGATAACACCAATGCCCTTGTTCCGTTAAAAAGCGAATTGGAGAATATCACCTGTTTCATACAGATTCTTCAGGTTCGCTACGACCAAAAATTTGACTTAAGAATTGATGCAGAAAAATCCCTCCTGGATTTTCCCGTTCCAAAACTGATTCTGCAGCCGATTGTGGAAAATGCTGTATATCATGGCATCATTCCCAATCAGGTGCCGGGCATCATTCAAATTCATGCCTATCAAAGAGAACATTTCTTTTATATTGATATTACGGATAATGGAATCGGAATGGAAAATATTGAAGAAAAGATCGCACAAAGTAAAGACAGTGAAGACAGAAATTTCAGTATCGGCTTGAACAATGTAATCAAACGAATCAAGCTGCAATACGGAAACGGCAGTGATGTAGTCATTACCAGTCATATCAATCTTGGCACCACTGTCCATTTCCGCATACAGACATAATATCCTTATTCGCCTACAATTTTCTGAATCTCTTTTACATCAACATCCGCCAAAGGAATTCCGGCAGCTGTCGACAACGCGGCTGCCACTCCTGCCGCTTCGCCCAATGCAATGCAAACGGACATAATCCTGAAATTGGAATGTGCAAGATGGCTTCCGCTGATGTTTCTTCCTGAGAGCAGCAATCCCTCTATCTTCTGCGGCAGCAGACATCCATAGGGTATCGTATAATCATTGGGCTGAGACCATTTCTTCTGAACACCTGTCTTATCCAAACTGGCTCCCGTCAGATTATGTACATCAAAATTAAAGAAAGCCCTTCTTACTACCCAGTTATCATATACCTTGGCCTCCAGAATATCCTCTGCTGAAAGAGACTGATGTCCCTGAAAATGTCGGGTTTCACGGATCCCCAGTAAGGAACCGGCGCTCATCAGCCAACACTTTTCATAACCCGGTACATATTCCTGAAGGAAACGGATGATTGGCTCAATCTGAGAACGGCATGTCTTTAATCCTTCTGTGATACTTTCAGCATTTGTTCCGTCAATACTGATGGCATTTGTCATATTGCAGCATACTGTTCCGGGTGTAGGCTGCTCGTACAGCAGCACATGTCCTGCCGGGAAAGGAAGCATTCTGCTGGCCATCTCCTGCAGCTCACCCTTTTCAGTGGGTACTCTGGTTTCAAAACTTGGAGGAAATACGGCTCTATCGTAATCAACACCGCCCACCTTAAACATCAATGTACAGGGCTGCATCTTCCCGTCTTCTTCCCGTCCTTTCCAATAAGGAACACCGGCTGATGCGGCAACATCTCCATCTCCAGTAGCATCTACGATACATTTTGCCCGGACATATCCTCGTCCACTCTTATTTTGAACGATCACACCCTGAACTTTTCCATCTTCGACTACAGCTTCGCAGACCAACGTATAGAACAGGCATTTGATGCCAGCCTCATCTGCCATCTCCTGCAGCACAATTTTTTGAACTTCGTGATGGATCGCATTGCGCCCACAATGATTTTCCTCTACCCAGCCCAATAAACTGCATTTTTCATAGGCACGGTCAAAAATCTCCTGCAGTACCTTACTGGAAGAACGTCCGCCCCAATGCGACATCATGCCGGCAGTGGCAATACCACCCAGACAATCCTGTGCCTCAATAATCATGGTCGATGC
>JAFUMV010000002.1 GCA_017482485.1 Lachnospiraceae bacterium
CACAGAAAGGATTATTGCATTGCTCTTTTGGCACAATTGTTGGGAATATGTAGTTTTTCCGCAGCATATCCTGCCGCATATCAGGATGACTTTTGCCATGTTGGTCTTTGCCTCCGTTGGATTTTGCCCGCTAAAAGCATGATTCGTCTGCTGTCAGCGCCTTCCGTATGTATTCAAACTGATCGTTCAGCATTTTGATGTCTACCACACCCTCAGCATTAAAAGCGGTGGATTCCACTGTCAACGTGCCTTCATAACCTGTTTTTTGCAGATGTTTGAAAAAACGTTCAAAATCGGCGTGCCCTTTTCCGATGGGCAGCGTGCGGAGATTTTTCCAGTCCTTATAACCGCCGCCGTAATCATTCACATGGTAATGGCGAATGTGACCTTCCTTCCACAGCCATTCGTATTTCTCATCGTACAACAGGTCCAGCTGCTCATGAAATGCAGCCATTTTGGTATCAAAAATGAAATGAATGTCAGGATATTTTTCCGCAAGTTCACACCAGCGCTGCATCGGGCTTTCGTGATTGCAGACCACATTTTCCACCAGCAGGTCCATATTATAGCTGCCTGCGATTTCAGTCAGCTGGGGATAAGCTTTGATATTATTTTCAAAATTCGCGTCTGAAGTGATCCCGTCCCACAGATGCATCACGATCTTTTTTGCCTGAAGCTTCTCCGCAATCCCACAGTTGATTTCAAATCGGTGATACGCGTCTTCCAGTTCTTCTTTTCCGCCTTTGCTGATGGCCTCCCCGATTCTTTTTTCACAATGCACGACCGGGATGTGGAGCTGCAGCGCCGTTAAAGTATTCACCAATGCATCGACCTCACCGTACCAGGTGTCGTACATCATAAACTCGAAGCCATCGCAGGAAAGCTGTCCGGTCAGAAATTCCAACAGTTTGTAATTGCGGCCATTGGGCCTTCCGATCAGCGCTCCGGTGGAGCATAAAATTTCATTCATTTTATAAACCTCTGGCTTCCTTCCACTCATTTTTCAGAATCGAATAGCACACCTTATTGCATATGCCCTGATTATTGACCGCCGCCGCGCGCAGAACGCCTTCCAGCTTCATTCCCGCTTTCTCCATCACTCTGCCCGACTTCGGATTATTGCTGTCGTGACACGCTGCCACGCGGTTGGCCCCGACTTCTTCAAAAAGATATGTAATGACAGCGTTCAAAGCTTCCGGCATGATCGCATTTCCCCACCAGGCCGCTCCCATGCAATAACCGATGTCGGCTTCTTCTATCCGCTCATTCAGCTCTACTACAGAAATATTGCCGATCACCTCACCGATTTCTTTCAGTTCGATGACCCAATTATAGTAAGACGGCTCGGAGTAGTGGTTAATCCAGTCCGTCAGCAAAGCCTTCGTGAGCTCAGCGTTCGGGTGCGCCGGCCAGGTTAAATAAGCTGTGACCTTCGGGTCCGATGCCCAGTTTTTATACATATATTCCGCATCCTTGGGGCGAAACTGCCGGAGGATCAAGCGGTTGGTTTCTATTGTTTTTGTTCCTTTGTGCTGCATGATGTTGTGCCTCAGGTTAGTCTTCTCCGGAGGACTATTATGTCAAACATATATTCTATTTTATACTACCTGCTGTGCAGCATGGAAAGATAAGAAGTCCTGATGATATCTCCCTGTTCGTATCCCAATTCCCGCAGCAGCGAAATGATCTCATTCAAAGCAGCTTCTTTCTCATTCTCCTGCGGCAGAACAATTTCCAGTTCCAGAAATTCTCCCAGATTTTCCACGCTGTCAAGGCAGGCTGTCATTTCATTCCGGCAAAAATACTGCCGAAGCTTTTTCACAGGATAAACCCATTCATATCCAAGAGACCTCAGAATTTCTTTTCCAATTTCGGCATTTTCAATTTTCATCTCCAGTTCTTTTCTTGTCATGGAGATATCATCCATTTTGGGGCCTTTATAGGTCATGAAATTCTCTGTCGTGTTTGTCATCAGATTTTTGCAGCTTCGGATGCGAAGTGCCATGTCCTGCGATTTCAAAGCATTGCGATCTTTGTCAAAATAGACATCGGATTCCTCCACCAAATCTCTTTTTTCAAAGCCGATCTGCTGTAATTTCTCTTCTGTTTGATTTTTATTTTTGATGGAAACTTTTATTTCAACTTCTATCATGTCGTCGTTCCTTCTCTATTAAAAAATTCAACAATGCTCTCAATTCCGGCAAGCGCCTGCTGATCTTCAATCGCCGGTCTGTCATTTGTATTATGACTAAATACCACCTCGTGAATATCATAACAATTTATATGATGCAAAAGCGTTCTCGCAGTTCCATAGGCTTTATCCATGCGCCCATCTCCACCGCCAACCAACACAACTGCACCTTTTTAGGGCTTGATAATGACATTTTCTTTTCTGAAAAATTTCGCACAAAAATAGGTCTGGAATCTGCTTCCCACATCCAACAGCTTCCCGGTCAGTTCCGAAAAATAGATCGGCGAAGCAATCAAAACATTATCACATTCTTCAATATAATCATATATTTCCTGCATCTCATCATTAATAGCACAGCCGGAATTTTTCCAGCAATATCTGCAGTCAATGCAAGGTGATATCGCGGTTCTGTAAGCATTCACCACTTTATAATCGCCGGAAATCTTTTGCGTTAATATACTGAGCAGACTTACCGTATCACCGTTTATTCGCGGTGAACCGTTCAGAATCAAGGTTTTCATGGATGCATCCTCGCTTTGTATTAAATTTCAAATCAATGCCCGCGCAATTATTACATATTCAGGTAACATCGAGTCATCGCCAACCGCTCGAATGGGCGTAAGCAAAAAAAACTGTTCTCCACGCCCTCAAACGCAATGGCAAGTCATCTGAAATGGGAGTAGAAAGTGTAAAGTTACGATTGACGCCCGAAAAAGCACAAAATTTAAAGCTTTACGCG
Source organism: Lachnospiraceae bacterium (assembly GCA_017482485.1). Lineage (GTDB taxonomy): Bacteria > Bacillota > Clostridia > Lachnospirales > Lachnospiraceae > Gallintestinimicrobium. The sequence continues at coordinate 2,931 of JAFUMV010000002.1, forward strand.
GCGAAATACGCTGAATCGTGGGCGTAGAAACACACTTTTCTTCCATCACGCCCAATCCGGTAAAAGTTTGAATTTGATGTGGGTGTGAAGACAGCAAAATCCGTTCTACGCCCATCCGGTATTCCCCGAACTCACTTGCGCGCCTTCACGATCAGCATCATCGGTCTGCGCATCTCATCCGGCATCTGCGCCCGCCACGCCTCTGGCGGCATAACCTCCTCAACCGCTTCCAGATGAAATCCTCGGTCGATCAGTCCCATGAGAATCTGAGTCAATGTGTGGTGCTGCTTTTTCACTGTATGACCTAAAAAATCGGTGGTGCGCTCTCCCGGATAAAAATAGTCATCCACCGGCCAACAGAGATTTTTCTTTCCATCGGTGAGCCACTGCTGGTTCACCCCTGCCGTAAAAACAGGATGTTCAATATTAAATAAAAACACACCGCCCTGTTTTAACGTTTGAAAAACATTGCGGTAGACCATATCCAAATCTTCTATGTAGTGCAGCACCAGATTGGAGATGACCAGATCATAGGTTTCTGCTGGATAGTCATACTCCTGCAGGCTGCAGACACGATACGCAATCCCCTTTGCCGAATTCCTTTTTAGCGCCTCTGCGATCATTTTCTCACTTTGATCGATGCCCAGAACGAAGGCGGCTCCCCGCTCCCGGGCATATTTGCTGTGCCAGCCGTAGCCACAGCCCAAATCAAGGACGTTCTTTTGAGCAAGTATTGGAAACAGCGGTTCCAGCTGGCCCCATTCTCCGGCACTCTTTAAGCCATCCCTGCTTCTTGGCATATCCGCATATGCTTCAAAGAACCGCTCATTATCGTATATGTTTTTCATGAAAAACCTCCGTATCTTCTGCCCGGCAGCTCACTGAATCACCGAACTGCTGTGAATAAAAAATTCCTCCTGGCTGGGCTGCCACTTTTTCTCCTTGAATTCAAACAGCGCATCAAATTTTTCCGCTTCCGCGCTGTCCATCTCATAGGCCGGACTTTCATGATAAAACCATTTTCTGCCGTCCAAAGCTCCGGGCTGCAATTCCTTTACCAGCATCGCAGTCGGAAACACACCATCTCCCACGCAGACATTATATTTTTTGCAGCTTTTAAAACCGCGGGCTACATAGTTGTCAGGATTTCCGAAAATCACGATGACGTCAAATTCCATTTCGACCGCTTTGGCAAACGAAGCTTCCAGCAATGCCCTACTGATTCCTTTTCTCTGAAACGCGGGCAGCACGCTGATCGGGCCGAATGTCAGGATCCGCTTTTCATTTCCCGCCTCATCGATCAGTTTCGATTTTGTATACATGACGTTTCCGACGATCTGACCGTCCAGCTCTGCCACCAGATCCAGCTCCGGTATGAAGTCTTCGTGATCCCTCAGAATATGCGCAATATAATGTTCATCGCAGCCCGGAACATTCACATTCCAGAACGCCTCCCGCGTGAGGGTTTCCACTGCTCTGTAGTCATTTACTGTTTCAGTTCTGATCATTAAATTTTCCACTTGTCCTCCTCCGTCTACGGCCTTCACTCCATCGTATCCTTCGTCATCACCATCGTCGCTGCGAGCATGATCGCAAGCGCGATATAAAACTGCAGCTGCGGACGCTCACCAAGAAGTGCCATGCCAAACGCGACTCCCAGAAACGGCGCGATGGAATAATAGGCGCTGGTCTTTGCGGCGCCCAGATCCTTCTGTGCCATGATGTAAAAATTGATGCTCATTCCATAGGCCACAAATCCCAGCGCCAGCGCCGCCAGAATCCATTTCAGCGCCGGAAGACTCTCTCCCAGAACCAGAGCAATCACCAGACTTCCCAGGCCGGAAAAGCATCCCTTTATGATGACGATTTCTTCCGAGCTCTTGTTGCTGATCATTTTGGTGCAGTTATTTTCAAAGCCCCAGCAGATACAGGCCCCCAGCACCAGCAGCGATCCTTCATTAAATGCAAAAGCTCCATCCCCCTCAAAGCTTAAAATCACACTCGCCAGCGTCACCATGCCGATGGCAAGCCAAAGCCTTTTGGAGATTACTTCATGGAAAATGACCAGCGCGATCAGCGATGTCGCCACAATTTCAAAGTTATTGAGCAGCGACACATTCGCCGAATTCGTCCTGCTGATGCCCGCCATCAGAAAGATAGGCGCAATGATATCCAATACCACCATCGCAATCGTGTAAGGCAGCTCCTTTCTCGTCAGCGGCTCCTTCTTTTCTTCTCTTCCCACGGCTTTCCGCAGCAGACCATATGCCAGCATCCCCAGGCCCGCTCCCAGATAGAGAAGGGCCGCCATCATCGTCGTATCCACGTTTGCCAGCAGCAGCTTGGACAGCGGAATGTTGATCGCATACAGCGCTGCTGCCAGAACGGCGAAGGCCGTCGCTATTGTTTTTGTTTTCATAAAAATCGCTCCCAGCGTGTTTATCTTTTTTTCTTCCAAATAAATATTGCGACAGCGATCAAAATCACAATGCCTGCCACAACCGCAAGGATTCCCGCTCCGTTTCCGACCTTGCCCGCCACGAAAATGGAGGTGGGTCCGTCCGCTCCGCCGATAATGCCGACGGAATAAACCACCTTGTTTTTCCATTTCAGAACAAATCCTGCGATCGCGATGATGGCAGCGACCGCTGCCGTTATGCCGAATTTTTTCATCTTTTTAAGTCCTTTCCGAAATTATTGTTCCATTTAATCGCAGTTTTCTACTTATCCTTTTTACGAACTTCTTTCAAACGCACGTGTTCCTTATGAGAATCGTCCTAAAATTTTCTTATAATTCCGATACACGATATAAATGCCAATCGTACAGTCAAAGCATAACAGAATAACTCCGATCCATGGAATTATCAGAAAACCGATTCCGGTAATCACAAATGCAACTGCACATTTTTTATATAGTGCGGCCATTTCTTGGTTATACCCGCTGACATTTTTTACCTTCACCTTCAACGTGGTGTCTCCGCTCCAGAAATTGATGGGCTCTCGACTGTTCTTATTATAAATAGAAATAATAAGAAACGGAACTGCACACATAAAACAGGAAATGAATCCAACCATTCTTCCAACCATATTCAAACCTCTCCTTATCTCTTACTTATTACTTTACCCTCTATACCCCTCTCTGATAAAAGGCTCTTTAATTTCTTTGTCAATCAGCAATCTATATTTTGCAGGATGCCGGAATGCATTCCCATGTACTTCTTTTCTCCGATATTCGCGAATCATCTCCATGTCAAAATCAGCCATATAGATCCCTTCGCTGCCATCCGCTTCCACAATACAGGTATCCCGGGATCCTGACAATTCCGGCAGATACGCAACACCATCAAATGCATTGGAATGTCCGTTGCAATCCGGTACAGATTCCGGGTAATTGCAGGTAGCAATTCCCATCATGTTTTCATAGGCTCTGGCGCGCAGCTGAGCCAGACGATTTATTTCCATGGGACAGGCATTTGGCACCAATACGATCTCTGCGCCCTTCAACATCAGAACTCTGGCACTCTCCGGAAACTCTCTGTCATAACAAATCATTGCACCTACTTTTACCTTTCCAATCGCTGTGTCCAGATCTGTTACATAAAAATCATCACCGGGGGTCAGCGCACGCTCTACGCTGAAATCACATGTGTGCACCTTGGCGTAAGTCATAACCTGATTTCCATTTCGATCAAATAAAACCAGCGTGTTTTTGGGACCGCTTTCACACTTTTCCAGCAAAGTGATTCCGATTGCCATATTCAGTTGTTTTGCAAGCTCCCCAAACGCCTGTACAAAATCGCTGTCTGTCGAGATTGCGTCCTGCTCCCACTCCCTGAATGGCCTGTCATAAATTCGATATCCATTGCTCCACATTTCCGGAAATAAAGCGATATCAGCACCCATGCTTTTGGCTTTTTTACATGCATGGATTCCCTTTTTCAGATTTTCTTCCAAATTTTCGGCTGCAGCGATCTGAAGCAGCGCTATTTTTAAATGTTCCATTTTTTCACCTATAATTATCAATGATTTCATCGCTCCATAGACTCTTGTCTATATTTCTATTCTTTTATATGTTCACTTTTATTTCCAACATACCAATAGTCACAGATTTTAAAACCACTTGCAACCGTATACTTTCTAAGTAATTTTGCATTCATTAAATTTGCACTCATATGATCAATATCACACATATAGGGCACTATATCCATAAAACCATGTTTTTTCGCAAAGTCAACAATAGGGCATCCAACCAAGTGAATTCACTTGGTTGGATGCCCTATTGTTGACTTTGCGAAAAAACATGGTTTTATGGATATAGTGCCCTATATG
>JAFUMV010000046.1 GCA_017482485.1 Lachnospiraceae bacterium
ATTTTGAACCGGCAGTCAGGCAGAGCAAGGCACTTATCAGGACTTTCAAAGCGATGAAAGACTACATTGTAGAGAACCAGGGGCTGATGAATCAGCTGGTTTAACTCTATCAGGGTATATACGATCGAAATCTGTATATACCCTGATGCAGCAGGCTAAAACCATATTTAACTGCAGTTTCTGCGGAATTGGTTTTTATCGTCTGCGGAAAACGATAGGAGAGACTGAATGTTATCCCTCGGCAGGCGGATTGCCTGTCGCATATATTAAAAGACAGGAAATGAGATTCCTCTTGCAAAACAAAGAAAGGAAATCACAGAGATCCTGCGCATGTACTGTGACAAGGTGTGTTTTCGATGACTTCCGGCTTTGTAGATGGCAGGATTTTTCAATAATTAAATTTAAAAATAATAATCATTATCATTATTGACATATAAAACAAAGTATGATATCTTGTAACCAGAGAACAGAAGAGTTACAAAAAGCTCTCTCAAGAAACAACTAATCTATCAGTACAAGAAAAGGAGAACTTATTATGTCATTAATCAACAAAGAAGTTAATTATTTTTCCGCACAGGCTTACGTGAACAATACTTTCAAAACTGTAACTAAGGATGATATCCTCGGCAAGTGGAGCGTATTCTTCTTCTATCCCGCAGACTTCACTTTCGTTTGCCCTACTGAGCTGGAAGACCTGGCAAATATCTATGGCAAGTTCCAGGCTGCAGGATGCGAGATTTATTCCGTATCTACTGACTCCCATTTCGTTCACAAGGCATGGCACGATGCCTCTGAGCGTATCAAGAAGATTCAGTATCCTATGCTGGCGGATCCCACACATGCAATTTCCAGAGATTTCGATGTGCTGATCGAGGCTGACGGAATGGCAGAGCGCGGCAGCTTCATCGTGAATCCGGAAGGAAAGATCGTTTCCTATGAAGTGAGTGCAGGCAATGTGGGCCGCAATGCAGACGAACTGTTCCGCAAGCTGCAGGCATGCCAGTTCGTGCACGAACATGGCGATGAAGTTTGCCCCGCAAAGTGGCAGCCCGGTGCTGAGACTTTAAAACCCAGCCTTGATCTGGTTGGTCAGCTCTAAATTGACTGAAGGCGGCGCCGGCTTAACATCCGGCGCCCATTCTGTTATCTTTTGGAAAGGAGATACCTATGCAGAATCTTTATGACGTTGTAATTGTTGGCGGAGGTCCTGCGGGACTGACAGCTGCGATATATCTTGCAAGAGCGAAATACCGTGTAGTGGTGGTGGAAAAGGAACATTTCGGCGGGCAGATCACCATCACACATGAGGTGGTGAACTATCCTGGTGTGGAGCGCACCAGCGGTGCTCAACTGACGGAAACCATGCGAAAGCAGGCGGAGAGCTTCGGCGCAGAATTTTTGCTGGCAGAAGTCGAAAGCCTTGACGTAACCGGCGATGTGAAGTCTGTCAGGACCAGCCGCGGCGAATTGAAAAGCTTTGGCATTTTGCTGGCGACCGGTGCTCATCCACGTATGGTGGGATTTGCCGGAGAGGAAGATTTCCGGGGACGGGGCGTTGCCTACTGTGCGACCTGTGACGGTGAGTTTTTTACCGGAAAAGAAGTTTTTGTGGTGGGCGGAGGCTTTGCCGCCGCTGAAGAAGCAGTATTTCTGACAAAATATGCCAGACATGTGACCATACTTGTTCGTGAAAATGATTTCACCTGTGCGCAGTCTGTTGCCGATGGCGCCAGAAATCATGAAAAAATTACGGTTCTGACCAATACTGAAGTGGTGGATGTCAGTGGAGACACTGCGCTGCGCGCCATTCGTTACCGCAATAATCTGACCGGAGAAGTAGCGGAGTATCAGGCCGCGGAGAATGACAATATCGGCGTATTCGTATTTGCCGGATATGAGCCTGCGACAGCATTGATTGATGGCTTGGCTGAATTAAATGGACAGGGCTATGTCATTACTGACAATTCCGGAAAAACCAGTGTTGATGGCCTGTATGCGGCAGGCGATGTCTGTGTAAAGGCATTGCGTCAGGTGGTGACCGCTGTGGGGGATGGTGCGCTGGCGGCGACAGAACTCGAAAAATATGCAGCGCGCCTGCAGAAAAAGACTGGCCTGCAGCCGGAGAAACCTGCAGCGAAAGCGACTGCATCCGGCGCCGCGTCAGCAACCACATCTACGGTGTCCGGCGCTGCAGCAATGTCTGACAGTGCTGCCTCCAGGGAAAGCGAAGCATCAGGAAGCGATCTGTTCGATGCCAACATGTTGACGCAGCTGAACACCGTATTTTCACGGATGGCATCCCCTCTGATTTTAAAACTGGGACTGGATGACAGCCCGGTATCTGCGGAACTGCGGGGATATATGGAAGAACTGGCAAAACTCACCGACAAACTGACGGTTGAAATCACTGCAGATTCGGAGGAGACACCCTATGTGAAGGTGTGCCGCACAGATGGCAGCTGGACCGGTTTGGCATTCCATGGCGTTCCCGGCGGACATGAATTTACATCCTTTGTTCTGGGACTTTACAATGCAGCAGGCCCGGGACAGGCGCTGGATGCAGATGTACTTGCAGCGGTTCGGGCCATAAACCGGCCCATCGATATCAAAGTGCTGGTTTCTTTGTCCTGTACGATGTGCCCTGAACTGGTGACGGCAGCACAGAAAATTGCGACTGAGAATGAAAATATTACGGCGCAGGTCTATGACCTGAATCATTTTCCTCAGATTCGTGACAAATATAACGTGATGAGTGTGCCTTGTCTGGTCGTGAATGATGGAGAGACAATCAGCTTCGGTAAGAAAAATGTGAAACAGCTGTTGGAAGTGCTTAAATAAAAGATGAAATTATGAGTTTTGTGCCGCACAACATCAAAAGGAGCATAGATGTGTGAGGTATATGAGAAAATCGCGCGGATACATCATCTTTCGTGAAAACCCGGCCGTCCATTTGCAATAATGGGCGGCCGGACTGTTTTTTTAATAAGTTAATCTAAAGGCTATTCTGTTCGGCTCTTTCTTCATATCCAAAAACAGAAAAGCGGACTCCAAAGAGTCCGCCATCCGTGGCATAATAAATCATGACCGGTTAGTCAGCTTTATTTTTCATAAATTCGTCGAACTGTTTCTGCATCTCTGCCACATATTTGTCAATGCCAGCATCTTTCAGTTTTTCGATGGCTTCATCTATATTTTCATCATAGTCCTTAAAGCCGGTGTAAATTGGATCCAGGTATTCCGATTTAACTGTCTGCAGCTGTGCATATTCGGTTTTTACAGATTCAGTATCAAATACAAATCCTGCATTTTTAAACATGATGCTTCCATCTGCCTGAGTGTTAAATGTTTCAATCTGCTCTTCTGTAATATAATCCGCATAACGACGGAATTTTGTATTTACGCAAAGCCAGCTCGGTAATATTTCATCTGTACAGATTCTTTCTACGGATCCACTGTCTGTCAGGGTGTAGTCTGTTCCTTCAATACCATAGGTCCATAAATCCACCCATTCCTGGTTTTTCTGCAGCAAATTCAGTACTTTCACATAAGCTGCCAGTTCTTCGGGATCTTCTACAGCTGCACTGATGGCATATGCTGTATTATAGCCGCCTCTTGTCATTAACGGTTTTTCGGAAATGTCGCCCAGATATACATTTTCTAATACAGCGTCAGGAACCGTTGCCCGTAAGGAACTCATCATTTCAAAAATACGGTCATTAGCTCCTACAGCAAACATAGCACGTCCTGCGGCAAATTCACTGCTGGACTGCTGGGGATTAGACAGAAGATAGGAAGGAATAATTCCCATTTCTCTCCAACGCTTTGCAATTTCGCATGCCTGTTTAAACTCTTCTGATTCATAATAGCTATATAAGGTACTATCAATTTCGGCATTTCCATCTGTAAATACAAAAGAGTTAATAAACAACACATTCTTATCAGATTCAATTGCTCCATTAAATATCGTATGTTTCAATGAACGACCCAGTCCGATATAATCCGGATGTTTTTCTTTACACAGAGTATAGAAATTTTCCAAATCTTCGATATTGTTTATTTCTTCTACTCCTACTTCTTCCATTAAATCCTTTCTGACCATGATTAAATAATCTTCACCTGCATTCGGTTTGTTTCCGATGGGCACGGAATAGATTCTGTCATTGATGGTGAATTGCTTTATATTAGCTTCCATATCACTGTTTGCATATAAGTCCGGTGCATTTGCCTCCAGCACATCCGTCAGATCAGCAAAATATCCCTTTCCCACCATCTTGGAGGTAAAATCTGTGTCAGTAAAGCACATAAATTTTTCACCTGCCGAGAACATTAACTCCGTTTTTCCGCCGTTAACCTCTGTCCAGGGGAGATAATCAAGCTCCAATTCTACGTTAATTTCTTCCAAAACCTTCTGATAAATCTCATTTTCCATGAGTTCTTTCATTCTTGGTGATTCTTCACCGTACATGATCATCCGCACCGGAATAGGATCTGCAGCTTTGACTGATTCTTCCTCTTTTGCAGTTTCTTCTGTTTTTGCCGCAGAATCTCCGCTTTCAACAGAAGAAGAGCATCCTGTCATTAATCCGGCACTCATGATAACAGCCAACCCCAATGATGCAATTCTTTTTACATTTTTGAACTTCATAAATGTCTCCTTTCCGTAATCAACCTTTTAATGCCCCCACCGTAACACCTTTCACAAAATATTTTTGAACAAAGGGATATACAAGAGCAATTGGACCTATCGCAATACATGTAATTGCCATCTTGACTGTTTGTGTAGGAAGCGCAATATGATCGGCTCCAAATCCGGTCGAATTTGTAGCCAGATACTGTATATTGGCATTCATCTTGTACAAAATGTACTGCATGGAAAAGTATTTATCATCTGTCACAAGCATCAGCGGCAGATAGAAATCATTCCAGTAGGTCAATGCATAAAACAATACAATAGTAACAATCCCCGCTTTGGACAGAGGAAGTATTACTTTTACAAAAGTCTGAAAATATCCCGCACCATCAATTCTGGCACTCTCTGTCAATTCATAAGGGATTCCATTGATGTAATTTCGTACCAGATACATATAGAATACGTTCATACAGTAGGGCAGAATCAAACCCCACAACGTATCCTGCAAATGATAATATCTGGTACATACCAGATACCATGGCAGCATGCCGCCACTGAACAGCATGGTAAAATACGCAAAAAAAGCTAATTTGTTAGCATGCTGAAAATCTTTTACAGATACTACATAGGCAAAACAGGTAGTAATGGTCACAGACAGTACAGTGCCGACTAAAGTTACAAATATTGTAACTCCATAAGCGCTGGCCAGCGTATTCATCTGCCTGCTGAGCACATAGTTGTATGTATCCAGCGAAAATCCTTGTGGCAGCAGGGAAAATCCATGCACTGCAATCTCTGTTTCTGTAGAAAAGGAACCGGAAATAACCATCAGAATAGGCAGCAGGCAAAGCAAAGAAAACAGCCCCAACAATACATAAAAGCAGCCAATCAGAATATCATCGGATTTTATCCTTGGCTTAATCATTGATTTCATCCTTATTCCGCCCCCTTTCTAAAACAGGCTGGTATCTTTATCATACCATTTCGCAATTTTGTTAGATATTATCACCAGTAAAAAGCTAAGTACAGACTGGTATAAAGAGACGGCAGAAGCATACGCCATTTCACCATTTTTTACACTGCTTCGATATACAAATACATCGATTACATCAGTCACAGGAAGTAACAATGGATTCAAATTGGTAAGTCCAATCATCATGTTCAGATTTCCTTTTAACATTTTACCTACGGAAAGCAGAAACATAATCGTAATCGTTGGTCTTAACAGCGGAAGGGTAATTTTTGTGATTTGCTGCCATTTCGTGGCTCCATCTACCCTGGCCGCTTCATAAATTGACGTATCGATTCCTGTAAGCGCCCCATAATAAATAACAGAATTGTAACCGGTGCCATTCCAGACAACTACCACTATCAGAATAATTATCCATGCTCCCGGACTGGAATAAAAATCAAAATTGATACCGGCCTTTTGAAGAAATTTGCTGAGCCATCCTACGTCCGAACTCAGCAATGCGTTTATGATAGCTCCCATAACCATCCAGGAAATAAAATACGGAAAAAACATCACACTCTGACATGTCTTGATAAAACGTTTATTTCGAATCTCACTGAGCATGATTGCAGCTGCCACTGCGAATATCGTTCCAAAAATGAAGAACAGAATATTTAGTCCCACCGTATTCCTGGTTGCCCTTAACGCATTTTCCATGTTGTTAAAGAAAAAAGTAAAATTCTTAAATAACGGATCCGTCCATTCGCTCCCAAAAATTCCGCCTTTATAATGATAATCTTTAAAAGCCACTATCATTCCTGCCATAGGGATATACGAAAAAGCAATTAAGACCATGATTCCAGGAAGAGCCATCAAATACAAAGGTATATCTTTCTTCAATATCAGTTTTTGTTTCTTTCGTCGTTCATATTTCATGTATTCCTCCTAATTTATTGTCTTTTCCCACAGCGCGCACATGTGTTAGAATGCATTTTGCCATTAAAATGTATACTTTTCAATCATAAAAATCCGCTTTTTTAGTAAAAAACATCTATATTATGCTATTTTCGTTATTATTTTCATCTTTTTTATTTCCTGTGAACTTTTCTTTGCTCCTTCTCATCTGCGAGGGCGATACTCCATAATATTTTCGGTAGGTAGCAGCAAAATACGACGAACTATTAAAGCCCACTCGCCTCGAAACCTCTGAAATTGACAGATTTGGACATTCCATAAGCAGCCGGCAGGCATTTTTTAGACGTATCTGACATATGTAATCCGGAAAAGACTTTCCCGTATAACGATTGAACAATTTGCTGAAATAAGACACACTCAATCCATATATTTCAGCAACAGCTTCTACAGATATTCGAGAATCGTGATAATTTTCTTCAATATACGCAAGCGCATTTTCCATAGTCTGCACCGACGCAGACCTGTAGCCCGCCTGCACCTGAGCTTTTACCTGTAAAAACAGCTGGCAAAGCCATTCTCTCACATCAATTTGACTGATAAATATACCATTAGTGAGGAAATTTTCCAGGTACATCTCATCTTGATCGTTTTTCTCGTCCAAAACACTTTCAGCAATCCGCAATACATCCGTGATCAATTCATTCAGATATTTGTTCGCTGCTTTTATATGGTAAATTGTTAAGTTGTTCAGCAGTCGATCCATACATTCCGGCAATATAATTTCCTTATCACCTCTTACAAAAGCAAGAATATCTTCCTTCTCCGGCTCAGTCACCGCTGCTGTACTTTTTTCTTTCAAAAATTCTTCATCCATCACCCGGATTTGATTCGATAAAATATAATAACCGGTTAGAAGCACTGCCTTGCGATAAGCATTAGGCAGGCTGTCCAGGCGGTCGCATCGGGTAATACCAATACAACCGTTGAAATGGTATAAACATTCCAGTTCTTCCAGAAATCTTTCGACAGCATCCTTTGTATCTGTGTTTTTTTCTGCATTCATATTCCTGGATACCAGAATCACAATTTCATTCTGAGAAGCTCTGTAACAGCGTGCGCCCCTTAACTGAGGTCTCTGCATCGTTCTGAGATTCTCCCTCAGATATATCAAAAGGTTCTCGTTTTCCACCTCATTTTCCAGGTGATAACGCAGCACAATCACCGTAAATACGTCAGATTCACATCCGCGCAATCCGAGCATATCCGGATTCACTGTGTCCCCCTCCCGGCCGTGCCGGAGAAACTGAAGCACCGAATTATCCAGAAGGCGGCTTTTTAAAAGCCCTATATTCTGTTCAATATCTGTCAGCCCATTTAACGCCAGCGTTATTTCATTTTTGTCATCGGCGTCTTCCAGTCTGGCAATTGTCTGAATGTTTTGAAATATTTTACCTAATGGCCGATACATCCACCCGGACAGAAACCATACCGTTGCAACCATTATCCCCATAGCCAATACCGTGGATAAGAGAATAATCTGCTGCGCCTTTGGAATCTGTGCCTGACTGCGCGGTATTTTTTGGATTTTAATTGTCATAAACTGTCCGCTTCTGACATAGGAGATCTTTTTTTCTGAACCATCAATATTTTCATACCAGGTTCCCTGCAGCGCTTCCTGGGCTTGAATTTTTTGATAAATTTCGGGTATTTCTTCCTCATACTCATTTTTTTGCATGGCAACCAGTTCTCCGCTTTCATGCAGAATATAGAACAGTGACTCCGCATCCCGATTCTCAGGAAGCACCTGATCCTGCACATAATCCATTCTGATAATCAATGCAACTCCGTAAACACTTGGGCCATAAAGATATTCTCTGTCACTTCGGAATACAATCATTTGCTTTGTGTAGGCACTGTTGCTGGGCCAGACATAAAACACCTCCTTATCCGTTTTGCTTTCTGTTATTTTTTTTTACTATTTCATTTTTCGCTTCCATACTAACTGCTCTTGTATCATAGCTGGCTAAAATTTTATTTTTATAAAACAGAATGACAGAAGGTATCTCTGGCCTGTTTGTTGTCAGTGCTTTCATAGATAAATAAACAGAGTCCTCGTGTGTTTCATCTTCCCCATTGGACAACAGATATGCTTTTACATTCCGGTTTAAACTCAAAAGCTGAGCCTGCTCCTGGTATCCGAGCACATGATTTTCATAGATGCTGGTCAGATTTTCCAGTACATTTTTTTCCTCTCTCTTGCTGTCCTCTTTAACAACAAAAGCTACCTCACGGAACACGAGTACATCGACAATGGCAATTGCCAACACTGCCACTATAAAAAGGCACACTAAAATCTGCAATCTGTATTTAGACTTACCGATACTTTTCAGAGCGCTTTTTATTCTATCTTTTTTCATAATCAGTGTCCCCTAACTAATTCTTCTCGCAAGGTATATACCACCCTCAGTGGATAAATTATAGCATTTTAAAATAACAACATTCAAATATTCGGATTATCAAATACATGTTCTTTTATCAAATACATGTTTTTTATTAAATACATCTTATGCTGCAGAATAAGAAAGTGAGCCTGAGGGGAATTCAACTATCATTATGCGCCTTCCTATGATACAATCAAAAATGGAAGTTAAGCCAGACGAACCGGAGACCGGTCAAGAAACCTATATAGCAGATGCTGAGAAATATTTAAAGCAGGAGTGAAAATATGAACTTAACTGTACTGAGCGATGGATCAGAGCGTATCCGCTATCAAAATCCTGCGATCCCGATCTATACCGTGATGGGAGAACTGCAGGAACTGACAAATATGGCTGCGCTGTGTCACTGGCATGAGGATATTGAAATCCTGCTGCCTGTGGAGGGGTATTTATTTTACAACGTCAATGGACAGCAGGTCTTTATAGCACAGGGAAATGCGATTGTTGTGAATGCCCGCCATATGCACTATGGTTATTCCAATGACGGAAGCAACTGCCGATATGCCTGCATCACTTTTCGCCCGCAGCTTTTATGCGCAAATGAAGAAATCAAAAAGAGATTCGTCACACCGGTATTGACCAATTCCGGGTTTCAGTATCTGCTTTTGGAACAGAATAACCGGGCGCATCAGTCATTGCTTATGATTGTAAACCAGTTGATCGAAGGTTTTTCAAAACACGAAATGTGGAAACTGGGAAAATTATATGAATTTTGGCAGGAGCTGCTGCCGCTTTCTGAAAAAACGGAGTCAGACGCTACGGACACCGATACTGAAATATTAAAAAGAATGCTGGAATTCATTCGTTTGCACTGTTCAGAACGAATCAGTCTGGCGCAGATTGCAGCATCCGGCGGGATATGCCGCAGTAAATGCTGTCGGGTCTTCAACAAATATTTGAACTGTACGCCGAATGTTTATTTGAATTCCCTCCGCCTGGAGAAGGCAATGGAACTGCTCAGGGCGACTGAGATGACAGTTACCGAAATTGCCTTCAGCTGCGGATTTAACAGTGCAAGCTATTTCGCGGAGAGTTTTGTGAAGGAAAAAGGCTGCACGCCGAAAGAATATCGCAAAAAGGGGAAGCGTGATTCTTGCGCTTCATTTTCCTGACGGAAGCGGGCTGCAACAGGGGTTACTTACCACTCCACCTGATCAGCGCGCATATCACGGAAATAATATTCTTTGTCGCGCTCGGTCAGTTCGCGAATCACCCTGCAGGGATTGCCCGCGGCAAGACAGTAGGGCGGAACATCTTTGGTAACGACGCTGCCCGCGCCAATCACAGCTCCTTCGCCTATGGTAACGCCGGGACAGATAATGCTGCCTGTGCCGATCCAGACCCAATCTTTGATCACTACAGGGCGGGCATACATTTCCCCTCTGCGGCGCAGTTCGGGATGCAGGGGATGATTGGTCACGGCAATAGAAACATGGGGTGCAAAAAGCACATTGGAACCGATGATAATTTTGTAATCATCCACAAAAGTGGTGCCGAAGTTGAAATATACATGATCGCCAACGGTAACATTACTGCCGTAAGCTGCGTAAACGGGAGGCTCCAGCCAGACATTTTTCCCCATACTGCCAAAAAGCTGAGATAAAAGTTCTGACCGTTTTTCCAGCTCGTCCGGATGCAGACGGTTGATTTCCCAGCACAGCGCCTTACCGCGCTGTCTTGCGGCAGCAAGTTTGGCCGCCTCTTCAGGATAATGGGCATCGTCATCGGTAAAAAGCTGACAGGCTGCCATACGTTCTTTGATAGTCATAGAAGAGATTCCTCCTTGTTTGGTTCAGATTGATCTTGTGCTTACAATATACGATTTTTATAATAGGAAAATCTACCATAATGCGGTAGAATTCTATAACAATAGTATTTTATTGAAGGACCGACTCCATCAGGTTATAAACCGTCGATACCACCGAAAATCCCCGATTGCATGCCTGAAATGGTAAAAAGCTGCTGCGGGAATAACATGGTTGGGCTGTTACTGAATTTTCAAAACTTATACCACCGGTATAATGACAAATTGTTTCTGATATGATATCATTAGAAAGAACAACGCGGTTCCAAAAAGGAACAGAAAGGAGAGATAAGCTGTGATTAGAAATATTAACGTGTCCAATAAGTTTTATAATGCGATTAACGAAGCACTGTGGATCGAACAGGGCTTATCTTTCATATGTTCATATAAGAGAGCGAGGCAGGAATAGGTCGATAATTTGAGGACCAGTTGAATAGGATATCGGCAGCCGCTTATCTTGTGTGAATGAGATAGGCGGTTTTTTAGTACCTGAAAATGCCGGAAACATTTTTAATTTTGAATGTCTTTTTTGTGGAAACGAAGGACGTAGCGATTTGTAAGCTGGAGGAAGTGCTTTAGAGGCGTAAAATCCCTGGCAAGAAGGAGGATTATCATGTTTGATACCCCAGCCATCGACATGGCAAAAACGGGACAGAATATCAGAGATTTAAGAATAAAAAACGGACTTTCCGTAAAAGACCTGCAGGATATGTTTGGATTTGTGACGCCTCAGGCGATTTATAAGTGGCAGCACGGAACGGCGCTGCCTACCGTAGACAATCTGGTGGTGCTCGCATCGATTTTCCAGGTAAAAATCGATGATATTCTGGTTACAAAAGATACATAATTTCCCACCCGGTTCATACCGGACTGGAAAATACGCCGATATGCAGATAATAACTGCGTATCAGGACTGCTAATATATATGAAAGGCTGCTGAACCTGCGAAAACGCCGGTACAGCAGCCTTTCTGTTTTACAGTGCCAGATACGGGCCCCTATGTTTACTGAAGCTTCTTTCCGGTCAGCAGTTCATAAGCCTGCAGATATTTGTCGATGGTCTTGTCAACGATTTCCTGAGGCAGCGTCCAGTCGTGCTCGTTGGACTTAAGCCAGTCGCGGGCAAACTGCTTGTCGAAGGAAGGCTGTCCGTGGCCGGGTTCATAGCCTTCTGCAGGCCAGAAACGGGAACTGTCGGGAGTGAGCATTTCATCGCCGATTACAATGTTTCCGTTTTCATCCAGACCGAACTCAAACTTGGTGTCGGCAATGATGATGCCGCGGCTGAGTGCATAATCAGCACACTTTTTATAAAGTGCGATGGTGTAGTCGCGCAGCTTGGAAGCATATTCTTCGCCCTTGCCGGGGAAACGCTTCTCCAGATATTCAATACTTTGTTCATATGAAATATTTTCATCGTGATCGCCGATTTCCGCCTTGGTGGAAGGTGTATAAATAGGCTCAGGCAGCTTATCGGACTCCTTCAGACCTTCGGGGAGTTTGATGCCGCAGACTGTGCCGGTTTTTTCATAGCTTGCCCAGCCGCTGCCGGTGATGTAGCCGCGAACAATGCATTCAACAGGGAGCATATTCAGCTTTTTGCACATCATGCTGTTTCCGTCAAATTTGGGCTGCTGGAAAAATTCGGGCATGTCTTTTACATCTACAGAAATCATATGGTTGGGAATGATGTCCTGGGTCAGATCAAACCAGAACTTTGACATCTGTGTCAGAACAGTGCCCTTTTTGGTCACGATGTTGTTCAAGATCACGTCGAAGCAGCTGATGCAGTCAGTTGCTACCATGATCAGGCTGTCACCGTTATCATAAATTTCGCGTACCTTGCCCTCTTTGATGGGCTTTAACTCTGCAGTGCTCATGGGGATGGCCTCCTTATGTGGGAATTGGTTACAGGCAGTTGCCGGATAAACGGACTGCTGCTGTTGCATAATTAACACTTATATATTGCGAAAGAAGTCAACGATGTGCAGTATGAAAAACTCCTGTGCAGCGTTGGTTTCCTGTACATGAATGATGGTAGCGTAGATTTTCAAAGAAATCAACAGGAAATTTGCGCGTATGAAAAATTGTGCTATAATTTGAGGCAGAGATTAAGCTGCCGTAGGTACACCGATGCCGGCAACAGCCAATGGAAAATAGATACAGGGAGAACACAGTCAGATGAATGAGAAATCTTTTGATGATAGGCGGATCGCACAGGGCTATGCGAAGGATCGGCCATATCTGCATGGTGCTGTGATGGAGAAAATAAAAGTGGATATGAATCTTACAAAGCCTTTTGCGCGCGGCCTCGATGTGGGCTGCGGGGCAGGACTTTCCACAAAAGCTTTGAAAAGCCTGTGCGGGAGCGTGTGCGGAGTGGATATTTCGGCAGAGATGGTTGCGGCAGCGCAGGCAGAGTATCCGCAGCCGGAATACCGGTTCCGGCAGAGTGCGGCAGAAAATATCTGTATGGATGATGCCGGAGAACGATTTGATATCGTGACGGCAGCAGGCGTAATCAACTGGGTAGATGAAAAGCAGTTTTTGCCCAATATAAAAAAACTTCTGAATGAAGACGGCTTTCTGCTTGTCTATGATTTCTGGATTTCCGACAGAATGGAGCAGTCGGACGGATATACACAATGGTGGCACAATCATTACCTGAAAGAATATCCCAAACCGCCCAGAAAGGAAACGGTCTGGAAAAATGAAGATATACAGCCTCTGGGATTTGTGATCGAAAGACAGGAGAATTTTGAAATCTGTCATGGGTTTGATCTGGACAGCTTTGTGCGTTTCATGATGGTACAGTCCAATGTGAATGAACAGATCAATAACGGCGCAAAAACAGCAGACGAAATCAGGCGGGATCTGACTGAAACATTGACACCGATATTTGAAGGCGACAAAAAGACACTGTGTTTTGACGGCTATTACTGGATTTTAAAAAAAGAGACAGCAGTTAAAAATACATCAGAAGAGGAACCCGTGCCGGAGGCACTGGTCAGCGTGCAGCAATATATTCCCGATATCATCGTGGATTTGAAATACGCAACTGCAGATAATTTTACCCATCAGGTGATTTATGATTTTTCGGAAAGTTACCTTCGTTACGGCACGGTGAAAAAGCTCAGACCGGTGCAGGATGCGCTGAAGGCCTATGGGATGAAGCTGAAAATCTGGGACGGTTTCCGCCCGGTGAAAGCTCAGTTTAAATTCTGGGAGATTCTGCCCGATGATACCTTTGTGGCCAATCCTCATAAAGGATATTCCGCTCACAGCCGGGGCAATGCGGTGGATCTGACGCTGGTGTATGCGGATGGAAGAGAAGCAGAGATGCCGTCGGAATTTGATGATTTTTCCGATGCGTCAAACAGAGATTACAGCAAGTGCAGCAAGCAGGCGGCGGCAAATGCTCAGCTTCTGGAAAAACTGATGAGGGAGAACGGATTTGATCCCTATTTTGATGAATGGTGGCATTTTTATGATACGGATCCGTATCCGGTGGTTGAGAATTTTGAAGGAAAAAACGAAGAAGACTGACGACCTGTAGAAGGGGGAACAATGTGAAGAAGAGACGAACATACTGTGCAATATGCTTTTGGGGTTTGCTGGTCCTGCTTTTGACCGGCTGCATGTCGGAGGAGGAAAAGGCCAAAGCAAAAGAGCATGAAAAAGAGGCAATGCCTCTGATCAGTACCTGTCTGGAAAATCATTATGGCGGAGGAAAGATCACACAACTTTCCTGCCAGACCCGAAAAAGCAGCAGTGTTGCAGTGCCTGATTTTCGTGCGTATGCCACAGAATATGTGCGCGCTGAGGTGAAAGGGCAGGGAAAAGAATTCAGTGTGCTGGCAAATGTGGAAACCGGACAGTGCTATGATAATTTTTTCTATCAGGAGATAAAAGCTGAACTGAAAAGCCTCATTTTAAAATATGCCAGATTAAAAGAACCCAAGGCCATGGAGCTGGCCCTGCTTTCAAAAACTCTCAAGGAGACTTTGAGCGAGGGCAAGATTAACGGATTTATGGCGGAAGGACTGCAGAGCTTTGATGATTTAAAAAACAGCGGCGATTATGAAATCTATGTGGTGCTGAAATATATCGATGAGGTCGATACCGAAAAAATAATCAGTGGAGTGCTGCAGAGAAAGTTAAACGGTGCAGATGTGTCGATTGCGGTTCTTGACTACCGGAATCAGGAACGCTATGTGCCTGATCAGTATGCCCAAACTACGTTTGATACAGACTCCTTTGCAGATCAGGATTCCTGCTACCGTCTGTCCGATTTGTATATCCTGCAAAATGGGGAGGAATACAGTGCCGCGTATAAATCAAGAAAGATTCAGGACATTGAATATATCTGGAATCCTGCACAGGCAAATCTCACATTTTCTGCAATTCCCTGCGAAGAAGAAATGATCACGCCATATTACAGCGGGGCTGTTTTTAAAGCCGTATCGCCAACAGCAGTACAGATCGAATGTGAAAACATACCATATCAGGAAACTTCTTATGATGGAAGTACAGCCGAAAAATATAATCTGAAAGTGTATTGCTATTTTCCCCCATCCCGCTATCGGGAGCAGGTGGTGGTCACAGAAGAGAGTCTGGCTGATATCGATTATGATGTTTGGACGCTGGACTGGAAAAATGATGACTACATTTATCGATGGTTTACAAGCTATGATGAATCTGTCACCGTGACCATGGGATATTATGAACGACAGGAAGAAGAAAGCACAGAAAAATAAAAAATCCGCCGGCATATGCCGACGGACTGCTGACGGAGAAGGAGGGATTTGAACCCTCGCGCCTGTTACAGCCTACCGGTGTTCGAAGCCGGACCCTTCAGCCACTTGGGTACTTCTCCAGTGCCTTTCTATTTTATCTGAAAATAAACCAATATGCAAGCAGAAATTTGCAGAACAAACAAAGCTGCCTTTGTGAATTGGCTGTTACAAATTTTCTTGTACATGCCGAAAAAATATTATATACTATATAAAAATAAATGCGTGTCCAAAGGATGCGCCAAATAACGTACTTTGGGGGTAACAGTACGGAAATTGCATAAGGAGGACTTCTTATTATGAAAAGAATTGGTATGTTAACCAGTGGCGGTGACTGTCAGGCGCTGAATGCAGCAATGAGAGGCGTAGCTAAGACTCTCTTCAATTCCAAAGAGGATGTGGAGATTTACGGCTTTTTAAATGGCTATCAGGGTCTGATTCATGGCAAGTTTCGCCTGCTCACTTACACAGATTTTTCCGGTATTCTCACAAAGGGAGGCACATTTTTAGGCAGCAGCCGTACCCCTTTTAAGACGATTCAGGACATTGGTGAAGACGGCATTGACAAGGTGGCGGCGATGAAGCAGAATTACTACAAGCTGCAGCTGGACTGCCTGGTAATTCTGGGCGGCAACGGCACGCATAAGACAGCGAATCTGCTGCGTGAGCAGGGCTTGAACGTGGTGACCCTTCCCAAGACAATTGACAATGACCTTTGGGGCACCGATATGACGTTCGGTTTCCAGAGCGCAGTGAACATCGCAACCGATGCGATTGACTGTATTCATACAACCGCTGCTTCCCATGGACGTGTGTTTATCGTGGAAGTTATGGGACACAAAGTTGGATATCTGACTCTGAATGCCGGTATGGCAGGCGGTGCGGACATCATTCTGATCCCGGAAATTCCATACGACATTGACAAGGTAGTAGAAAAGATTAAAGAGCGTCACGACCGCGGCAGCGCATTTACCATTCTGGCGGTGGCAGAAGGTGCGATCTCCAAAGAAGATGCTGCGCTTTCGAAGAAAGAATATAAGAAGAAATTGGAGAACTACAAATATCCTTCCGTTTCCTACGAAATCGCAGAGAAGATTTCCGAGAAGAGCGGTCTGGATGTTCGCGTGACAGTTCCGGGACATACGCAGAGAGGCGGAAGTCCCTGCCCTTATGACAGAGTATTTGCAAGCCGTCTCGGTTCTGAGGCTGCCAAGCTGATCTTAAAGGGTGAATACGGTTTCATGGTTGGTTATAAGAATCGTGAAATCGTGAAGGTTCCGCTGGAAGAAGTGGCAGGTAAGCTCAAGATGGTTGATCCCAAATCTTCAATTGTAAAAGAAGCGAAGATGCTCGGCATCAGCTTCGGTGACTGAACCATAGTTGGTCTGTTTGATTCCCGGCGGGGTGACTCGCCGGGAACTTTAAGGTTTGTTTCCGACAGGGCGGCAAACGTCCATTTGGGAACCTATAAAACTGGAGGTTTTTTTCATGTCGTATACAGCGATGTACAGAAGATTCCGTCCGACCCGTTTTGAAGAAGTGAAAGGACAGGACGCGATCGTGACAACTTTGAAGAATCAGATTAAGGCGGACCGTATCGGTCATGCATATCTGTTCTGCGGCACAAGAGGAACGGGAAAAACTTCCATTGCAAAGCTGTTTGCCAGAAGTGTCAACTGCGAACATCCGGTGGATGGAAGTCCCTGCGGAGAATGCCCTGCCTGCCGCGCAATCGCTTCCGGTTCCAGCATGAATGTGATAGAAATTGACGCGGCTTCCAACAATGGCGTGGACAACATCCGTGAAATCGTGGATGAGGTCTCTTATTCCCCGGCGGAAGGAAAATTTAAAGTGTACATCATCGATGAGGTGCACATGCTTTCCACAGGCGCTTTCAATGCGTTGTTAAAAACGTTGGAAGAACCTCCGTCTTACGTGATTTTTATTCTGGCAACTACGGAAGTGAACAAAATTCCGGTGACAATTCTTTCTCGTTGTCAGCGGTATGATTTCAAACGTCTGACGGTGGAGCAGATTGAAGAACGTATGCGGGAAGCCCTTGCAGAGGCGGGGGAGGATCTGCAGATCGAAGACAAAGCGCTTCGTTTTATCGCAAAGTCCGCAGACGGCGCCATGCGTGATGCCTGGAGTCTTCTGGATCAGTGCCTTGCGTTTCATTTCGGCCAGCTGTTAACCTATGACAAAGTGCTGGATGTGCTGGGTGCGGTAGACACTGCCGTCTATTCCACCCTGCTTCGCTGTGTGCTGAATCGGGACGTGCCCGGCTGTATCAGACTGCTGGAGGAGATCGTGCTGCAGGGCAGAGATCTTGGTCAGTTTGTGTCGGATTTTACCTGGTATCTGCGCAATCTTCTGCTTGTGAAAACTTCCGGCGATGACAGCGAAGAAGTCATTGACATATCCAGTGAGAATCTGGCAAGATTAAAAGAGGAAGCGCAGATGGCGCAGACGGATGCCATCATGCGATATATTCGTAATTTTTCCGAACTTTCGGGCAGAATCCGTTATGCCGGGCAGAAGCGGATTTTGATAGAAATGTCTTTAATCAGGCTGTGCAGACCGGAGATGGAGACCAAAGAGGACGCACTTTTGGACCGCATCCGGAAACTGGAACAGACGATTGAAAAAATCGAAAGCGGTGCGATTGCCGTGGCATCGGTTCCGCCCGTTGCGATGACACCGGAAAAAAAGGCGGAACTGCCCAAAGCTATTCCGGAGGATGTGACGCAGATCGTGTCAAATTGGCCGCGGATTGTGGGAAATGCTTCCCAGCCCATGAAGTCATATTTGAACAGGGGAAAGCTGAGCCTTGCAGGAGATAACCGGCTGCTTTTGGTGCTGGAAGACGGGATTGCTTCCGACTATTTCACAAAAGAGCCGTCAAACCGGGAATTGCTGGAAGCCATGCTTTCGGACTTCGTTGGGAAAAATGTGGAAGTGGAAGTTCGCGCAGTCAAAAGCGAACAGGAATTTGAAAGTTCTTATGTGGACCTGACACAGGTCATTCATATGGACATAGAAATGGAATGATGCAGGAGGATTTTACAATGGCAAAAAGAGGCGGATTTCCTGGCGGCATGCCGGGTAATATGAACAATCTGATGAAGCAGGCACAGCGTATGCAGCGTCAGATGGAGGAAGGTCAGAAGGAACTGGAAACCAAAGAATTTTCTGCAAAAGCCGGCGGAGGAGCTGTGGAAGCAGTTGTGAGCGGCAAGAAAGAACTGGTGCGCATTCAGATTGCAGAAGATGCGGTTGATCCCGATGATGTGGAAATGCTGCAGGATATGATTGTAGCTGCTGTCAACGAGGCGTTGAAGCAGGCTGACGAAGCGAGCCAGGAACTGATGGGCAAAATGACCGGCGGCCTGGGCGGAGGCTTTCCGTTCTGATGGACCTTTACAGCGGATATATCAATAAACTGATCGATGAACTGGCCAGCCTTCCGGGAATCGGCAATAAATCCGCACAGCGCCTGGCTTTTCATCTGATCAATATGCCGGAGGCAAAGGTACAGCGCCTGGCGAATTCCATGGTACAGGCAAAACAGAATGTCCGTTACTGTAAGGAATGCTTTACGCTGACCGACAGTGAGATTTGCCCTATTTGTAAAAATGAACAGCGGGATCATTCTACTATTATGGTGGTGGAGAACACCAGAGATCTGGCTGCTTATGAAAAAACCGGCAAATATAAAGGGGTTTACCATGTCCTGCACGGAGCGATTTCGCCCATGCTTGGCATCGGTCCCCATGATATCAAATTAAAAGAGCTGATGGAGCGTCTTTCCGGCGATCAGGAGATTAAAGAGGTGATTATCGCCACTAACTCAAGCCTGGAGGGAGAGACGACCGCCATGTACATCAGCAAGCTGATCAAACCGACAGGCATTCGTGTGACGAGAATTGCCAGCGGCGTGCCGGTGGGCGGCGATCTGGAATATATCGATGAAGTGACATTGCTGCGCGCTCTGGAAGGCCGTGTGGACATGTGAGCATTTTATGAGGTAAAACAGGAAAAATTTATCCGGTCCGGAAGGGAGAACTATGATTAAAGATTTTTGGGGAAAAGTAGGAGACAGAGATGTTTATCTTTATACGCTGGAAAACAGTCGCGGAATGAAAGTGACGGTCAGCGATTTTGGCGCATTGCTTGTCAAGGTGGAAGCGCCCGACAAGGATGGCAACTGCGCAGATGTTGCACTGGGGTATGACAGCCTTGACCGTTACCTGGTAAATGGCTGCTTTCATGGTGCGGTAATCGGTCCTAATGCGAACCGTATCGGCAATGCACAGTACACGTTAAACGGTGTGACCTACCAGCTGACGGCAAACGACGGTAAGAATAATCTGCACAGCCATAGAGAATTAGGCCTTCACAAGAGAGTATGGGACGCCCATGAAATTGACAACGGCATTCTATTTACTCTGAGAATGAAGGATGGCGAGCTGGGCTTTGGAGGAAATAAAATTTTCCATGTATGTTATGGAATCACGCAGGACAATGGTCTTGTGATTACATATGATGCAGACAGCGATCAGGATACCATTATCAATCTGACAAATCACTGCTATTTCAATCTGGACGGACAGGGCGCAGGCAGCATCGAATCCCATAAGCTTCAGCTGCTGGCATCCGCATACACTCCCGCAGACGAAGGCTCCATTCCTTATGGAGACATTCTGACCGTAGAGGGCACCCCTATGGACTTTACTCAGATGCAGGTGATCGGCGACAGAATTGATGCTGATTTTGAGCAGCTGCAGATGGCCGGCGGCTATGACCACAACTGGGTATGCAATAACTTTGACGGTTCCGTCAGAAAAATTGCAGTTGTGAAAAATGCGTCCGAGACAAGAACCATGGAAGTGTATACAGATCTGCCCGGTGTACAGTTTTATTCGGGCAACTTCATGACTCCCGACACCGGAAAGAACGGCGCAAAATATGACAAGCGTTCCGGGCTGGCTCTGGAAACACAGTTTTATCCCGATACCGCGAATAAGCCGCAGTTCCCGTCAGCTGTCTTCGGACCTGTCAGACACTACCATACAACCACAATATACAGATTTGTATAAAACAAAGTGCGCCGCGCTCAATCGGGAGGTGGCCGTAAAACAGTAAATCCTCCGTATGGTTACGATCATACGGAGGATCATTTTGTGCTCATTCATCAAACTTGCTGGCAGCGAACGGTTTGTCAAAACCGTTTGCGGACGGCAAGTCCACAGGGGATAGCCGCTTTAGCGGCGCAAGGGGGTGTAGCCACCTTGACGGAACGAAGTGACGCAACATTCTCAGTCATACAGTTTTCTTCTGCTGAGGTCGAATGAAGCGACCCAGGACGCACGATACTCCCGATAGGAGAGTATAGAAGTGCGCCCTTTAGTTCCTAAAGGGTTTTCAACAGCCCGACAAACTGAAAGTTTCTTCTCTATTCAATAATATAGTCTTTAATCAACTTCTTATGATATAACACCATAATTACAATCGGTATAAGAAGACTCCCACAATAAATAACAACAAGAAGCGATGAATCACCTACAATTAATCCACCTAGAATTCCCAAAACTATAGCTATTCCATATAAAATCCACATAATTCCATGTTTTTTATTCCAATTTTCAATATCTTTAACTTTTTCCTCCAACGGAGGTTTTTCTCCTGAATAAAAAGCTACCGGTTTTCTGCTTTTAATCTGAACCAAGCCAATTCCAAACATGAACATGGCACATATTCCCATTACAATGCAATATATCATAATATTTCCTCCATAGAATTCAAATTTTTCTCGCTCTTTCGCTGAATAAAGTATATCAGAAAAATGTGAAAAAATCTACCATTTGCGCAAGAAGCGCCCGAACATTTTCGTCCGGGCGCCTCTGTCGATATTCAGATAACTGTTTTACGGCCACCTCCCGATTCCCGGCGGGGCTAGCTTCTTATTATGCCAATACCTTCTGCATAAACTCCGTTACGAGCTGCTGGTACCGTTTGGTATCCGCCAGATAGCTGATGCCGTGGTCGGCCCCGGGAAAGGTGTAGCGTAGGACGTTTTCCGTGTTGGCCAGGTAGACCTCCTCACTCATTTCACAGGGCACATAGCCGTCCGCTTCGCCGTGGATCAGCAGGATAGGCACACTGGCGTTCTTCACGGCCCGGACAGGGTCCGATTCCCGAATGTCAAACCCACCGTAGACCTTTGCGCCGATGACCAGGAAGGGCCAGGCCAGTTTGTCCGGAATGTTCATCTGCCGGGCCACCTTGCGGATGATCTTTTCTGGCGTGGAATAGGGGCAGTCCGCGATGATGCCTCTGACGTTTTCCGGCAGCGCAAGCTCCGATGCCATCAGCACTGTTGCCGCGCCCATGGAGACGCCGTATAGGACGATCTTGGTGTCAGCGCCGAACCGTTCCAGGGCATATTCCACCCAGCTTACCACGTCCAGCCGCTCCTTGATGCCGAAGGTGATGCTGCGGCCCTCACTCTTTCCGTGGGCCCGTTCATCCACCAGCAGCACGTTGTGTTCCAGCTGGAAGCTCAGCTCCGAGCCGCCGGAAAAATCGATCAGGGGAGAGCTGCGGTAGCCGTGGAAGCCGATATCCAGGGGGGCGCCGTCTTTGATGTGGTAATACCGCCCGGACAGCTTCAGCCCGTCGTGGGAATAGATGGTGACGAACTCACAGGGGTGGTCGTTCAGCTGCTGATAGACCCGGGTCATGGCTTCCCGGTAGGGGTCATACTGCTTGCCGCTGAGGGTGGGAAGCTGGTCCCTGCCCTTCATGGGGGAGAAAAAAGCGATGCGGTAGGCATAGTACCCGCCGCCAAACACGGCCGCCAGCACAATACAAAGAAGAATGAGCAAAATCATATCATAGACTCCGAATGTAATCCAGCAGCTCCGGGAAGCTGCCGTTAGGATACTGGGAAATGTCTGCGCCGTCTTTGTTGATGAGGCAGTCGGTCAGCAGGAAGACCTTCATGCCGAGCTCCCGGGCGATCATGTCTTCGCTCACATCGTTGCCGACCATCATACATTCCTCAGGCTTTACCTTCAGTTTGTCCATAATTTCCTGGTAATAATCCGGATTGGGCTTGCAGTGATAGGAGTTTTCGTAAGTGGTGATCAGCGCGAAGTCCTCGGGGTCAAGTCCTGCCCACTTTGCGCGGCTCTGGGTGGCGATGGCGGGGAACAGGGGATTGGTGGCCAGGGCAA
>JAFUMV010000047.1 GCA_017482485.1 Lachnospiraceae bacterium
CGTTGGGGCAGAGGTTTGCCTTCACCTTCCTCCAGACCCTACCTCACGGTAACGCCCTTGGTGTTCAGCTATATCCTTCCCACTGCCGGGCGGATTCGGGACTTTCACCCGTTAGAACGTGCGCCCGCCGGGCGCACCAAAAAAAATCCATGACATTGATTATCGATGCCATGGATTTTTACATAATCTGTCCATAAAATTTTCTAAAACTGCCCTGCCACATCTGCCAGACTGCGGACGCCCACAAGACGAATGCCGTCAATCTTTTGCATATTGTCCAGACATACTTTCGGAAGAATACAGGTGGTAAATCCCAGTTTCTTCGCCTCCTGCACGCGAATCTGCGCCATGCTGACCGCCCGGACTTCACCGGAAAGCCCCACCTCGCCAAAAGCGATGACGCCCTCCGGCACAGGTCGGTTTTTGAAGCTGGACATGATCGCCATGACAATGCCAAGATCAATGGCCGGCTCTGTGATTTTAATGCCGCCGGCAATGTTCACGTAGGCATCGCAGCTGCCAATCTGCATTCCCAGCCGTTTTTCCAAGACGGCCATCAGAAGATTTACTCGGTTAAAATCCGTTCCTGTGGTCTGCCTGCGGGGAATGCCGAAATTACTGTGACATACCAGCGCCTGTATTTCTGTCAAAATCGGCCGGGTTCCTTCCATGGAACAGGAAACCACAGAGCCGCTGGCCCCTTCAGGTCTTCCGTTTAACATGTATTCGGAGGGATTTTTCACCTCTACAAGGCCTTCCTGACGCATTTCAAAAACGCCGATTTCATTGGTGGAGCCGAAACGGTTTTTTACCCCCCGCAAAATACGATAAGAGGCATGTCTGTCGCCCTCAAAATAAAGCACCGTATCCACCATGTGTTCCAGCACTCTGGGGCCGGCCACCGTTCCTTCCTTTGTCACATGTCCCACGATGAATATGGAACTGCCGTAAACTTTCGCCAGACGCAAAAGCACGCCGGTGGACTCCCGCACCTGGGAAACACTGCCGGGCGCAGCACTCACATTTTCGTTAAACATGGTCTGAATGGAATCGATGATCACCACCTGGGGCCTTTGATTCACAATCACACTTTCGATGTCCGTCAGATTGGTCTCGCAGTACAGCTGCAGGCTGTCCGTAAACCGGCCGATCCGCTGCGCCCGCATTTTGATCTGCCTTAGGGATTCCTCACCGGAAATGTAAAGCACCTTTTTCTGATCTGCCGCAAGCTTCTGACACATCTGCAGAAGCAGGGTGGATTTACCGATGCCCGGATCGCCTCCCACCAGCGTCAAGGATCCTGACACGATGCCGCCTCCCAGCACCCGATCCAGTTCCTCAATATGAGTGGGAATCCTGCTTTCTTCCTCCATGGAAATCTCATTTAAAACAGCAGGCCGGCTTTTGGGGCCGGCCGTGTTTGATTTTGCCTCTTTACTGTTCTTCTGTGCAGAAACCGTTTCTTCTGCAAATGAGTTCCAGGCACGGCATGCCGGGCACTGTCCCATCCATTTTGCAGATTCATAACCACATTCCTGGCAGAAGAATACAGATTTCATTTTCTCTTTTGCCATTTATTTTGAAATCTCTACTTTCACTTCCGAAAAACCAGCCAGCTCTACGCTGACACTCAGTTTGCCGCCAAGGTTGGTGCGCACCACCCCTGCATTCTGACCGTTTACTTTCACATTGTATTCCGTGTCCTCTTCCAGTCCAAGGGTCAGCTGTGCATCCTCTGCGCCTTCCACCAGAAAGCTGACACCGTTCTCATTTTCCATAAAATGCTCCACACTGGTACCTGGCACAGATTCATAAACGAACATGCCGTTTTTCTCCAGCTTTGTGATCTCCTGATAGGTCTTTACCTTGTACTGATCCCCACCAAACTCAAACCCCTCTTTTTTGCTTTTCGCTGTAAGGGTGTGATTGCCAAAGCTTAAAGAGCCATCGCCTTCTGTTCTGATGAGTTCTGTAACTGCTGCCATTTCTTTTGTCCTCCTGTCCGCCTCTGTGGGCGATCTTTTATTTTCTGTCAATTTATGGGCTGCTGTCTGACTGTAAACAGCCTGATCTTATCATTTTCCTTTAATTTTTTACGGTAAAAATCACTTTCTTCTCCCGATAGCCTGCAGTGACATGGTCGCCGGCCTTTACGCGGCCCGAAAGAATCTCTTCCGCCAGGGCATCCTCTACCATGGTCTGAATGGCTCTCTTTAAAGGACGCGCTCCCATCTTTAAATCGCTGTGCTTATCTACAATGTATTCCTTCAGTGCGGGAGTCAGAGTCAGCTGAATATCCAGCTGTTGTCTGCAGCGCTTCACCAGATTCTCGGAAAGCAGTGTGATGATCTGCTTCATATCCTCTTTCGTCAGCTGATGGAATACCATGATCTCATCAATTCTGTTTAAAAATTCCGGTTTAAACAGGCGCTTCACTTCCTCCATCACGCCGTTTTTCATCCGTTCATAATTCTTCTGTGCATCTTCCCTGGCCGCAAAACCGAGATTTTTCGGTTCCACAATCCGCTGCGCTCCGGCATTGGATGTCATGATGATGACCGTATTTTTAAAGCTGACTTTCCTGCCCTTGGAATCGGTAATGTGCCCGTCATCCAACACCTGCAACAGGATATTAAACACATCAGGATGCGCCTTTTCAATTTCGTCAAACAGTACCACGGAATAAGGATTGCGGCGCACCTTTTCAGAAAGCTGTCCGCCATCATCAAACCCCACATATCCCGGAGGGGAACCAATCATCTTGGATACGGAATGTCCCTCCATATATTCGGACATATCCACCCGGATCAGCGCATTTTCGGAACCGAACATTGCCTCTGCCAGCGCTTTGGAAAGCTCCGTTTTCCCCACACCGGTAGGTCCCAAAAACAGAAAAGAGCCAATAGGTCTTCTCGGATCCTGCAGTCCCACTCTGCCGCGGCGCATCGCTTTGGCAACAGCCGTTACGGCCTCCTGCTGTCCGATGACCCGTTTATGCAGAATGGATTCCAGCTTCAAAAGCCTCTCTCCTTCCTTTTCTGTCAGTTTGCTCACGGGAATCTTTGTCCAGACGGATACAACTCCTGCAATATCCTCAGGGGTGACAGTAAGGCCGGATTTTTCACTTTTCTTCTCCTGCCGCTGAAGGAGCTTTTCGTATTTTAGTAACAGCTCATCCTGCTTTTTTTTCAGTTCACCGGCCTGAGAGTATACCTCCATCCGGATGGAACGCTCAATCTGCAAATCCAGCTTTTCAATTTCATCCTCCAGGCTTTTTATCTCTTTCGGGGTCTGCATCTTCTTCAGCCGGACAGCGGCTCCCGCTTCATCCATCACGTCAATCGCCTTATCCGGCAGTTTCCGGTCGTTGATATAGCGGTTGGACAGCTTGACGGCGGCTTCCAAAGCCTCGGGCGCAATTGTAACGTTGTGATGTTCTTCATATTTTGAAACGATACCCTTCAAAATTTCCAGGGTCTCCTCTTCCGTGGGTTCTTCCACGGTTACAGGCTGAAAACGTCTCTCTAAAGCCGCATCCTTCTCCACATATTTGCGATATTCCTCAATGGTAGTGGCACCGATCAGCTGAATTTCTCCGCGGGCCAGAGAAGGTTTTAAAATATTGGAAGCATCAATGGCGCCTTCTGCGCCGCCGGCACCGATCAGCGTATGAATTTCATCCAGGAAAAGCAAAATATTTCCGTCCTCAATCACTTCCCGAATCACCTTCTTAATACGCTCTTCAAATTCACCGCGATATTTGCTCCCGGCAATCATGCCGGACAAATCCAGCATCAGCACTCTTTTATTCTTTACGGTATCCGGCACCTCTCCTGCCACGATCCGTGCTGCCAGCCCTTCTACAATGGCGCTTTTGCCAACACCGGGCTCACCCACCAGACAGGGATTATTCTTGGTTCTCCGGCTTAAAATCTGAATCACCCGGCTGATCTCTTCCGCGCGTCCGATAACAGGATCCAGACTGCCTTCTCTTGCCAGTTTCGTCAGATCTCTGCTGTAAAGTTCCAGCGTAGCGGTGCCGCCCTTCTTCTGTTTCTTCTTTGAAATGTCCTCTTTATAGGCTGCAGGATCCATTCCCATAGCCTGAATCGTATCCGCAAAAATTTTCTGAACCGGCAGGGAAAGCGTATTCAATATTCTGACTGCCACATTGTCGCTGTCGTAAAGCAGTGCCAGCAAAATGTGTTCTGTTCCGGTCAAATGGCTGCCCGCCTTTTTGGCCTGTCTGTGGCTCTCCTCCAAAACTTCCGCCGCCCTGGGCGAATATCCGTCCCGATCCATCACGGGAGCACCGGTTTCCGGCGCGATCAGATCCCGTATCATCTCACGGATTGCGTCCTCACTGGCCCCGTTCGCACTCAGTACCCTGGCGGCAACACCGGTCCCTTCCTTAATCAGACCAAGCAGAATATGCTCTGTTCCCGTATAATTCTGGTGCAGGCTCTTGGCCGCCCGTCCTGCAAGAATCAGCGCAGTCCTCGCTTTATCTGTAAACTGTGCCTGCATATATCATAAACCTCCATAGCTTTCATAAATCTCGTCAATAAGAGCATGCACTTCCTGACGGGAAATATTCTTGCAACTCGCTTTTGCAAGAATCACCTGCATTTCCTGACGCATTTCCTCAATATCTCTTAAGCGATCCTCATTGATCGCAATCACAGCGCCCCGTCGTCTGTCCACCTTGACAAAACCTTCCTGTTTCAAAACAGTATAGGCCTTATTCACCGTATGCATATTGATCCCGATAGATTCCGCAAGCTGGCGGACACTGGGCAGGGCATCCCCTTCCTTTAATTCACTGGTTGCAATTCCCAGTATGATCCGGTTACGCAGCTGTATATACAGCGCTTCATCACTGCTAAAATCAATCTCAATCAGCATCCGTTCATCCTCTGCAGCTGTTTTGCTTCAACGCAGCCGCCTTTCTCATTCATCTGTTCGGGAAACCGTCAACAAATAATTTCCCAATGCTATATTGTTATAGAAAAACTATAACAAAAATGAGTTCTGCCGTCAAGTACAAATGGAAGCAAAAGTTGCTGACCTTTGAGGTGCGCAGAAACGTGCGTCGCCAGGCGCACCCAAGCAAAAGGCCGGATATACCACGTATGCATATCCGGCCTCTTTGCCATTTGCGGATGTCCACCGACATCAGCAAAATATATTATTTTAAATCAAGGAATTCAAATTCCAGATCATCATCATCCAGGAAATTCTTGGACTGCCAGTTTTTATCATTCTGGCCCTTGGAAGATTTCGCACTGCGGCGGGGACGATATTCTTTCTCCTCATCCTCATCTTCCTCGTCCTCTTCTTCATATTTGGAACGGCGTGCAGGCTTTTCCTGCTTTCTGGAAACAGGTTTTCTGACGGGACGATAC
>JAFUMV010000048.1 GCA_017482485.1 Lachnospiraceae bacterium
TGGTGTATCTGTTGGCTACCAGGGCCATGGCAGAGTAGCCAAGTCCGGCAGGGATAAACGCTGAAGGCATCTAAGCGTGAAGCCCCCCTCAAGATGAGATATCCCAATAAGTAAGACCCCTTAGAGAGTATGAGGTAGATAGGTTTGAGGTGGAAGTGCAGTAATGCATGGAGCTGACAAATACTAATCGGTCGAGGGCTTATCCTGATAGGTTGTAAAAAATGGATGTAGAGATGAAGGTTTAATGTTCAGTTTTGAGGGTACAAACCCTTACATATTTTTATAAAAAGTCTTGACATTTAAGTGAGTTTGAGTTAATATATCACTTGTCCGATTGAGACAACAACAGAATATCGGGGTGTGGCTCAGGTGGTAGAGCGCTTCGTTAGGGACGAAGAGGCCGCAAGTTCAAGTCTTGTCACTCCGACTTAAGAAGTCCAGTAAATACCGGACTTCTTTTTTTTGTTTAAAATTTATACACACCCCAGTTACAAAAAATTCATAGATCATTCAGCCCATCCGATGATTCGTCAGGTTATAATAAAATCAGATATTTTAACCGCGCAGCATCATTGGGGGATGATACGGTGAAGAAAAAGATCTGGGTATTTCTTTTTATTTTAGTACTTTTGGTTAATGTTCTGGCATGGAACAGTGCAGCGTTTTGTGATTTCTATATTGCCCATATTTTCCCTGTTCTGGGAAGTGTATTTTCGAGAATTACAGCCGTATTTCCGTTCAGCCTGGGGGAATGGATGATCGCGGCAGGAGTGTTGTTCGTGGTGTTGTTTATCGCTGCAGTTTTTTTACGGCTGACAGTGAAAAGAACCTGGAGCAGAACTCTGTTTCGTGGCTTTGGAAGCGTTTTTGCATGGGTTTTTCTGGGGCTGGCATGGATTATGACCTGTAACTGCTTTATTCAGTATCATGCATCGGAATTTGAAGATAAATATATGGAGCAGGTACGAAGCAGCGGATTTTCTAAAGAAGAGCTGGCGACTTTGCGGGACTATATTGTAGTCAATTTAAATGAGCTTTCCAGGCAGATGGAACGCAACGAACAGGGCTATCTGGTTTATGAGGGTGACATGCATCAAAATGCGATCGCAGCGATGCAGAAGATGGGAGAAAAATATGAACAGCTTGCGGGGTATTATCCGGAGCCGAAGGAAATCTATTTTTCCGATCTGCTGAGTCAGACCCATATGATGGGATATTATTTTCCATTTTCCATGGAAGCGAACTATAACAGTACCATGTATGTTGTCAACAAGCCATCTACAATCTGCCATGAGCTGGCCCATTTGAAGGGGTTTATTCAGGAGGATGAGGCCAGTCTGATCGGTTATCTGGCCTGCGTGGAATCGGAAGATCTCTTTTTTAAGTACAGCGGATATATGGGGGTTTTAAATTATGTGGAGAGAGAGTTTAAGAGCTCCATCAATAAAAATGCAAAAGAATATAATAAACATCCGGCAATTTCTCAACAGGTATATGATGACTGTGTCTTCCTGACAAAAGAGGCCTGGCAGGAAGTGGAGGCAAAGGCTGTGGTAAGCACAAAGACTGCGAAGAAGGTGTCTAATGCGGCCACAACGGCGACTTTAAAGCTCAATGGAGTAGAAGAAGGCATGAAGAGTTATGAGGGCGTTGTGAAGCTTTTACTGGATTATTATGATGGGATATTATACGGTAATATGTATATGACGGTAGACGCTGAGGCTGCTGTGCCGTAATATAATTTGTTTTGAATAAAAATGAAAAGGACCGCGCACCCTAAATAAAAAAAGGAGGCAGTTTTGATGGATTATATCAATGCTTTCTGGGTGGGCGGTCTTATTTGCGCGCTGGTCCAGATTTTGCTGGAGAAAACGAAGATGATGCCCGGGCGGGTGATGGTGCTGTTGGTCTGCAGCGGTGCGGTATTGAGTTTTATCGGGGTTTATGAACCTTTTGTTGAGTTCGCCGGCGCAGGGGCAAGTGTTCCGCTTCTTGGCTTTGGAAATGTGCTGATGAAGGGCGTTAAAGAGGCTGTGGATGAGCAGGGATTTATGGGGCTGTTTTCCGGCGGCTTTAAAGCGGGAGCCACCGGTACGGCAGCGGCACTGATTTTCGGTTATCTGGCCAGCCTGATTTTCAATCCGAAGATGAAAAAATGAGAATTTCACAGGCACAGGTATGAATGCAGAATGAGCCGAAAGTGCGCTGCCTTTACAGCTCCTTACATGCAATGCCCTTACGGGACAGAAACTGGCGCATGGTTTTATCCCACTGTGCGTCCAGGGATTTGTCCATGACAAAAGAATGAAAGGCAGTGCCGGTTACGATGGTGGCGCTGCTGCCGTCATAACGGATTGTGAGGACGAGGGCTTTGATCTGATCAGGAGTAATGGAGGAATCCAGTCCTTTCAGGACGCCGGGTACATAATCCGGATTCAGATGGAAGACAAATTTGAAACGGGAGGGGCTGCGTTTTCCCTTGATTATATCAAAACAGATAGGGCGCATGCTGCTCCAGGTGACAAAAGGATAGGGACAGACCGTCGGGTCTTCCTGCTCCTCTTTGGTGTAAAAATCTTTGTTGATATGGCCATCGATGGTATATTCCACGGCGGTGAGCAGGGAAGCCTCTGCCAGCAGAAAGGAATCGAAGCAGTCCGTTCCCAATAGCTTGCCCATAAAGTTTTTCAGTTCTGTGATATGAAAAGAGGTCATAATAATTCCTTTCCTGATGACGTTAAAGTAAAAGTATTATTCCAGCGGTTTTTCAAAATCTTTTCGCATAATTGCAGTATAGCAGAACAAATTATTCTTTACAATATCTTAGCAGACGTGTTATTATAAGTAGTAATGAAAACTACATCAAAATGATCCTGGAGGAAGTTATGAGTTACAAAATTGTTGTTGACAGCTGCTGCGAATTACCGGAAAACCTGAAGAAAGATCCCCGTTTTCAAATAGTGCCGCTTGGTCTTGAGGTTGGAGATTACCGGATTATGGATGATGAGAATTTCAATCAGGCTGAGTTTATCCGCAAGGTTGCAGAGTGTCCGGAATGTCCCAGGTCCTCCTGTCCTTCTCCTGAAAAGTATATGAATGCATATCAGACGGATGCCGAGCATGTTTATGTGGTGACTTTATCCGCCAATTTGAGCGGCAGCCATAACAGTGCTCTTCTTGGCAAGAGTCTTTATGAAGAGCATTATGGGGAGAAGAAGATTCATGTAGTAGATTCCAGATCCGCATCCGGCGGTGAGACACAGATTGCGTTAAAGGCAATGGAGCTGGAAGAGCAGGGACTGCCGTTTGATGAGATCGTGGAAAAACTGGAAAGCTTCCGCAACAGGATGGAGACTTTTTTCGTGCTGGATAATCTGGAAACCCTTCGTAAGAATGGCCGGTTGAGCGGCGTAAAAGCGCTGGTGGCAACTTCCCTGAATATCAAGCCTGTCATGGGTGCAACCAGAGAGGGTACGATAGAACAGCTGGGACAGGCTATCGGTATGAAGAAAGCATTGCTCAAAATTTCTGAGATTCTGGCAAAGCGCGTCAGTGATGCACAGGAACGCAGATTGATTATTACCCATTGCAATGCACCGGCCCGGGCGGAGACATTAAAGAAGATGATTCTGGACAAGGTTTCCGTGAAGGATGTCCTGGTGATGGATACGGCCGGAATCAGCAGTATGTATGCCAATGACGGCGGTGTTATTGTAACAATTTAAAAAAAGATAAAGTGTGCGCAGGCGGACAAAACGCTTCTGGCGCACACTTTTTTGCTCTACAGGAATTTTCTCCGAAAATTCCTGTAGAGCAAAAATGCGCTTCGCGCAACGATGCGTACTCGCGCGCGGTGAAATTGTCGCTTCGCGACCGCGCTCGACGCGGAGTGTGCGCTATTGCACACACTTTTTTATTTTTATTCAGGATATTTCGCCCGATATTTTGTGACTTCTCTGCTCAGGGCGCCTTTTTCTCCGAGGGTAAGATGGAAGGAAGTGCCGTTTGTAAGTGTCACTTTAAAAAGGCTGATCTCTTTAACATAACTCATATTGATGACAGTGCGGTTAGCCAGAAGAATGTAGCTGTCATAGGCGCCGAGATTGCCGCAGAAGTTTTCAAAGGTCATGTCTGTGATGCGGTCGGATCCATCCAGCAGATGGATTTTCGTTTCGCGCAGGCCTTCCGGAACTGCATATACAAGTTCTTGTTCGGTCACGTAGAAAGTTTCTGTGCGATTCCGAAACTCCAGCTTGTCTACCTGCTCATTTTTCTTTTCGAGAAGGATGTCGATCATCTGGCTCAATTCCGCTACCTGTATGGGTTTGTCAAGGAAAAATACATTGTTGGGAAGATCGGGAGATTTACGGTAATCTATCTTGCCGCAGCAGAATACGATGGGAATCCGGGCTCCGTCTGCCCGCAGCATATTTGCAATCTCGACTGCATCGCAGTCATCTTCGTTCATGTCAAGAAACATGGCGTCATAAATCATGGGAGCCAACAATACGGAATTCTTACTGCCATAGGAATCAACATAGAGTACTCCGGTGGTTGGAATGCGTCTGTCGGATTCGCGGCCGAGAAGACGTTCCATTTGTTTTCTGTCAGCAATGTGATCATCACAGACTGCTAGATGCATAGATATACCTCCTACATTATTATCTGCTGTAATTTCATCGTCCGCAGTTTCGCCCTGAATCAGCAAAGCAGAAGATAGAATGCAGCGACAATTTGAATGATTAAGATAGCAGGCATGCCCCAGACAAAGTACCAGTGTTTTGTCTTGTGTCGAAATACATACATGCCCAGAATCGAGCCGATGCTGCCGCCTGCGAGTGCAAAAAGAAACAGTCTCTTTTCCGGAATTCGCCATGCGTTCTTTTTCGCCCTGTGTTTATCAAGGCCCATCGCACAAAATCCTGCTATATTTATGATTATAACATAAACAATCAAAATGGAAATGATATCCATAAACAAAATTTCCTTTCTATTTTGGGTGAAAAAAAGCAGAGTCGACAAAACGGCGGACCGGGTTAACCGATCCGCCGCAAATTGTTTTCGTCAGTTTTCAGAAAGCAGCATTGACTTTATGCATTACTTACTGATTTGCCTTTTCAACTTCAGCCATCTTCATTGCACGTACTTTGCTGGAAAGTCCGAACAGGTTGATGAAGCCTTCTGCATCATGGTGATCATAGAGATCGCCGGTAGTGAAAGAAGCGATGCTCTCGTTGTACAGAGAATAAGGAGAAGTTGTGCCAGCCTTAATGATGTTGCCCTTGTAAAGCTTGAACTTCACTTCGCCGGTTACATACTTCTGAGTGGATTCGATGAATGCCTGTACAGCTTCACGAAGAGGAGTGAACCATTTTCCTTCGTAAACGATCTGAGCCAGTTTGTTGCCCATGTCTTTCTTCACTGCGTAGCAGTCACGGTCCAGAATCAGCTCTTCCAGCTGCTGATGCGCTTCCATCAGAATGGTTCCGCCGGGGGTTTCGTAAACGCCGCGGGACTTCATGCCTACAACACGGTTTTCAACGATGTCTACGATACCGATGCCGTGCTTGCCGCCCAGTGCGTTTAAGGTGCGGATAATATCGGAAACCTTCATCTCTTTGCCGTTAACGCTGGTAGGAACGCCGGCTTTGAAGGTCATGGTTACATATTCGCCCTCATCGGGAGCCTTCTCGGGGGTGGTGCCAAGAACCAGAAGGTGTTCAAAGTTGGGCTCGTTAGCGGGATCTTCCAGTTCCAGACCTTCGTGGCTGATGTGCCATAAGTTACGGTCACGGCTGTAGCTGGAATCTGCGGAGAAGGGAAGGTCGATGCCATGTGCCTTGCAGTATTCGATTTCGGATTCACGGGAATCCATGGTCCACTTATCATTACGCCATGCAGCGATGATCTTGATGTCGGGAGCCAGAGCCTTGATACCCAGTTCGAAACGGATCTGGTCATTACCCTTACCGGTTGCGCCATGGCAGATTGCGGTAGCGCCTTCCTTACGGGCGATCTCAACCAGCTTTTTAGCGATCAGCGGACGAGCCATGGAAGTGCCCAGCAGATATTTGTTCTCATAAATTGCATTTGCCTGAACGCAGGGAACGATGTATTCGTCAGCGAATTCATCGATAACGTCCAGTATGTACAGCTTGGAAGCGCCGCAGAATTTTGCTCTTTCTTCAAGGCCGTCAAGTTCCTCTGCCTGACCGCAGTCGATGCAGACACAGATTACTTCATAATCAAAATTCTCTTTTAACCACGGAATGATTGCTGTGGTATCAAGACCGCCGGAATAGGCTAAGATAACTTTCTCTTTCATGATGATTCCTCCATTAAATAACGCGATTGCATTTTTTTCTCATTTGTGGCAAGATAGAATGTGAATTTAGCCGATTTGCGGACTTTCACTTCATCCTGCGCTCTGCAAATTAATATACACCAGAGAAAAAAGAAATGCAAGTGAAATTTTATGCAAATTATTCGGGATTTTTTTAGTAAAAATGTATTTTATTCACAAAAGACTTGAATATTATGCATATATGCAGTATTATATTCAGAAATTCCATGTAAATATGAAGAAAACCGCTGATTGCGGTGAGGAGGAAAGAATGATTAAGGCAGGAATTATTGGTGCAACAGGATATGCGGGCGGTGAGCTGGTTCGTATTTTGATGGGGCATAAGGACGTGGAGATCAAATGGTATGGATCCAAAAGCTATATCGACCAGAAGTACGCTTCCGTGTATCAGAACATGTTTCAGATTGTGGAGGACATCTGCAAAGACGATAATCTGAAAGAGCTGGCAAATCAGGTGGATGTGATTTTTACGGCAAC
Organism: Lachnospiraceae bacterium; assembly: GCA_017482485.1. Taxonomy (GTDB): domain Bacteria; phylum Bacillota; class Clostridia; order Lachnospirales; family Lachnospiraceae; genus Gallintestinimicrobium. The sequence continues at coordinate 6,842 of JAFUMV010000048.1, forward strand.
CCCTCAGGGATTTCTGGCATCTGTTCTGGATGAGGAAATTTTGTCTAAAGTAAAAGTGGTAGACTTAAGTGCGGATTACCGCATTAAGGATGTGGCTACCTATGAAAAGTGGTATGGCATTGAACATAAGTCCCCTCAGTTTATTAAGGAGGCAGTTTACGGTCTGTGTGAAATCAACCGTGAGCAGATCAAAGGTGCGCGCCTGATTGCAAATCCGGGCTGCTATCCTACATGTTCCACTCTTTCCATTTATCCTTTATTAAAAGAGGGGCTGATTGATCCTTCTACCATTATCATTGATGCCAAGAGCGGAACCTCCGGTGCAGGACGCGGCGCGAAGGTGGCGAATCTGTACTGTGAAGTGAATGAAAATATCAAAGCATACGGCGTGGCAAGCCATCGCCATACGCCGGAAATCGAAGAGCAGCTTTCCTATGCGGCGAAAGAAGAGGTGTTGTTGAATTTTACGCCCCATCTGGTACCCATGAACCGCGGGATTCTGATCACTGCCTATGCTTCTTTAAAAGAGGTGCTGCAGGCGGACGGTACCCGTGCGCTCCCCACAGAAGAGCAGGTGCGCGCTGCCTATGAGAAATATTATAAGGATGAGAAATTTGTCCGCGTGCTGGAAAAAGGCGTCTGCCCCGAAACAAAATGGGTGGAAGGCTCCAACTACGTGGATGTGAACTTTAAGATTGATCCCCGCACAAAGCGCGTGATCATGATGGGTGCAATGGACAACCTGGTGAAGGGCGCTGCCGGTCAGGCGGTACAGAACATGAACCTGATGTTCGGACTGCCCGAATCCGAAGGACTTGATCTTGTTCCCATGTTTCCGTAAGGCATTTTCAACGCGTAAAAGAGGACGGAAATGGAATCGCTGAATCACACATTTGCACCGGTTTTTGATGAAAATTCCAGAATTTTGATTCTGGGCACCTTCCCGTCAGTGAAATCCAGAGAAAATAATTTTTACTATGGACATCCGCAGAATCGCTTCTGGAAGGTGACTGCGGCGCTGACAGGCAGTCCGGTGCCGGAAACAATAGAAGAAAAGAAAGCGATGCTTCTGGCGGGAAGGATCGCAGTCTGGGACGTGATCGCATCCTGTGAAATCGAGGGGTCCAGTGACAGCTCCATTCGCAATGTCGTGCCGAATGATATCGCCGGTCTGCTTGCCAAAAACGGCATTCGGGCGGTTTTCTGCAACGGCGGGAAAGCATATGAGCTGTACGTGAAATACTGTGAAAAGCAGTGCGGCATAAAGGCGATTAAGCTGCCCTCCACTTCGCCTGCCAATGCGGCATGGTCGCTGCAGAGGCTGACGGAGAGCTGGCGTGCTGAAACGACAGCATACTTGATATAGGGACATAAATCTCAGAAATGGAAACAATGTCTGGAGCAATCTACCTTCGCGCCGGGCAGAATATAGCAGGAATCAGGAAGTCCTCAGCAGGGACTTCCTTTTTTTGAAGCTGCGCCGTCAGCAGGTCTACCGCTTTATGAGCGATGGCGGTTTCATCCTGCTTCATGTGCATGAACCGATAACCATTGGGAGCCAGGTAATCTTCATCAATGGTGGCGATATGGATGCTGTCTGAGCGGAAGCGATTGCTTTTTAAAACACTGCAGAGCGCAGGAAGAATACCGTATTCACCGCAGATGATGCCGTCAGGCAGACTGCTTCTTTCCGTCAGAAAGCTGTAAATTTCTGACAGAACTTTTGGAGAGGCTTCATGGGACAGCAGGGAAGCGCTTTCAATTTCGAGAGGAAGCGGGAGAATGCCTGCCTTGGTGTTGCCAACGCTGTCAATTCCGTTTAAGAAGCCGCGGCGGCGTTCCCGGACGGAAATGGCATTAGTGTCATTGGAGGTGAGAAAAATAATGTCCTTACAGCCCTGTTCGGACAATTTCTGTACCAGAGTCATGGTTGCGGCGGTGTTGTCTGTGCGCACGGAAGGCAGGCAGATGCCCTGCATGTTTTTATCGATCATGACAATCGGAAATTTTTCCAGATAAAGTCGGAGCAGAGCCGGATTATAGTGTCTGCCGTGACAGGGCATGATGATCAGCCCGTCGATACCAAGCTTTAACAGGTATTCAATTTCTTCGGTTTCCTTTTGCCTGTCACCGAGCGAAAAACGGATCAGCGTTTTGTAGCCGCAGGCGGCAGCGCACAGGTCCAGCCGATACATCATATCCAGCCCAAAAGGAGTGGAGACGTGCTCCAGAATGATGCCGATGGCCGGAGCAGCCGTTTTTTTTACAGGAGATGATTCCGCAGAGGCTGCTTGCAACGGCACGTTGCCTTTTACAAAGCTGCCCTGTCCCTGTACCCTGCGGATAAAACCGTCTTTAGCCAAAAGCTCCAGCGCCTTTGTCACGGTGATCAGGCTGACCCGATAGTCTGCGGCAAGTTGTCCGGGGGAGGGAAGTTTCTGACCGGGCAGCAGCTTACCCTGCTGGATGGAGGAAAGGATTGTGTCATAAATTTTCTGGTATAAAAATCCGGATGAGGTCATGATCTCTGGCTCCTGTCGCTGAAACTCAGATGCTGAGAGTAAATTTGGCTGTTGAGGACAAAAGGTCATCCAATTTACATCTCCTTATCCTGCTTATAAAATTAGAATATCAGAAAAATATATTTATCGTCAAACAAAATGGAATTTTAAAAGTGAAAAATATATTTAACTGGAAATAAAAGGCAGGACTTATGCATTATAAGATTGTTTCGCAATTTGGAGGCATGGTAAAATAAAGAGGAAAGATATTGACAATTTATGCTGATTTGGAATCGGCAGACAACGAAAAGGGGGCAATTTCATGTCAGAGAAAAAAACGGGTGCATTGCGTTATGCGGTGGGAATGTTCGGAACTTCCATTCCGATCAACATGTTCAAGACTTATGCGGCGGCCTTTTATGTCATGCAAAAGGGTGTGACCACGGCCCAGCTGTCTTTGGTGCTTTTGATTTATACGTTTGTGGATGCCATTGACAATCCTGTGTATGGATTTTTGTCGGATCGTACCCGTACCCGCTGGGGGCGCAGGCGTTTGTGGCTGGTGATCGGAACGCCGCTTCTGGTGCTTGCTTTCATCGGATTTTACAATATTCCCGGATTTATAGGGCAGGACAGCATTTTCGGCTACATGCTCCTGATGTACATACTGACCGGCACGCTGGATTCTCTGATCAATGCCAACTATGGCGCACTGTTTCCGGAGCTGTTTAAAAACGATGAAGAGCGTGCGAAGACCAATGCGCTGCGCCAGGCATTTCAGCTGGTGGCCATGGTGATCAGCATTGCGCTGACGCCGATAGTGACGCAGAAGCTGGGCTACGGCATGACCGCTGTGGTATACGGCATTCTGGCGGGCGTGGTCATCCTCTATATGGCGTTGGGCTGTCATGAGGAGAAGGCAGATGAAACAGCCCAAAAACCGCAGCTTTTTTCCACTTTAAAAGACATGCTTACCAACTCGAAGTTCTGGATGTTTGGGCTGACTAACGCATTTTACAGTGCAGCAATGTCTCTGGTGATGTCTGCGGTGCCTTTTTATGTGACATATACGCTGGGGCTTGGCGGAATGGCAAATACCATTTTGCTGGCAGTGGTGCTGCTTCTGGCGGTGGGATGTGTGGCAATATGGGCCAGGCTTGTGAAGCGATTCGGCCTGATGAAAGTGTGGCGCGCAGCGCTGATCTGGCTGGGTCTTTCCTTTGTGCCCCTGTATTTCGCGAACGGGCTGGCAGCTGCACTGATCGGCTGTGTTGCCGTTGGCATCGGTTATGCGGGTACAATAACCACGATGGACCTGATCGGTGCACGGGTCATGGATGATGATTTCAGAAGACATGGAATCAAAAGGGAAGGAATTTTTTCCAGCGCGATGGGATTTATGAACCGGCTGAACGGTCTGTTTACCAGCCTTGCCTTTTTGCTTGTCTCCGTAGTTTATGGATTTGAAAGCGGTGATGTTCCCGGAAACAGGCCGGATCAGGCTGCCAGATTTTTGATGGTCTTATTCCCGATCTGCATGATGTTTTTGAGTGTGGTGGTTTCAAGGTTTCTGCATTTTTCGGAAAAGGATGGTGCTGCACCGGAAAAATGAAGAAGCGCAAGGCAATTGCCTGTGAAAAGATGAAATTAAATTGAGAGGCAAGAATGGAAAATTTTGATGTAAAACGTGTAATAGTAGTGCTGAAAACCCATCTGGATATCGGATTTACCGCGATGGCGGATAAGGTGCTGGATCAGTATTGCAAAAGCTTTATTCCTGCTGCGGTGGATATGGCGCTGAAAGTGAATCGGGGAGGGGATAAGCGGTTTGTCTGGACGGTCGGTTCCTATTTGCCGGCATACTATTTAAAGCGTGCCGGCGAGGCAGAAAAAAAGAAATTTGAGGAAGCGATCCGTGCTGGCGGGATCCGTTGGCACAGACTGCCCTGTACAACGCATACGGAGCTGATGGATCGGGATTTGTTTGAGTACGGATTGTCCATTGGGGAAAAACTGGATGAGCAGTTCGGCATCCGGACCATTGCAGCAAAGATGACTGATGTGCCCGGACATACAAAAGCCATCGTGCCGCTGCTTGCAGAGCACGGAGTGGAATATTTACATATCGGTGTGAATGCAAGCTCCCGGGTGCCCAATGTGCCGAAGCTTTTTAAATGGCAGTTTGAAGGAAAAGAGATCGTAGTGCATTATGCGGCGGATTACGGGGAATCCACGGTGCTCAAATGCGGTACAGCCCTGGAATTTTTCCATGCCCATGACAATCAGGGGCCGCCCACACAAGAGGATCTGGAAAAAGAATGGCAGCGGCTGAAACAGAAATATCCGAATGCGAAAATTGAGGCGGGAACGTTGGATGACTTTGCGCGGGTGCTCCGTTTATGTAAAGACGAACTGCCTGTTTTGACACAGGAAATCGGAGATACCTGGATCCACGGTGTGGGAACCGATCCTGATAAGGTGTCCCGGTACTGCAGACTGCTGCAGCTGAAAAATGAGTGGCTGGCTTCGGGAAAACTAAAAAAAGAGCAGGAAGAGTATCGGGAGTTTATGGAACAGCTTCTTTTGGTGGTTGAGCACACCTGGGGGATGGATGCGAAAAAGTATCTTCTGGATTTTACCAACTGGTCAAAGGCTGATTTTACCAAAGCGAGAGAAGCAGACGTGACAGATTATGATATGATGGCAGCGGGTAAAGCCCAGGAGCCGCTGGCAAAAGCGATGATGCCGGAGCTGGACACTTACCGGGGCGTTGGCAACTGCACTTCTTCCTATCAGCTGTTTGAGCGTTCCCATCTGGAACAGAGACAATATGTGGAAAGGGCAATTGCAGCGCTGCCGGAGGAGCTGGCGATACAGGCGCGCAGAGAGCTGGACTGGACAGCAGAGGCAGCCGGGGTATTTGATACGGTTTTGGGTGGGGCAAAATGCATACCAGGATCGGCTGGCGAGAGCCGGGGCGCGGCAGATCATCACTTCGATATCAATGGTTGGAGCGTGACTGTAGGCGATCACGGACAGATCAGCCATCTCGCCAATCCAAAATACGGTTTGGAAAAGGAAGTCAGTCTGGGTCTGTTCTGCTATGAAACCTTCGGCGCCCAAACCGTGGAAGCCTGCTTTTATGATTATGGCAGAGATCTGGATAAAAATCTTCATTGGGCGGCCTATGATTTTTCAAAGCCGGGACTTGCTTATGCCGCCAATGTGCGGGATGAACGATTTTACGGAAAAACGGAGCGGATTGCGGTATGCGGCGACAGTCTGATCATCAGCTTAAAGACGGAGGAGAGGGCGTCAGAGGAATACGGCTGTCCCCGCAGGCTTGTGATCCGGCACCGGTTTGAAAAAAATCGGATTCATACGGCGCTTTACTTTAGAGAAAAGGATGCGCTGCGCAGTCCGGAAGCGCTGTGGCTTCAGATGAATCTGTTTGCAGACGGCGAAAAATGGAAGATAAAAAAGCTGGGCAGCTTCATCGATCCGGAAAATGTGGTATCCGGCGGCGGACGCAAACTCCACGTCTGCGAGTTGGCGGCAGGAACTTTAAAGGAAGCGGAGGTGAAGATTGTGCCTGCGGATTCACCGTTACTTTCGGTGGGCAAGCCCAACCTTTACTGTGTGGATGACAGCGTGGATTCCCTTAAGGGGGGCATCTGGTTTAATCTGTTTAACAATCGGTGGGGGACCAATTTCAAGCAGTGGTTTGAGGAAGATATGCGGTATGAATTTTTGACGGAATTTCAGTGGAAGAAGGCAGAGCGATGAATGCGATGGAAAATGGGATTCACATTTCTCACAACATAGAAAAACAGCGGGAGAAAACCTATTATACGGTTCCCTTTCAGGTGCCCGAAGGGGTTGAGAAAATGACGGTGTCCTATCGTTATGGCAAAGGGTCGAAGGAAGCACCGAAGGTGGTGGATCTGGGATTGATGGATGCGGCTGGCCGCTTTGTGGGCTGGTCCGGCGGCGCAAGAGAGTCCGTGACGGTGGGCGAATATGAGGCAACACCGGGATACTGGATGACAAAGATTGCGCCCGGAGAATGGAAAATCCTTGTGGGAGCCTATAAAATAGCGGATGCGCCGTTGACGGTGGAATATGAGGTTCGTTTTTTTAAAAAGCAGGCGCGGTGGTTTTTCGGAGATCTGCACTGTCATTCCACAGCCTCTGATGGGGAACATTCCGCTTATGAGCTGGCGCTTCGGGCGAAGAAAATGGGGTTCGATTTTCTGGCCGTTTCCGATCACAACAATTACTGCGGCAATTTCAGCCTGCCCAAGGTGTCCGGACTGACCATGATTCCGGCGGTGGAATGGACGCACTACAAGGGGCATATGCACTTTCTGGGGGCAGAAGCGCCCTTTGAGAATTCCTTTGTGGCAAACAGCGAGGAGGAGATGCTCGCTGTGGTGGCACAGGCAAAAAAGAGCGGTGCGCTGGTTTCCGTCAACCATCCCAAATGCCCGAACTGTCCCTATCTTTGGAAGGATGAAACCTGCTTTGACCTGATGGAAATCTGGAACGGTCCCATGCGAAAGGCCAACATGGACGCAGTTGCCTGGTGGCATCACTTTTTAAAAAAAGGACGAAAGCTGCCGATTGTGGGCGGCAGTGATTTTCACAGGGACCAGTCGCCGGTGCGGCTGGGAAATCCGTTGACCGCAGTTTATGCAGCGTCTCCGGCAGCGGTGGACATCATGGACGGCATCCGCAGAGGGCACTGCTATGTGACCAAGGACAGAAACGGCGTCCGGCTCGGCATTGAAAATGAGGGGGTGCTTTTCGGAGATACGATAAAAGTCCAAAAAGGGCAGAAGCTTCGCTTTTCGGCTGAAAACGGCAGGCGCGGCATGCGCCTTTGCCTGGTGAGCGATGCAGGAAAAATACTGGAGACTTCCGGTTGGAATGAGGGGCGCGCTGTGCTGGAGGCAGCGGTTGATCAGGAAAAGTTTCTGTACCTGGCGGTGTATCGGATGGTACTGGGCAAGCCGTTTCTCTGCGCGATTTCCAATCCGGTGTATCTGGAGACTGTTTTTAAATGAACCTCCGAAATGCGGCCGTCTGGACCGATAAGGCCGGGTTACAGGATTTTTTCTGTTCCTCTTTTGCATTCTAAAAGATTTGCCGGTAACGCAGCTTGCTCAACGTGCGTTTGGCTTGACCAGTTTATCAGGGTATATACGATTAAAACCAGTGAAAAAGCCCTGATTTCATGCAAAAAAGGTTAAAAAATGCAGGGATGAGGGTATATGGAAACGGATTTTCTGGAAATGCCCCGGAACGCATATCAATATGGGGTATTTTTGAGAAATTTGAATGTATATACCCCCTGAAAGCATTTCAATTCAAAGAAAACAGCTATTTTGGGGTATTTCAGAAGAAAAAATCTGTATATACCCCGATACTGCAGTCTGAACCTCTGAACCATATTTTATGCGGGGTTGCTGGAATAACATGGCGGGTCGAACTGTTATCAGAAGAAAAAATCTGACGCGTTTCCACTCTTGACAAAACCGGATGTTTTCGCTATATTTGGTAAAAGATAGTTTTTAAAAGCAAAGATAGTGAAGAAGAGGAGTACACATCCCCCGGCTGTCAGAGAGAGCGTCCCACCGGCTGCAAGGACGTTTCAGAACAGGAATGTGGAAGGTAGCTTCCGAATCGGAGAATTGAACAGGCGGTTTGACTGATATTATACAGTATCGGCAGCAGTCGGAAAAGTAGGTTCTCACGGTCAATCCCCGTTACAGGATGGTGGCTTATTGCAGGAAACTGCAGATGAGCCCGTTGAGATACTGCAGATGATTTGGCCCGGCAGTGAACAAAGGTGGTACCGCGATAATACGCCCTTTGGTGAGTGAATGCTCATCAAAGGGCTTTTTTACGCGATGAACATTTCCTGGGCAAAAGAAAGGAGACAAGTTTTTACATGAGCAAAGAACTGGCAAAAACCTATGATCCTCATGGAATAGAGGACAAAATCTATCAGAGATGGCTGGAAAAGAAATATTTCCATGCAGAAGTTGATTATTCCAAGAAACCCTTCACGATCGTAATTCCCCCTCCGAACATCACCGGACAGCTGCACATGGGTCACGCGCTGGACAACACCATGCAGGACATTCTGATCCGTTTCAAGAGAATGCAGGGATATAATGCGCTGTGGCAGCCCGGCACAGACCATGCCAGCATCGCAACAGAGGTTAAGATTATTGAAAATCTGAAAAAAGAAGGCATTGACAAGCACGATCTGGGAAGAGAAGGTTTCCTGGAGAAAGCCTGGGAGTGGAAAAAAGAGTACGGCGGACGCATCATCAACCAGTTAAAGAAGCTGGGTTCTTCCTGTGACTGGGACAGAGAGCGTTTCACCATGGATGAAGGCTGCAACAAGGCTGTCACTGAAGTTTTCTGCAAGATGCATGAAAAAGGCTGGATTTATAAGGGAAACAGAATCGGTAACTGGTGTCCTGTATGTAAGACTTCCATTTCTGATGCAGAAGTAGTTTATGAAGAGCAGGCAGGCCATTTCTGGCATATCAAATATCCGCTGATCGAAGAAGACGGTTCAGTGAGCACAACCCGTTTTCTGGAGTTTGCAACCACCCGTCCCGAAACCATGCTGGGCGATACTGCAGTTGCGGTAAATCCGGATGATGACAGATATAAAGATCTGATCGGCAAAAAGCTTCTGCTTCCCATCGTAAACCGTGAGATTCCGATTGTTGCCGATTCCTATGTTGATATGGAATTCGGTACCGGCGTAGTGAAGATCACCCCTGCTCACGACCCGAACGATTTCGAGGTAGGCAAGCGTCACAATCTGCCGGAAATCAATATCTTAAATGATGATGCAACCATCAATGCAAACGGCGGAAAGTTCGAGGGCATGGACCGCTATGAAGCGAGAAAGGCCATTGTAAAAGAACTGGATGAAATGGGCCTTTTGGTTTACATTGAAGATTATTCTCATAACGTAGGCACCCATGACCGCTGCGGCACCACCATCGAGCCCATGATCAAGAAACAGTGGTTTGTAAAGATGGATGAGCTGATCAAGCCTGCCGTAAAGGCAGTGCAGGATGGCGAAATCAAGCTGATTCCCGAGCGTATGGAAAAGACCTACTATAACTGGACTGACAACATCCGCGACTGGTGTATTTCCAGACAGCTGTGGTGGGGACACAGAATTCCCGCCTACTACTGTGATCAGTGCGGCGAAACCATCGTTGCAAAAGAGGCGCCCACAGTTTGTCCCAAGTGCGGCTGCACACATTTTACACAGGATCCCGATACATTGGATACCTGGTTTTCTTCCGCGCTGTGGCCTTTCTCCACACTTGGATGGCCCGAACAGACTGAGGATCTGAAGTATTTCTATCCCACGGACGTGCTTGTAACCGGCTATGATATTATTTTCTTCTGGGTAATCAGAATGATCTTTTCCGGCTATGAGCAGATGGGAGAAAAGCCTTTCAAGACCGTTCTGTTCCATGGACTGGTAAGAGACTCTCAGGGACGCAAGATGAGCAAATCCCTGGGCAATGGTATCGATCCGCTGGAGATCATTGATCAGTACGGTGCAGATGCGCTGCGTCTGACCCTGATTACCGGCAATGCGCCCGGCAATGATATGCGTTTCTACATGGAAAGAGTGGAAGCGAACAGAAACTTTGCAAACAAGGTCTGGAACGCATCCCGTTTCATCCTGATGAACATGGAAGGCAAAGATATTCCTGCCGATGCAAAGGAACATCTGGAGCCCGTTGACAAGTGGATTTTATCCAAGTTAAACAACGTGGTAAAAGAAGTGACCGACAATATGGAAAACTTCGAACTGGGCATCGCGGTACAGAAGGTTTATGATTTCATCTGGGATGAATTCTGTGACTGGTATATCGAAATGGTAAAACCCAGACTGTATAACAGCGACAATGCAGAAAGCCAGGGCGCTGCTCTTTGGACCCTTCAGACTGTTCTGATTGACGCGTTAAAGCTGCTGCATCCTTATATGCCTTTCATCACGGAGGAAATTTTCACCTCCATTCAGTCCGAAGAGGAATCCATCATGATTTCTGACTGGCCGGTATATCAGGAGGAAAGAGCATTTGCAAAAGAGGAAAAAGAAATCGAAATCCTCAAGGAAGCGGTAAGAGGCATTCGTAATGTGCGCACCAACATGAACGTTCCGCCCAGCAAGAAGGCCAGCGTATTCGTTGTCAGCGAGCTTCAGGAAATGCTGGACATCTTCTCCGATGGCAAGCTGTTCTTTGCATCCCTGGCAGGCGCCTCCGATGTGACCATGCAGGCTGACAAGAGCGGCATCGCAGATGATGCGGTATCCGTAGTGATTCCCAATGCAACGCTGTATATTCCTTTTGCAGAGCTGGTTGATATCGCACAGGAAATCGCCCGCCTGGAAAAAGAAGAAAAGCGTCTGACCGGCGAACTTGCCCGCGTAAACGGCATGCTCAACAATGAAAAGTTCATGAGCAAGGCTCCGGAAGCGAAGGTGGCAGAGGAACGTGCGAAGCTGGAAAAATATACCCAGATGATGGCACAGGTGAAAGAACGTCTTGCACAGCTGAAAAAATAAAGATTGGCTGCATATACACGATGTGATGTGCTGCTGAATCGAAAAACAGGATGAAAAGTGGGCCGCCCCGTATATTCTACGGGGCGGTTTTATGGGTAAAGTGGGGAAAGTTTTGCAAAAATCGCATACAAGTTGCTGAAGCGTAAAAAGAGGGCATAAAACAGATATTGTCGAAAAGACACAAAAAAAGACGAAAACTTTGATCAGGTTGTCGAAAAAAAAGGTTGTTTTCTTAAAATTAAGGAAAAAACGCATTGATTTTTTGAGAAAGTCTCAGTATTATAGATATATTAATACAGCAGTGTTGGTGCTGTATTCTGATGATAAATATTGCAGCCGTAAGGCATACGGTTTTTTTGATAACAATTTGCAGCAGTTTCGCATTTATGTTGCCATATGAATGTGTTTTACAATATGGAGGTATATATGATTAACTTTGAAGAAGAACTGAAGAAATTCCATCCCAGCCTTGAAATTGATGAGGCGGAAGATGTTATTATAAATCACGATTTAACTGACTTTACTGATATTCTTGTGCAAATGGTGAAGGAACACGATGACGAAGTTAAGGAAGACAACCGGTAGCGGTTCATTTACTTCACGGTTACAACAGGCAAAGAGTCCCGTACCCATGGTGCGGAAACAGTAAGGAGCAGGAATATATGCAGTGCTATAATTGCGGCGCACAGCTGACGCAGAAGAATTTCTGCACCCATTGCGGTGTGGATGTATCGCGCTATAAGAAACTGATCAGCTTTTCCAATTATTATTATAACGATGGTTTGAGCAAGGCAAATGTCAGAGATCTTTCCGGTGCAGTGGACAGTTTAAGACAGTGCCTGAAATATAATAAATATCATATTGAAGCGAGAAATCTGCTGGGACTGGTTTATTTTGAAATGGGAGAATCGGTTGCGGCGCTGAGTGAATGGGTAATCAGCAAAAATCTTCGTCCGGAGAAGAACATAGCCGATGACTATATCGATGCGCTTCAGAAAAGTCCGGCACAGCTGGAAGCAATCAATCAGAAGAGCAAGAAATTCAATCAGGCTCTGACCTATTGCTATCAGGGCAGCAAGGATCTGGCGGTGATTCAGTTAAAGAAGCTGCTTTCCGATCATCCGAATTTTGTACAGGCGCATCTTTTGCTGGCGCTTCTTTACATTGATGCATCCGACTGGGAAAAGGCACGTAAGGAGTTAAACAGATGTCTGCGCATCGACAGGGCCAACACGATGGCGCTGAGTTATATGAAAGAGGTGGAGAGCGCGCTTTCCGTTGTAGAAGAAGGAAAGCTTTCCAAGAAGCAGAAACAGAAGAAAGCGGAAGATGTGGTCAAGTACCAGAGCGGTAACGAGACGATCATTCAGCCCGTGAATGCGCTGGAGCCGAAGAAGAATACCGGCTGGCTGTTAGGACTTCTGGCAGGTCTGTCCGTGGGCGTTGCGGTATCCTGGTTTTTGATTTTGCCTGCCAGGGTGCAGAACGCAAAGTCACAGCTGAATGAAAAGCTGGTGGCTATCAGCGAGGAAAATGATCGTAAGAATTCGGAAATTGTCAGCCTGACACAACAGGTGGAAACGCTGACGAACGAGAATACGGATCTGCGCTCTCAGACGGAGGCGCTGGCAGGTGCGGACGGTCAGATGACCACGGTGGAAGCACTTTTGAATGCAGCCTATATTTATATCGAAACGCCGGATGATACGACGAAGCTGTCAGAGGCCATTGAACAGATCGACAGAGATGCGATGGAAAGTGAGGACACGTTGGAAGTAGCCCGCAATCTTTACAGTAAGCTTTTGGCGGATACGGGAACGGATCTGGCGAAGTCCTATTATGATACCGGATATAAGGCATATCAGGCAAAGGATTATGAAACTGCCATTGAAAATTTAAAGAAGGCAGTCACCTATGATGCCGATAATGAAGAAGCGCTTTTTGCTCTTGGAAATTCCTATAAGGAGAAGGGAAACAAGAAGCTTGCAATTGAAACTTATGAAAAAGTGATTGAGCTTTTCCCGGGAACGGAGAAGGCCAGACAGTCACAGAAATATATTGATCAGCTCAACGAGTAAGCCGATATAATTGCGAACAGAATACTGATTTTACGAAAGAGAACATGGAATATGGCCGTGTTCTCTTTTTCGTTTTACGGTGATGAGCAGCGGCTCGTACTTTTCATTAAGGAGGTAAGTTATGGAAGATAAGTTTCAAGTAATCGATCATTATCTGATGATACGGCTGCCGGAAGAGATTGATCATCATTCCAGCAGAGACATTTCAAGAAGGGCGGATCATCTGATTCTGGATGAAAATGTGAATCATGTGGTGTTTGATTTTTCAGACACCAAATTCATGGACAGCTCGGGCATAGGCGTGCTGGCGGGACGATATCGAAAAATTTCCTGTTTTGGCGGGAAAGTCTATGTGGTCCACGCGGACAATCACATTCGAAAAATTCTGAAAATGTCCGGATTGATGAATCTGGTAGAGATTATGGAGTAGCGGGATTTTCATGGAGCCTGTTTATGAGTCCGGGTCCCGGCTGCCTTGCAGCAGAAAGAGAGGAAAAATGGAAAACGAAGTAAAACTGGAGCTTTTGGCGATTCCGGAAAACGAAGGATTTGCCCGGGTAGCTGTCGCTGCCTTTATCACACCTTTAAATCCCACGATGGAAGAAATTTCCGATGTGAAAACAGCGGTATCGGAAGCTGTGACGAATGCGGTAATTCATGCATATGACGAGGCAGGAGGAATGATTACGATACGGTGCAGTCTGGAGGGAGATCTTTTACATATTGAAATCGAGGATCGGGGAAAAGGAATTGAAAATGTAAAAAGGGCGATGGAGCCGCTTTTTACAACCAGACCGGATCTGGAACGTTCCGGCATGGGATTTGCGTTCATGGAAGCTTTCATGGACAGCCTGGAGGTGGAATCTGTGCCGGGACAAGGAACCTGTGTCATAATGGAAAAAAAGCTGGGAAATCTTCCCTGGGTAAAATGCGCTGGGACTGTTTGTTCCTGGGCCGGCAGTGAGGAATAATCCATGGAAGATGTATCAGTATTGATTGCGAAGGCGCAGTCAGGAGATCTGAGCGCCAGAGACGTACTGATCGAAGAAAACCTGGGGCTGGTGCATCACATCGTGAAGCGGTTTGCAGGAAGAGGATACGATATGGAGGACCTGTTTCAGACGGGGACCATCGGGCTGATGAAGGCCATTGATCATTTTGACTTAAATTACGACGTGAAATTTTCCACCTATGCGGTTCCGTTAATCATGGGAGAAATTCGGCGATTTTTGCGGGATGACGGCATGGTGAAAGTCAGCAGGACACTGAAGGAGGCAAACTATAAGCTGCATCAGGCGGCCGTTTCCATTTCTCAGGAACAGGGCAGAGAGGCCACTCTTGCAGAGCTGTGCGAACGCTCCGGAATCGGATATGAAGAAGCCGTGATGGCTATGAGTGCGGCTTCGGAGGTGGAATCTTTGTCGAAAACGGTTTATGGAGGGGACGGAAAAGAAATTCAGCTGATGGACAAGGTGGCGGCGGATGCGGCAGAGGGACAATGGGAAGATAAGGAAAAAAACCGCCTTCTGGACAAAATGCTTCTGACCCAGTTGATGGACGCGCTGCCGGAGGAAGAGCGAAAGCTCATTTATCTGCGTTATTATGAAGAACGGACCCAGACGCAGATCGCCAAAGAGATGGGCATCAGTCAGGTTCAGGTGAGCCGGCTGGAAAAGAAAATATTAATACGAATGCGGGATTGCGCAGGAATGAAAAAATAGGGAGCGGATGCGATTGCAGCCCGGAAGGAAATTTTGTATAATGCAATTGGCGGTTCATGCCACGGCAGAGAAAAAATTGCAAAAGAGAAGAGCAGGAGATAGACGCAGATGAAAACAAACGGCAGAGATACAAAAAAGACGGCGAAGAAGAAAAAGAAAAAGGGCGGTAAATGGAGGGCATCCGATCTTGTTATCCTGGTAATTGCAGGGCTTGTTTTAGTGGTGAGTCTCTGGAAACTGGCGGGAATTTTTCTGGAGTATAAGGCCGGTACAGACGCTTATGAGAATCTGGAAAAGCTTTATGTGGAAAAGGTTGAAACAAAAGGGCAGGAACAGGAAACGGAAACAGAACTTTCAAAAGAAACGGGGATGTTTCCCGAGGTGTCCATAGATTTTGCATCGCTCAAAGAAATCAATGAGGAGCTGATCGGATGGATTTTTATTCCGGTGCTCGATATTGATTATCCGGTGGTCCAGGGAACGGATAATGATTATTACCTGACTCATACTTTTGATAAAAAGACGAACAGTTCCGGTGCGATTTTTGTGGATTATGGCGCAAACCATGACCTGACGGATTATAATACATTAATTTACGGTCACAATATGAAAAACGGCAGCATGTTCGGCAGCCTGAAAAAATTTATCCGTGATGAGGAGCTTTGCGGAACAGATCCCTATTTTTATATTTATACGGAAGAAAAACGGTATCAATATCTGATTATCAGTTATTATGTGACAATGGACGGAAGCAATACCTATCTGCTGCCGGCATCAGAGGAAGAATATGAATCCTATAAGAACTGGATTCTCAGAAGCTCCCCTTATGACTGTCCGGAAGATATTCCGGAAAGCGGCAATATTGTTACGTTGTCCACCTGTTACGGAAAATCCGGTTCGGACCAGCGTTTCGTGGTACATGGAATTCTGGTGGATGTGCAGGAACAGACGGAATGAATGAAGAAAAGACATCAGGCTTTATCGGTCTGATGTCTTTTTTTGAATAAAAACGGTTTTTTCATCAAATACTTTCATTAATCAGCTGCTGTTAGGAGTGATAAAGGGAAGCTGATGCAATTTAGGCAGGAGATGGGCCGGATGGCAAATGAAATTTTATATTTAAAGCTGGAGCGCAATGTGGAAACCCAGGCGCAGGATATATATCTGAAAGATCTGGGAAAGCTCTATTGCAGGGATGAAAAAATTTTAAACCGGATCAAAACCGTAAAAGTGATGAAGTTTAGGCCGGAAGATGGCGGGCGCAAGGTGATCAGTGTCATGAAGCTGATTGAGATGCTTTCCAAAGAATTTGAAAATCTGGATATTGAAAATGTCGGAGAAGCGGAAGTGGTCGTAGAACAGGTGAAAGTGAGCGAGAAAAAGGGCTTCTTGGTTTGGGCGAAAATCTGCTTCGTTTCGGGAATCTGTTTTTTCGGAGCAGCTTTTACGATCATGGCTTTCCATAATGATATCGGAATCATTAAGGTTTTCACCCGGATTTATGAGATGGTGGCTGGGATGCCGTCGGATGGCGTGACCATATTGGAAATCAGCTATTCCATCGGACTGGCACTGGGGATTGTGGTGTTCTTTAACCATATCGGCGGCAGGCGAATCACGAAAGATCCTACCCCAATCGAGGTGGAGATGCGCGTTTATGAGGATCAGGTGAATAATGCGCTGGTGGAGACCGCAGATCGGGAGAAAAAGACGCTGGATGTGGATTGATAAAGGAGATGCTTATGATCTGGCAGCAGATATTTTTTGCAGTCATTGGTGTAAGCGGAGGCGTTTTGGTATCTGCCGGCGTATTCACCGTGCTTCTGGCGGTGGGGCTGGTGCCCCGTTTTGCCGGAAAAACCCATACTGCTGATCACATTTTTTTGTATGAGGAAATGGTAGTTTTGGGGACTTTGACAGGAATATATTTCAGCGTTTTTGAAAATATCGGTAATGTAGGAGAGTTTATCCGCTCCAGGCTTTTGTTCGGAGAATATACGATCCGGATTTGGCAGATCATAGCAGATATCTTTCTGGCAGCTTTTGGAATGTTTGCCGGCGTGTTTGTGGGATGTCTGGCGCTGGCAATTGCGGAAATGCTGGACTCTATTCCGATTCTGACAAGAAGAATTGGATTCAGGCATGGACTGGGAATGATTGTGCTTGCCACCGCCCTGGGAAAAATGGTGGGCAGTTTTATTTATTATGTCGCCAGCGTTTGGGAAGCGGGATTGTAGGATGGGAGGAATTTGATTTGGACGAAGCGCAGAAAAAACAATATCAGGAATATATCAAACAGGTTACACCCACGCACAGTCTGCCGATGCAGATGTTTCGTGCCTTCCTTACAGGCGGAATTATCTGTGTGATCGGTCAGGCGCTGCTGAATTTTGCAAAGACGTCACTGGGGATGGATGCAGAGATGGCGGGCAGCTTCTGTTCGCTGGGGCTGGTATTTCTTTCCGTGCTGTTTACCGGACTGAATATTTTCTCCTCCATTGCAAAATGGGGCGGTGCCGGTGCGCTTGTGCCCATCACCGGTTTTGCCAATTCGGTAGCGGCACCGGCGATCGAATTTAAAAAAGAAGGACAGGTCTTTGGGATCGGCTGTAAAATTTTTACCATTGCCGGACCGGTGATTCTGTACGGTATCGTCACCAGCTGGGTACTGGGGCTGATTTACTGGGCCTATAAAATGATGATGGGCGCCTGAGAAGGACAAGAGGTTTGCACGCTGGCAGGTGGTTCGCCGACAGGTGATTTCAAATACCTGATGGTGCCGGAAAGGGAGAGAAAATGGAAAATTCTGAACTCAGAAACACAGACAGCAGATGGAACATCGGCCTGGGCGGCGAGCTGCCCATCGGATTCGGATTATCGCTGGCAGCAAATGCGAAGTCTATGGAAGCATTTGCGAAGATGAGCGATGCCGAGAAGGAAGCCGTTGTGGAGAAAAGCCGACAGATGCATACGAAAGCGGATATGGAGAGTTTTGTGAACAGTTTGGGAAAATAAACGAGAACCCCTGAAGAGAAAAATGTGTCTTCAGGGGTCTTTTTTAGAGAGAAAAATCAGGAATGCCGATTTGCTTTGGTAAAATATTTCCTGATAAAGATCAACAGGAAGATGCCGAGAAGCGGAAACAGCGATGCTGTCAGCATACCGACTTTCATACCGATCTGTTCTGCGGATAAAGAGACCGCTGCGCCAAGCTGCTTAGCCCAATGGCTGGCTGATACCTGATCCACAATGACACCTAACAACTGGGGGGCGACAGATGCGCCGAAATCGCCGCCGGCGGCCATCAGTGCATAAGCTGCTACCCCGGGATTGGGAATTTTTTCTTCCATCAAAATTAGTGTTCCGGGCCACAACATGGATGTACAGCATCCGGTGAGAACGCAGGCGAGAAAAGAAAAAATCACGCTTTGAGAAAGTCCTGCAACCAGGTAGCACGCCGTTGCACCGATCATACTTAAAAGCAAAACCTTAGAGATATTGCGTCCGTATTTGGCATACCAGGTTCTGACTACACCTAAAAGTACGGCAAACAGTGCCATTCCGAAGATGTCACCCAGCGTTTTGGAAATATGCAGTGCATTTTCCATATATCCGGAAATCCAGTTCGACATCGCATTTTCAGCAGCACTTCCAAGAAAAATGCATCCAACGCACAGGGCAAGTCCGAAATTTCTTTTTTTCATTCCCTCAGAATTGCTGCTTTGAGAAATATTCATCTCCGGTATAGGTGATGTCGCAAAAAGATAAGAAGCAACAAGGGGAAACAGTGCCAGAAAAACGGTCAGGTACATCCAGTTTTCCCTGCCGAATAGGTTGAGGAATATGGTGCTTATCACAACAACGCTCAGGACGCCCCAGGCATAAAGAGAATGCAGCATGCTCATATCTTTTTCCGGATTCTCGGAAGGTAATGCCGCGATCAGCGGACTCAACAATACCTCACAAAGCCCTGCAGCCACAGAAAATGTGACGGTGCCGATCAGCAGGCCAAAATAAGCATACTGTGGAAATAAGGTGGGAATGATCGCATAAATCAACAATCCCAGCGAGGTGAGCAGCGGCATCATTCTGACTGTTTTATGTATATTGAAATATTTTGTAAAAAAGCTGAAGATCAAATCGATGCACAGTTGGGTACAAAAGTTAACCAGCACCAGAGTGCCCAGCAGGGTATAGGAAATCCCGTACATTTCCCGGAAAGTTACAAATAAAATCGGCGGCAGACTGAAGGCCGAGGCCATGGACAGATACGAATAAAAACAGGATAACTTCGTTTTTGAATAGTTGGTTTCAGCGGCGGACATATCTTTCTCCTTCATCTGGTTGGAATTTTGTCTATTAAATGTTATCATGCTGAAATCTGAAAGTAAAGATAAATCCTTTTGATGTATAGCTTGGAAGGTGATGTAAATGGGCATATAGCAAGAAAATGAAGCCCTACGGCCATGAGGAAGAGCTATTTGGAATAAAAAGTCTCATAAATTATGAATTTTGGGGACGTAAAGTGATAAAAATTTTATTAGCGCCCATTTTTTAGATTTTACCTGCAAAAAATGGCTTAAAAATGGGCGCGAAAAATAAATAATTCTAAATACACCCAGAACATTGACTTTGTCCGGAAAATGATCTTAACATCATTTAAAGAAAATAATCCTGTACTATTTTTTCGATAATTTTTGCATTCAGCGGATGTTCTTTCGTTTCATAAGTTGTGATTAACTGGATAGTAGGAATAATATTGTAAGATGCATAGAGCTGCAGCTTGGAGCATACATTTTTACAATAGGTGGGGTCGTCCATAAGACCGAAATGTTCCCAGTAAAAGTATTCTCCTGTCTGGGGGTGGCGGATGGTGAAATCGGGGTAAATAATGGTTGTTCCTAATTGCAAAGCACATTCATATCGAAAAGGTACCTTATTCACATATAAAGCCATGTCGATAAGGGCTTCTGATTTGGAACGGACAAGATTTCCGGAGCTGGCCTTTTGTGTCAGGTTTTCAGGATATTTGGGATTACTTTCGAAGGGGGATTGGGCCCAGTTAAGAAGTTCCTGAGACAGAGGTTGAAAATATGGTGAAAGAAGTTTTTGATACTCGGGCATTTCAGTGAGCATTTTATCAGCTTCACTGGGGTGGTGATGCCTCAAATAAAAGTCAATTGCATTTTTTTCACGAAGTAAATCATTGGATAAAAGTGTTAAATATTTTTTGAGTGCCAGTTGTTCTGCGAGATGCCGTTTCTTTTTGGGGATGTAAGTATGCGTTGAACCATCGCTTCTATACCATTTGTAATGGCGCCCGTTTTGGGAACAAAAAAAGTTTCCTTTTGGGAAGTTCTTTAATTGGGATTGAATGGAATCGATTTGAGTTTCAATTTTTTGCTTTTCATCAAGCATGTGTTTATAAAGCGTGAAAATGCCTCCTTTGTAATAATTATTTGCAGGTGTTTTCATTTAATCATAGGATAAATGTAAAGTCAAGCAGGCAATCTAATAAAGAGTTTAAGATAGTTTGATGGTTTGGGCGTATGGAAAATTTTAATGTAACCATGCCCATAATTTTATAACTTTTTGATAAAATTGTAGTTAATATGGGCGTGAAGATTTTAATTGATCTCCTGTGCCCAAAGAAAAGTGAATTTTCAAGTATAAAGTTTTAGAAACAGCGAATTTCAGGGCATGGAAACAAGATTATTAGTGATATGCCCAATTTTTAAAAGAATAAATTGACTGAAGCATATTCTGAGGGCGTAGGTACTCATTTTTTTGCTCTACGCCCACAGAAGAAGAAAAAGCCAAATTCCACTACAGAAGAAAAAGCCAAATTCCACTGCGTCAGGAAATCAGCAGGTTTCCCGAATCTTCTCAATCATTTCAGCTCTGAGATTTTCCAGAAATTCTTTCGATCTTGGATATTCATCAAATCTCAAATCCATTCCGGCGGCTCTGTCGATCATTGCAACAACCGCATCTCTGCCGATGTATTTCTCCAGCGCAAAGCAGATGTCCATATCCTGAATCGCCTCATACATCACCTGTCCGCGGATGGAGTGGTAGATGCCATCCTTGGCCGGATAGACGATGAAAGGATCGCCGGAAGGATAGGCGCCGTCGCCGGAGGTGGTCAGGTAAGGATTGATGGGATAGTATGAAACGACGGAATTATAAAAGTTATAACCCCAGTGCAGAAATCCCTTAATATCATATTTATAGAGTAGATATCCCAGAATGCGCGTCCGGTAGGAGGGCATCGCCATGAAGCCGTTGGTGAACACCTTCTGAGGGCCGCAGCAGTAGTAGGTCCACTGATTTTCGATGTTATGCTTCAGAAATTCGTGAATGTGTTCCACGCTGGTGACGGGGCATTCCACAAGCCCTTTTTCGTAAAAATCGTAGTTGGACAGGGCGTCGAAGGTCTTGCTGTTGCCGATCAGCGGGCGGAACAGGTCGGAGGCAGCCTTGTAGGTTTCCATATTGTCAAGGGAAGGCTCATCGGAAATATGGAAGTAAGTGTTTGCGCTGATTCCCAAATGCTCCAATTCCTGATAGATCGCTGCGATGTACTGCTTTAAGAAATTGACATATTCCGGAGAGTTTGCCGCCACATGCCAGCCGAACATGTAATCTGTTTTGCCGTTTTGGGTCACCTGGATGTTGGGCGCGCATTTTGCGCCCCACTGGGAAAACATGTGGGCGATTTCAAAATATTGGATGCCGTTTGCCTGGCAGATGCCGATAAACCGTCTGAATTTTTCAAAGGAGAAAAAATATTTCCCGCCTTTTTTCTCGATGTCCACCAGCTGTACGCAGGGGCGGGCTGTGCCGATGGCGGTATCCAGCGGCGGCGTGTGAACGGGAACCAGGATCATGTTGATGCCAAGGTCTGCGGCAGCGGCAATGTATTTGTCCATCAGCGCCCAGTGCTCTTCGGAAAAGACGGGGACATTGTGCTGGTCGGCGATGCAGTCCGCGTAAAACCATCTGGTATAAATCAGTTTCTGCTCGGGAACCGACACGGGCAGAACCTCGATGAGCATGGTTTTTTCATAAGTTTCGGGGCCGTATTGCCTGTCGTTTCTAAAGACAAGCTTTATGGTGACCGGATAGGTTCCGGGTACAGCGTCTGCAGGAACATCCAGTCTGATCCAGAAGGTGCGCAGCATGCCATTGATGGAAGCGGAGAATTTCTGCTCTTTCAGAGGGATGAGAATGTCCGGCATAAAACCGGGCTCTAAGGTGATATAATCCTCGGCGGTCACGGTAGGATCGGTGACCGGTTTGTCCATATAGGCATCCTTCACCAGATATAACTGCAGAGCATCACCGAAGTCAGATTCTGCGGATACGCTGACAGTCAGATTGGATACGGAAATTTCCTTTGGCCGTATGCAGATCTGGTAGGAAAAGCGTTCTCCTGCAAGAACTGTCTTTTTGGATATTTCATCACAAGGTAAAGGATCGGTCTGTCTGATTTTTTCCAGGGATGAAATCTGTCTAATCGTGAATTCCATGGCACTTCCTCCTGTAAATACATTGATTTTTCTGATTCCTATTTTATAATGAAAGCAGGATGGCAGCAATGGATAAAGAAACAGAAAAAATGGACTTTTCAACAGGAGATTCCCAATGCATACGCAGACCTATTATCACACAAAATTTGAAGCAGATGCGAACAGAGAGAGCACAACCGTATCGTTACAGGTCAACTGTACAGGGGCGGTCTCGCAGATGCGCTTTGCCAACCGGTCAGTGAGACTTGACTTCTATTACATTTATGTTTTAAAAGGAAAAATGATCCTGGAAGACTGCGAACTGCTTGCGGGCGATGTGATCGTGCTGGAACCCGGTCATCCGTATCAGTACGAGTCGGAAGGGGAGACGGAGTATCTGTGGGTCCATTACACCGGCTTCGATGCCAGGTCGATCACCGTTTCGGCGCTGCAGCAGCTCAATGTGAAGAAAACTATCGGCATCCACCCGGAAATTGCGGACTGCTTTGAAAAGCTTTTCCGGGAGTTCATCATCAATGATGAAGCATCCAAAACCTTAAGCGTCTGCCTGGTAAAAGAAATTCTGGCCCTCACATCCAGATACGCCGGAGAAAGAAGCGAGAAGACCAGGCCATTTGCTTCGATCGAATATATCCATCGCTTTTTTCGGACAGAGATTGATGTGGACAGTCTGGCCGCCATGGAAAACAAAAGCCCCACGGCCTTTCGCAGCGCGTTCAAAGCCCACACCGGTGTTTCGCCTAACGAATACATCATCCTGCAGCGAATCAGCGAGGCCTGCAGTCTGCTTTCCCGGACGGACAAAAACATTTCGGAGATCGCAAAGGCGGTGGGGTACGAGGATCCCTATTATTTCAGCAGAATTTTTAAGAAAAAGGTGGGAATGTCGCCGTTTCGGTATCGCCAAAATGCGGAAGAGGGACGCAGCATGCGGCTGACACAATAACGGGTGAAAATGGCCGTGAAACATATCTGAAGATAGCAGATCATCGGCAGTTAATGTGGTATGGCAGTGAGCCTTCGAAGCTATTCGGCTCGTTTAAGTGAGGCAAATATTCAGAATAATGAAAGAAATGGACAACAGAGGAGGTTACGGCAGTGATTGCCGGAATGCTTAGCGGAGGAATCACCGCCATTCTCGTTGCTCTTTGGATTACAAGAAAGGATTGTAATGCGAATATCAATCAACTTTGATTATCCTCGCGGTTCGGGGCACATGTCCCCTTGCACACTGAGGGCAGTGTTAGTGGATTGAGCAGGGTGATGGGATGAAGCGATGGCTTACCATGTGATAGTGTTTACAAAAATGGGAGTAATATCTTCGCACTGGATAACAGAAATGAAAAATGTTGCCAGTGTACGGATGTTTAATAAGCGATTATGATAAGCATGTAACTGATGTATGATAATTTCATACATCGAAATCTACAATATATAGAGTCACAGGGAAAAGAACCTGTGGCAGAATACGGAGGGTATAATTTTATGATGAGAAAGCAGTACAAAACATTAATTGCGATGTGCCTGGCTGGCTCCATGGCTGCCTCTGCGCTGAGCGGCTGCGGAAGCTCAGGTACAGAGGAAGCAAAAGAGACAACGGAAGTGGCTGCTGTTTCGGAGGAAGTGGCAGAGGATGCGGACAGTTCTGAAAGTGAAGGCGTAAAGAAGCTGGTTGTTGCGATTCAGCAGAGTGCATATGTTACCGATTATGATGATAATCATTTTACGAATGCGCTGGAAGAGGAAATCGGAGCAGAAATTGAATTTATCCTTCTGCCTGAAGACCCGGGTGAGTTTCAGTCTAAACTATCCCTGATGGCGGCAGCCGGAGATGATTTGCCGGATTTATTATTTACCGGCGGTGCATTATCAATTGAAACTATTTTACAATATGGAAAACAGGGGCTGTTCCTTCCTATAGAAGAATATATTTACGATGCGGAACTTATGCCGAATTATAATTCCATTCCCCAGGAAGATCTGGATTTCATGAATGAGGCGAGCACAATGGCTGACGGACACATCTACAGTTTGGGACATTATGAGCAAAATATCTGGAATGAAGTCCCTTTCAGAACATTCATTAACAAAACCTGGTTGGATACGTTGGGACTGGAAGTTCCCACAACTACAGATGAACTGTACGATGTTCTGGTAGCTTTCAGAGACGGAGACCCTAACGGAAACGGCAAGCAGGATGAAATAGGTGTTTATGGATATCAGAGTGGCGTGTATGGATACAACGTGCTTGCAACTTTGATGAATGCTTTTATTGCATGGAATAACAACAACCAGAATGGAGGTCTGATGCTGGATACAGATGACGGAAAGACAGTCATTGCTCCTTATACACAGGAGGAATGGAGAGAAGGTCTGCGTTATATGCGTAAACTGTATGAAGAGAATCTTCTGTCACCTTCCATTTTTACGGATGATGATTCACAGTTCAGGGCAACTGTAAATGCAGAGCCTAACATAGTCGGTTTTGTATCCTTTGGTTCTTTGTCAAGATATGAGAATGATGCGGACGGTAATAAAAAGCAGAACTTTCTTGATCTGCAGATCATTGATCCTCTGATTGGCCCTGAAGGAGTTCAGTACACTCCATACGCGTTCTCTTCTTCCTGGCAGGCGTTCTTTGTATTCAGGGGCTGTGAAGATGTTGAGCTTGCAATGAAACTCGGAGATGCCTTCTTCAGTCAGAAAGTGAAAGATAAGATCAGCGGCGAATACGGAGTGGATTGGACAGATGATCCGGAAATCTGTGGACAGTACACAAATGGTTATGTTTATAAAGGAATGGTGGATTCCATTTCGCGTGTAGATTTGACCGAAGTTGATCATTGGGCTTCTCCGAACAACTGGAACTGGAGAGACAACAATCCTGAATATCGGAGCCTGGAAGAAGAGATGAGTACTGTAGATGCATCGTTGATTGAAGAGTTTGACCCTGACGATCCGGAAGCTCTTGCTGACGAAACATTTGATATGTATTACCCTAGACGTCCTGAACCTGCACTTCCGGTGTTGAAATATACAGAAGAGGAAAGTGAGGTCATTACGGATGCGGTTGCCAATATTCCTTCTTTTGTTGAACAGACAATGGCTGAGTTCATCACCGGCGCAAGAGATCTTGACAACGGATGGGATGATTATATTGCGGAAATAAACAGCATGGGTCTGGAAGAATGGATTGCTATTGCACAGGCCAGTTATGATCGTACAACTGCGGAATAAACGCCTGTTGGTCGGCTATCGCGCTGTATGCGGCGCGATAGCCATTTTTTTTCAGCGAAATAGGATACAGAATGGAGACGTGAAATGATAAAAAAAGAATTAAAAAAAGCAGAGAGAAAGAGATTATTAAAGAGAGTCGGGAACCGATGGCAGCTGTATTTGCTTCTGCTGCTTCCTATTCTGTATATTGTTATTTTTTCTTATGTTCCCATGGGCGGCCTGGTGATTGCATTTAAAGATTATAATTTCAAGGATGGAATTTTCGGAAGTCCCTGGGCAGGATTGGAAAACTTTAAAAAGTTTATGACTTCCTATAAATTTTCAACTGTAATGATTAACACACTGACAGTTTCTTTGTATGGACTATTGGTGGCTTTTCCGTTCCCGATCATTTTTGCGCTGGGCTTAAATGCGATGCGGGGAACAGGGTATAAAAAAATTATTCAGTCGGTTACCTATATGCCCCATTTCATTTCAACGGTTGTTATGGTGGGGATTCTGTTTCAGGTACTTAATAACAGAACCGGGCTCTGGGGAACTCTGTATAGCATGATCACCGGGGGGATTGCCCCCAACATTTTGGGTAATGCGGAAGCCTTTCGGCATACTTATGTATGGTCAGGAGTCTGGCAGAATACGGGCTATGATGCCATTATTTATATAGCTGCTTTGGCAAGCGTTGACCAGTCTCTTTATGAGGCGGCGGAGATCGATGGAGCAAGCCGATTCCAGAGAATCATCCATATTGATCTTCCAAGTATCCTCCCGACAGCGAGTATTCTGTTGATTTTATCTGCGGGGAGCATCATGAATGTGGGATTTGAGAAAGTATTCCTGATGCAGAACAATCTCAATATCAAGTACAGCGAAGTGATTTCCACTTACGTTTATAAGATTGGTCTGGCCAGCGGAACAAATGATTTTTCTCTTTCAACAGCAATCGACATGTTCAATTCCGTAATTAATTTCACCCTTTTGATGATTACGAACTGGCTTAGCAAAAAGCTGAGCGGAAACGGCATTTTTTGATGTCGGGCAGAAGCTGGAGGAATGAGATATGAAACATAAATTTAAAAATTTGAGTCGCGAAGATAAAATTTTCTATTCTGTGACCTATGTATTGATGACCATATTTTTTATTGTTGTGCTTTATCCGTGCATTTATGTATTGAGTGCATCCTTTTCTTCTGGAGATGCAGTTCAGGCAGGAAGAGTGGTGTTGTTTCCTGTAGATTTCAGCCTGGATGGTTATAGGACAGTGTTCAGTTATGGTCAGGTGTGGGTCGGCTTTCGAAATTCCCTGTTCTATACAATAATGGGAACCGCAATCAATATCATCATGACGGTTGCGGCTGCCTATTGTCTGTCCAGAAATGATTTGCCCGGAAGAGATGCCATCATGCTGATTTATACCTTTACCATGTTTTTCAGCGGTGGAATTATTACATCTTACATTTTGATTAAGAAGCTGCACATCCTGAATACCGTCTGGTGTATTCTGATCCCCGGTGCAATCAATGTATACAACATGATCATCTGTAAGACATTTTTCCAGAACAGTATTCCGGGAGATCTTCTGGATGCTTCGCAGATTGACGGATGTTCCGATATTCAGTATTTGATCAGAATTGTGCTTCCGTTGGCGAAATCGGCCATTGCGGTACAGGTTCTGTACTATGTTGTTTCACACTGGAACAGCTATTTTAGTCCCATGATTTATCTGACCAATCAGGATTTATATCCGCTGACCATCTTTTTAAAGAGCATTTTGGTGCAGAGCCAGATCGATCCGTCCACCATTATGGATCCGGAACTGCAGGATAAAATCACAAGAATTGCTGGTGTTATGAAGTATGCGCTGATTGTGGTCAGCACGATTCCTGTTTTGATCATCTATCCCTTTATTCAGAAATATTTCGTAAAGGGCGTAATGATTGGATCGGTAAAAGGATGATATGAATAACGGATTTTTACGGGAGGTGGCAGGATGCTGAAGCTTGATATACTGGCACAGGAATTTGCGCAGAATCTGGACAGGGATTCCATTTTTAAAATGTGCTGGGAAAAATACTGCGGCGATGCGAAGGATTACAAGGATGAAAAACTGGAGGAACTGGAGAAAAATTTTGCGGATGCGCTGGCGATCCAGATGGATGCTCCCGACAGGGATTATGATCCCTTCGGGGATCTGACGGAAGAAGCCTGCGACCTTGGCTGCCGGTTCGGCCTGCTTTCCTATGTGGAACTACAGCACAGGGAAAAATATTTAAGACAGGCCGTGCGGATGCTGAAACTTGTCACCGGTGCCGACAGCTGGGCCAGGGGCTGGAGAGGCAGACAGATTTACGGCGCGGACTTAAGCACCGGCAGCCTGAGCGCAAAAACGGCGATTATTTTCGCCATGTGTGAATCGGTGATGGGACAGGAGGAAAAGAAAAAAATTGCAGAGGACATTATCCGGGTGGGAATAGAGCCTTGTGTGAATGGCTGGCTGGATCCGGTCAAGCATGAGCATGCGTTAGATTCCATGGGGCATAACTGGTGGATGGTAATCATATGTGGTGCAGGTGTTGCCGCATGGGCGCTTAAGGAGCTGGATGACCGGTGTCAGGGATATTTTGATCTGATCGTGGAAGGGATGCGGGAATGGTTCCGGTATCCCGGCAATGTGCTGCAGAATAAAAAGCCCTCTTTTTTATCATCGGGAGACTATATTGAATTTATTGGCTATCTGACCTATGGTCTGAGCACCTACAGCATGATGGAAACTTTTTACCGCCTGGAAACCGGAAAAGGGGATCTGTTTGAAGCGGAGTATCTCAGGGGCTTTCCCGATGTGTACCGGGCGTTTATGTACTTTACGAAGGACGGCCTGAGAATGGCAAATTTCGGTGATTCCCTTCCGTTTGTGACGGAACATCAGCACGTGCTTTATTATCTGGCGGAACGATTGGAACGGGGGGACATGCTGCAGTGGCATGAGCAGATGACTTACGGTCCGAACCAATATGAAGATATGCTGTTTTACATGATCGGTAAAAAAGCAAAAGTGCCCAGACAGGATCCGGCCCCCACATTCGCCGTATATCCTGACAGCGGCTATGCTGTGGTTCGAACCGGATATGGGAAGAATGACCGCTTTTTTGCGATCAAAACCGGGGAGAGCTGGAACCATAACCATGAAGACGCGGGAACCTTCATCCTGGGAGACGGGGGACATGCGGTCATAGTGGACAGCGGCTGTTGTGAATACAGCAGAGCAGCTTATCAAGACTATTATGTGTGTCCCTGGGCTCATAACGTGATTCTGGTGAATCAAAAGGGCGTCAGCAATGAAAATCTATATGCGGGAACGAAATTTCACGGAACGATTCCGGACAGCTTCAATGCAGAAGAAAGCGGATTTCAGTATCTTCTGGCTGACTGCACAGGACCTTATGCCGATTCCTGTTACAGATTGTACCGGCACGTGGTTTTGCTAAAGGACTGGACGGTTCTGATTGATGACATCGAAACCTGGCAGGATGCTGAGATCAGCCAGCTTCTGCATATTCAGGGCACGCCGGAAATGTGCGGAAATGCGGTTATGATCAGGGACGATGAAGCGGAAACGCTTCTGTATCACATGTATCCCAGTGAAAAATCCTGTTCCGTTCATGAAGGGCTGCGTGACCATAAAGGGATTGGAAAATGGGGGGCAGCGGATCCCGACAGAAAAAAGCTGCTGGCGCAGGACCCGCCAAAGGGAAAGGTGTTGCAGTGTAAATTTGCCACGAAGGAAAGAAGTGCGGCATTTTATACAAAGGACAACAGGGCAAAACAGATCATATTAGTCGGCAGAACCGGATACAAACCCGAGATTGAGCCCAGGCTTTTTGTCGGCGAAGATTATCTGGAACTGATTCTGGAAAATGAACAGACTGAAAAAGTGCTGTTTAATTTGCATGCTGACGGTCGGGATATGCATGTGAATACCTGGCTGATCACAGAAGAACTGTATACGGATGCGTCAATCGTGTACCGAAGAGAAAGCTCCGGTCATAAGCTGGAATGCGCAGCAATGGTGAACGGAAGTTTACTGAAGGTTTCAGAAAATCCGGTGTTTGGTTCCATGGTGAAGCTGGATGCGCTGACAGATGCCAAAAGCAACAAAATAATTTTCCGAACGAGCATGGACTGCCTGGTATCTGTCTGGCAGGAAGACGGAAGAAAATCGCTGCATGTGAAAAAAGGGGTTCAGGAGGAAAGCTGTTATGTCGTTGGATAGAGAACTACTTCACAGACGATATTCCCGATATCCGGGATACTTCCGCAGCCTCTATTTTGGCCTGCGGCCTGCTGGAGCTTTCAAAACATGTGGAGCAAAAGCGGGAATATTATGAGGAAACGGCGGCTTCCATTGTCCGCAGTCTGTATTTAAACTATTTTCTGCAGGATCCGGATCATGCGGGCATTTTAAAAGAGAGCCTGTATCACAGGGAGATCGGAAGCTGCTGCACAGTTTTTGGGGATTATTTTTATGTGGAGGCGATCCCGCGACTTTTGAAAGATGACTGGCTTAGATACTGGTAAAATGGTATGATAAAGGTAAATGTTCCGGGCGCTACGTTGACAGAGCGCGAAAACAGTTACAAAAAGGAGCCGGAAAATATCGGGAGGGAGAAAGAGAGCACATGAAGAACCGCAAAATGGGAATCCGTTATTTCGCCACGTATCTGACGGCCTTTCTGATCGCTTTTATGAGCAGTATTCTCATGTATCATACAGTGGCAAACAATCTGAAAAATGATGTGATTATTCAGTTTGAAAGCAGGCAAAAAGAAGGCAATGCGCAGATGGAGGCAATGCTTTCCAGAATGGGCATGGCGGATATCGCACTGGAACAGAGCGCGGATTTTACATCTGTTGTCAATAAGACACAGGAATATTTGAACAGCGAGGTGACACGTTTAAAACAATCCTATAAAACGCTCTATACCATCGGAAGTGTATCCGACTTCACCTATGCCTTTGTTCTCATGAACAGGAATAATGCCTATATTTCCACCAGCCAGGTGAGCTTGAATTTTGATGACAGCTACTATGGAACTTTTCTGTACATGGAGCGGGAAGGATTTGAGTTGAGCACCGCAGAGAATGTGCGGGAGGCCTTGTTTGCTTCCTACCAGAACGGGCAGCTTTATTTTCCGCTTGACAGCCTTACTTATACGGCTGACGGGAAAACGAAGGCGCTGAAAAATCCGGTGCTTTATCTTGTGAGTTCCGGCGCGGTTTATCTGAACCCGGATTATTTGTTCTGTTTCGTGATTGACAGGGACACAATGCTTCATCATTATCTGTACTCCAGCGGCTACGGAGATGTTTTTTTGCGGATTGAAGATTCCATGGGAACCGGGCTTTTAGAATACGGAAATGTTCCGGAGGTCGTGACAGAAGGCGATAAAAAGAGCATGCAGAGAGAAGGCTATCATGTCCTGGTGAATGAAAATCATGAAATTGGATGGAAAATTACAACAGGAATTTCCATGTCGGGAATTCGGGAAATGATGCGGCCTGCTTATAATCTTTTGATGGTCTATATGGGGTTTGGAATTGCGGCGGTTGTGGGACTGACTCTGTTTTTTACCCTGAGGAGCACGAGAGGATTTCAGAAAGTGTATCGCATTTTTCCGGAGGAAAGCGAACCTTTGGGCGAGGAATATGAATCCCAGGAAACGGGGTACATAGAGAGTGTGGCACAAATGAATGAGTTCAGCATTCTGGCCGATAAGGTGGACAGGCTGAAGCGTTCAGGAGACTACTATCGGCTGCGGGCAGAAGAACTGAGACGGCGAAATGATGCGATTCGTCTGGAACAGCTTCTGACAGCCGGATTTTCTCTGGAAGAGGAGCGGGAATTTATTGACAGAATTTTTGAACGTGTGCCGGAGTTTTACTGCATTGCGGTGCTTCGTGTTTTGCAGCAGGAAAAAGGGACTTATGAAGAGCTGATTCTCGACTTAAAGCAGCAAATGGGAGAGACTTTTGAAGCACAAATCATCAACGTGCACAGAGGAATTTCGGATGAATTATTTCTCTTTGAGCTTTTGCCGCAGCAACAGCCCAATACAGGCGGCCCCAGGGATCTTTTCAAGTGCGTTCTTCCGGACATTACGGAGCGGTATGAAGCGGTTCTGCATGTGGGCTTAAGCTCTGTGGGCAGCGATCTGGCCAACACCGGGCGTTGTTGCCGGCAGGCGGATCAGATAGTGCAGGCGCAGTATCTGTATGAAAATGAAAACCGGGTGGAAGTTTATGATGTGCATGCCACGGCTTCCGGTGAGAATCTGGTGAGCATTGATTTTTTGCAGCGTTTTTATTCCATGCTTTTGTTTGGACAGCGGGATAAGGCGCAGGAAGAAATTCACAGGCTGCAGTATTCTTTCCGGAAAATGCCTTTTTTCTATGAAGTGCAGAAAGAGCAGATTTACTATTCCATGAAAAATGTATTCTACTCATCCGGGCTGCAGTTTCGGCGATGGAACGAGGATGGAATCGATATGGTTCTGCCGCCGTTTTCCGGATCCATGAATTATGAGGAAATGTGTGAGGCATTTTTGACGGCTGTGGACGATATGTGTGATTACATCGGAAAAAAGAAAAAGAGCAATAATGAAACTTTGCGTGACAACATCATTGAGTACATGAATCAAAATTACTCGGACAGCGCGATGTCCGCCTGTACTGTCAGCAGCGAAATGGGAATTTCCGAGAAATATCTTTATCAGTTCATACGGGAACAGACGGGAAAAACCTTCATTGAATATCTGATGGATATTCGAATCGCGAAGGCAAAGGAATATTTGACGAACACGGATTACAGCAATGAAAAAATCGCGGAACTGACAGGTTTTGCGTCACACAATACTTTTTACCGGAACTTTCAGAAGGCAACCGGTGTAACGCCGAAAAAATACAGAGAGTCGGATCGGGGCAAAGATTGAAGGTTCGAAAGAAAGGTCAGAGCGATGATCTTTGGGATCTGCCTTATTTTGACTGTCGGTTGGAACGGCTCAAATGTCCGCCCGAGGAGATCACTTCGATTTCAGACTGGGATAAAAGCACAACGATTTCGATGTTGTTGGTCACCACGGTGATATCGTTTTTTTCAAAAGTTCATAAGCGACAAAAAGGAACTGGGGGGCTGGTTCAGAAAAACGATGCTGCCGTCTTTAATCAGGGGCTGTTGCAGAATAGCTGATTTTCTCAACTATTCTGCAACAGCTCTTTCCATAGGAAGACCCGCCTTTTAATACAGAGCGTCCGGCGAACGCAGTTTTTTTCAGATATTCTCTGTCTGTGTCTGCTGCGCAATCTGCATTCTATAATAAATCCCCTTATTTTTCATCAGTTTCTCATGATTGCCGTGCTCAACGATTTCCCCTTCGGAAATGACGAGAATCAGATCCGCATTGCGGATGGTGGAAAGGCGGTGGGCAATTGCCACAATGGTGCGCTTTCCGGCAATCTGGCTGATGGCTTTCTGAATCTGGCGTTCGGTCTCCACATCTACGGAAGCGGTGGCTTCATCCAAAACGATGATGGGAGACTGGCGCAGGATAGCCCGGGCGATGGCAACCCGTTGTTTCTGACCGCCGGAGAGGCGCAGACCGCGTTCACCGACTTTGGTTTTATACTGCTCGGGCATGTGCAGAATGTCCTCGTGGATGTTGGCCGCTTTTGCGGCTTCCACGATTTCCCCCAGGGAGGCATCGGGCTTTGCATAGCCGATGTTTTCTGCAATTGTACCGTTGAACAGGAAAGTGTCCTGCAAAACGGGAGAGATATTGTGACGCAGACTTTCCAGTGTCAGGCCTTTGATGTCCTTGCCATCGATGAGGATTTTTCCTTCGATGGGATCGTAAAAGCGGGAGATCAGCTGGGTCATGGTGGTTTTTCCGACGCCGGTAGGACCCACCAGCGCTACCATCATGCCAGGCTTACAGGAAAAGGAAATGTTTTTCAGCACCGGAATCTGATTGCTGTAATGGAAGCTGACGTTTTCAAAAGTGATGGAGCCTTCTGCACGGCCCAAATCCTGTGCGTTCTCTGCGTCCTGGATGGCGGAAGGGGTGTCAAGAATCAGCGTGACACGTTCCGCACCGGCAAGGGATTGCTGCAGATTTTCCAGCAGGTTCGCAAGTCCGGATATGGGCGTATAAAAAAGGGAAAGATACAGCATGAAAGCAACAATATCCGCCACGGAAAGCTGCCCTTTATATGCAAGATAGCCGCCAAAAAATACCACGAGCACGGTGCCGATGGAAGAGAGAAATTCCACGCTTGGATGGAAGATTCCGCTTGCCTTCAGGGCCCGCAGCATGGCACGAACCTGCTCAAAGTTCTTTTCGCGGATCTGTTCGCTTTCATAAGCTTCCTGTCCAAAGGACTGAATTTCATGCAGGCCGGAGAGACTGTCCTGCAGCTTGGCATTCAGCTCGCCCATACATTTCTGGGACGCTTTGAAAAAGGGACGCACTTTTTTGGAAAAAACCACTCCGGAAAACAAAATCAGAGGAATAGGGAAACAGGTGATCAGAGCCAGTTTCCAGTTGATGGATAGCAAAATGACCAAAACACCCAGAAACGTCACGACATTGGTGATCATTTCCGGAATCATATGCGCGTATAACAGTTCGAAATCTCTGGTGTCATTGACAATGCGGCTCATCAGATCGCCGGTCTGCTTATCATGAAAAAATCCCAGATCCAGACTCTGGAGCTTATCGTATAATCTGCTTCGCAGGTCCCCCACCAGATACCAGGCTGCTTTGTGTGCAAGATAATTGCTTAAAAAGCGGAAAACAATGCGCAGCAGATAAAGGATAAGAAGAATCAATGCCAGACGGGTGATGGCCAAGAACGACGTGTCTTCCATACCATCTTCTACAATGCCGGTCATGGCGGATAATACCTTGGGCGCTGCCAGATTGACTCCGGTCAGGCAGAGGGTCGAGAGAATGGCGAATATGTACAGCCCTTTATATCGGGCAGCTTCTCTGGTTAGTTTCCATAGCATTTTCATGTTGTCAGGCACTCCTTTTCTGGTTGTATGAATTGCTGTAACCGTGAAAAATCAAACAGTTGTGTATTACTTTCAGTATACAGGTGAAAAATAGTTGTGAAAATGGATTTTCTTGTTTCCGGTACGGCTTTTTTTGTATTGACGGCCGGTGTTTTTGATAATACTATATAAAATGGTATATTTTTCAAAAGGGTAACAGTTTCCCATGCCCATCTTGTATGGCATTTTAGAAATGGCGAAGCTGTTGCGCAATAAGAGGTGTGAAATGGAAGATCAGTTAATTGATATAGAGGAACAACAGCGCAGAGAACGGAAGGCGAAGCGGATTGCCGAAATGAAACGGGAGAAAGAAAGGCAGCAGCGTTTCCGTAAAAATCTGAAAAAATATATTGGTGCAGCTGCAGCTGTGCTGGTTGTGGTAACCGGTCTGGTGATCGGAATCGTCTTTGCGGTTGGAAAAGACAGTGAAAAGACCTCCAGAGAGACACTGGTGGCGGAAGCGGAAATGACAGACGGCAGCAAGGCTTTGGCAGGCGAAGCTTCAGAATTGGATCATGCAGAAGCTTCGGATTCCGAAACCGCAGATATAACAGAGAATAACGAAGACATGGATTCCCAGGAAGCTTTTACAGAGGCAATGGGGGCCGGAGAAAAGGTGCAGCAGGATGTCGCCAAAGATGAAAATGAAATGGCGGAGGCTGTGCCGACGTTGTTTTCAGCAGAAACCACGGAAAATACTGTTACAGTGGTGGACGAGAATGTGATCAGTTCCTATGTGGTTTTAATTGATGTGGACACAAAGGAGATCATTGCGCAGAAGGATGCCAAAGAGATTATCAGTCCGGCATCCATGACAAAGATTCTTACCCTGCTGGTGGCTGCAGAGCATGTGACCGATCTGGAGGATACTTTTACCATTACCAGAGAAATTACGGACTATTCCTATTCCAATGACTGCAGTGCGGTGGGCTTTGATGATGGAGAGATCGTGACCGTGAAAGATTTGCTCTACGGAACCATTCTGCCTTCCGGGGCGGATGCAGCAGCAGGACTTGCCATGTATGTGTCAGGATCTCTGGAAGGATTTGTGGATCTGATGAATGAAAAGCTCAAAGAGCTGGGCATTTCCGATACGGCACATTTTACCAACTGCGTAGGACTTTATGACGAAGACCATTATTGCAGTGTATATGATATGGCGGTGATTCTGGAGGCGGCCATTGAGAATGATCTGTGCAAAGAGGTTCTGTCAGCTCATACTTACACAACAACACCTACCGTGCAGCATCCGGAAGGCATCACGATTTCCAACTGGTTTCTGCGCCGGATTGAGGACAAGGAGACACCGGGAGAGGTGCTGTGCGCAAAGACCGGATTTGTGAATCAGTCCGGAAACTGTGCGGCAAGCTATGAGGAGACACTGGACGGCGGCCGATATATTTGTGTGACCGCAAATTCCCACAGCTCCTGGCGCTGCATTTATGACCATGTGGAAATTTACAATAAGTACACGGAGTGATGAGGCGTTTTGGACTGCTGAATAAGAGAGAAAATGAGAAAATAAATTGACCATGCTGCCGAAATATGCCATACTGAAAATAAAAAACGGTGTGGTGAAGGAAGGAAAATTCCATGGAGTTATCGAAGCGGCTTTTGAATGTAATAGAACAGGCGATCGAAGAAAATGACGTGGCAGGGATGAATCTACTGGTGGAGAAGGATGGGCAGGAAATCTGCTACTGCGAAGCCGGCATGGCGGATCGGGAGAAAAACAAACCGATCGAAAGAAATACCATCTTTAGGCTCTATTCTCAGAGTAAACCCGTGACGGCAGCGGGCGCCATGATTTTAATGGAGCGCGGAGAACTGGATTTGGGACAGGCTGTATCTGACATTCTGCCGGCTTTTGCACAGCCCAAATATGTTGAGAACGGTGTGGTTAAGCCCTGTACGCGTCCGCTGCGGGTACATGATCTTTTACAGATGACATCAGGTTTGGCTTATCCGGATGCCAATTCTGCAGTGGGAAGAGAGACCGGGATTGTATTTGAAGAAGCGGACCGACGGCTGTATACTGACAATCCCATGACAACAGTGGAAATTGCAAATGCGCTTGCAAAATGCCCTCTTTCTTTTGAACCGGGCACCTCCTGGCAGTATGGAACGTCCGCTGATGTGCTGGGCGCAGTGATAGAGACGGTTTCCGGAATGAAATTCGGTGATTTTTTACAAAAGGAGCTGTTCGGACCGCTGGAAATGACGGATACTGCATTCTGGGTACCTGCTCAAAAACAGAATCGACTGGCTTCCGTTTATGAAACGGTGCGGGATGAGAACGGAAAAAAATCACTGATTCGTTATAACGGCAACCATCTTGCGATTCGTAATCAAATGGATCAGCCTCCCGCTTTTGAAGCGGGCGGCGCAGGCCTTGCTTCGACGCTGGATGATTATAGGAACTTTGCACGAATGCTGCACAACGGCGGGGAATGGAAGGGAATCCGCATTTTACAGCCGGAAACGGTAAAATATATGACAGGGGGACAGCTGATGCTGCCTCAGCAGGCTTCCTTTGACAACTGGATTGGGCTGTCCGGCTACAGCTATGGAAATCTGATGCGGGTTTGCAAAATACCCGGTCAGAGCTGTGGAATTGCAAAAGAGGGAGAATACGGCTGGGATGGCTGGCTGGGCTGTTATTTTGCAAATTTCCCTGAAGAAAAGCTGACCATACTGTTTGGCATGCAGAAAAAAGATGCCGGAACCTGGAAGCTGACAAGAAAGCTGAGAAATGTGATATTGAGCAGTTTATTATAAATGTGGATGCCGGAGGCAAAAGTTTACACCGGCACAGCCACAAAAGTGTGTGCATAAGCCCCGGTCAGACAATGGCCGGGGCATTTTCGTAAAGCAGCTTTTGAGGCTATGCTTTCAATCACAGGAGGGCTCTATGTCTTTGAATGTTCTTGATATATTTTCAAAACCGACAGCGCAGTGGTTTGCTCAAACCCTGGGGGAACCGACCAAAGTACAAAAGAGCGCATGGCCTGCCATCATGGAGGGAAAGTCCGTGCTTGTGAGTGCGCCTACCGGTACCGGTAAGACCTTGTCGGCCTTTCTGACATTTATTGACCAGCTGGCGCGGCAGGCGAATGAAAAGACACTGCGGGAAGGGGTGCAGCTGATTTACATTTCACCCTTAAAATCACTGGCGGCCGATATTAGGGAGAATCTGCGCAGGCCGCTGGAAGGCATGAAAGATGCAGGAAAAGCGATCCGCGTTGCTGTCCGCACAGGGGATACTTTACAAAAAGACCGACAGAAAATGGTGAAGCATCCGCCTCATATTCTGATTACCACACCGGAGTCTCTGTTTTTGATGCTGACTTCTGCTTCCGGTCAAAAAGTGCTGAAAACTGCCAGAGCAGTGGTGATTGACGAACTGCATGCCCTGATTGATACCAAAAGAGGTGCCCATCTTCTTTTTTCTATCGCAAGGCTGGAGCGGCTTTGCGGGAAAAATCTGCAGCGAATCGGCCTTTCGGCCACCATCGAACCGCTCGATCTGGCGGCAAGCTGGCTGTCGCCGGATCCGGTGGAAATTGTGGCACCTGTGATGCAGAAAAAGATTGAGATTTCCGTTGTGGGAAATACCCCTGCTTCAGGCCTCAAAAAGGATCCTGTCTGGGAAGAACTGGCCCGGAAGGTCTATGAAAGATGTCTGAAAAACCGCAGCGTGATCGCATTTTCGGAAGCCCGCAGGTATGCAGAAAAACTGGCTTATTATGTGAATCAGATCGGCGGAGAGGATTTCGCCAGAGTACACCACGGCAGTCTGTCAAAAGAACAGCGTTTTTTGGTGGAAGAGGCTCTTCGGGAAGGAAGGCTGCGGCTTTTGTGTGCAACTTCCTCCATGGAGCTGGGCATCGATGTGGGAGAAATCGATGAGGTGATTCAGATCGGATGTCCGCGCACCGTTTCTTCTGCCATGCAGCGTTTGGGCCGTGCAGGGCACAATCCCGGCAGAACCAGCGTCATGTATATGTATCCGAGAACCGCACCGGAAGGGCTAAGCTGCGGCATGACAGCAGCGCTTGCGCTGCAGGGAAATGTGGAAAGTGCAAGACCGCCCAAAATGTGTCTGGATGTGCTTGCGCAGCATCTGGTGTCCATGGCGGCTACTGCGGCGGGGGCTGAGAGCGTAAAAGAGGAAGCAGAGCATGTGTACAACGAAAATGTAACAGTGCACAGAGCATCTGCCGCCGTTGCCTACACCGTGGACGAAGTGCTTCTGCTGACAAAAAGGGCCTGGTCCTTTTACGGAGTGGATAAAAATACCGTAAAAAAGCTGCTTTCCATGCTTGCAGGCGACTATGAGCACAATCGGGAAATTCCCGTGCGTCCCCGCATCATTTATGACCGGATTCATGAACTGGTCTATTCGGATTCTTACAGCAGAATGCTGGCGGTGGCGGCCGGAGGCACCATTCCCGACAAGGGGCTGTATGCGGCCAAAACGCCGGATGGCGTAAAAGTGGGGGAGCTGGACGAAGAATTTGTTTTTGAATCCCATGTGGGTGACAGGTTTTTGCTGGGGTCCTTTGGGTGGCGAATGATTGGACAGGA
Organism: Lachnospiraceae bacterium; assembly: GCA_017482485.1. Taxonomy (GTDB): domain Bacteria; phylum Bacillota; class Clostridia; order Lachnospirales; family Lachnospiraceae; genus Gallintestinimicrobium. The sequence goes on from JAFUMV010000048.1 coordinate 46,218, forward strand.
TAAGGATACAGTATTTGTGGAACCCGCCTCTGCGGACAGCGCAAGAATTCCGTTCTGGCATGGTGATCTCAAAGGCCGGAGCTTAAATACCAGCATCGCTTTTGGAAAAATGCTGTCCCAGCTTGATCAGCTGGCAAAAAAAGACGGCGGCATTGAAGAGCGGGAAGAATATTATGAAAATACATCCGGACTGATCAGCAGAAAGGCAGAACTTTGCAAAAAGCTTGCGTCCATGGGACTGGACCAGGCTGCCACAGAAAATGCTGCGGGCTACTTATGCCGTCAGATTGCTGTCACGGGCTGCCTGCCTGATGATAAAACCATCATAGCCGAGCATTTTTGTGATGGAAACGGGAGTCATCAGGTGATGATTCATGCTCTGTTCGGACGGCGGATCAATGCGCCGCTGGCGATACTGGCTCGCCATGTGGTGCAGGAAAAATACCATATCAACGTTGGCTGCGTGGATGAGGAAGATGGCATTTTACTATATCCATATGGAGAGGAGATCCTGCCTGAGGGGATTTTGCAGTCCATATCTGCAGATATCGTCACAGAAGTGCTGGAAGCGGTGCTGCCTCAGACACCGCTGTTTCATATGACGTTTCGGTACAATGCGGCAAGAGCGCTGATGATGGGGATGAAACGAAACGGCAGACAGCCGCTCTGGATGCAGCGCCTGCGCAGTACGGAAATGCTGGAGCGGCTGATCCATGAAAAGGGGCATCCGCTGATGGAAGAAACCCGGAGGGAGTGCCTGGAGGATCTGTGGGATATCGATGGACTTATGTGGCTGCTTTCCGGCATCAGAAGCGGCGGAATCCGCGTTCATGAGATCTGGGTGGATACACCGTCTCCCATGTCATTGCCGCTGCAGTGGCAGGCGGAAGCGGCTGAAATGTATGAGTATTCGCCGTCAACCCAGGGAATTCGACAGGCTGTTTATGACGAACTGAAAGCCATCGATGGCTTAAAACCTTCGGCAGAGGTGCTTGCGCAGCAGGAAGCCAGAAAGCTGCCCGAGAATGCAATGCAGCTGCACAGCCTTTTGATGATGGAAGGAGATCTGATTGCAGGAGAACTGCCGGTTTTGGGAGAATGGCTGGAGGAGCTGGCCTGTCGGGGACAGGCTGTGTATTGCGAGCCCGGTCTCTGGATTGCGGCAGAGCAGCAGGAAGAATATGAAAAAGGGCTGCATTGGATGGGGACAGAGTCAGATGAGAATTTTCATTCAGCCGGTGCAGAGGGTGAAGCTCTTGAGAAAAGAGCCTGTTTAGAAGGAAAAGAGGCCGCCTCCCACATCCTTCGCCGCATGCTCTATTATCGCGGCTGCGCAGATCTTTTACAGATCTGCCAGCGCTATGCCGCCTGTGAAGACAATGTGTTGACCGTGTTGGAGGAGCTGATGAGCGCCGCAGCGGTGGTGGAATCAGAGGGAGTTTATTTTCATGAGAAAAGATATCGCCAGGCACAGCGGGCAACCATAAAGCAGCTCAGAACCGCAGTGGTGACGCAGCCTGTCTCCCATTACGCGGCGCTGATGGCTCAGCGTGTCCGGATCGCAGCTTCTCCGGCGGCACAGGTAAAAGCGTGTATCGAACAGTTTTGCCAAACGCCATATCCGGCGGATATGTGGGAAGGCGTTTTGCTGCCTGCCAGGGTGAAGGGCTATCGGGAAGCGCTGCTGGACAGTCTGCTTGCAGAGGGAGATTTTTTCTGGCAGCTTCAGTCGGACGGAAATCTTCGTTTTGAAAAAAGTGAAGATGTGGACTGGGATGGGCTGAAGGAATCCGAAACAGAAGTCGTATCGGAGCTGGACGATGCAGAAAAAATTTTATATGAGCAGCTGCAAAAGCGGGGAGCGGCCTTTGCCAGACAGCTTTCACGAGCTTTGGAAAATGCAGCAGTACACACGCCGATGGATGTGCAGATGTCTCTGCTTGGCCTGGCAGAGAAAGGACTGGTTTGTGCAGACAGCTTTGTGCCGGTGCGTCAGTGGCTGAATCGTGAGAAGCTTGCAAAGACTACGGCGCGGCAGCGTGTCAATGCCAGAGTGCAGGCGATGTCGGCAGGACGCTGGGATCTGGTGCGGCCGTTAAGCAAAAAAACAAAGGAGCAGTGGCTGGAAAGGCAGTTTTTTCGGCAGCTGATTTTATGCAAGGAAACCTTCCAAAAGCCGGAGCCTGGATATTTCGGGCAGGAAACAGAGACTGACCAGGATACAGGTGTGCAAAAGACAATGACCTGGAGCGATGCGCTGGAAATTCTGCGGGTCTGGGAGTATGTGGGAAAGGTGCGCAGAGGATATTTTGTTAAAGGAATGTCAGGAGCACAGTTTATCAGAAACGAGGATTTTGCCTATGTGACACAGGCACTGGCTGCGCCGCAGCAGGACGCGATCTGGCTGCATGCAACGGATCCGGCCTGCATTTGGGGAAAAGCGTTAAACCATGAAACAAATCGGGATTTTGTGACGATTCCTGCAACCGCGGTTTGCCTGAAAGCAGGAAAAGTGGCAGCTTTGCTGGAGCGGAAAGGAAAACTGCTTCGAATCTTTGAAAAGGACTGTATGGAAGAGGGACTGGCAGAACTGGTGAATGCTTTTCGGGAGCGCAGACTGTTTCCGGGACAGAAACGGCTTGTGGTGAAGGAATATCCGGCCTGGGCGGGGGAACTGCTGAAATCGGCCGGATTTATAAAGGAAATGCAGGATTATGTTTTGTATCTTTCATGAATAGCGTTGGTGCACCGACGGGAAAGAAAAGCAGTAAATCGGATAAAAGATTTACTGCTTTTTACATTCGGTATTACAGATGTTGAATCAGCTCCCGGATCACATGTTATTTCAGGAATTAAACTGCGCATATTTTTTCGGCGAAATCCCAACCGCCTTTGTGAAGGCTTTTAAAAAATTGGAATAGTCGTTAAACCCGCATTTTTCGCAGGTTTCACTGACGGACAGGCCTTCGGCAAGCAGAGCCTTGGAGAGGGTAATTCGCTTCGCTGTGATGTACTTATTGATGGTCATTCCGGTAGTGGATTTGAAAATCCGGCACAGGTAAGAGGAACTTAGGTAAAAATGACCGGAGAGATCCTCAATGGTGAGCGGTTTTGCAATGTTTTGATTGATATAGGACAGAATTTCGTCCACCTGACCGTGATAGGAGTGTTCGGTTTCCTCTAGCTTCGCATCGGTTTCTCCGTGGTTGTGAAATGCTTTGTTTAAAAAAACCATGAGTTCGGAAAAAACAGCTCTTTCCGTAATATCGGCACCATACCCCGATGCAGAGCTCAACCGGTGAATGAAATAGACGAAACGCTTCTGTTCCTCTTCCGTAAGTCTGACTCTGTGCGGAGAAGGAATGCTGCGCAGGTGAAAGCAATAATCCAGATCTGTTTTTGGTGTGGATAAGTTTTTTAAAAAATCCGGATAAATGGAAAGCAAAATACGCTCGTGAACCTGCTGATCGATTTGTGTCAGGTAGTGACTTTCAAACTGATTAATGAAAAAAATATCTCCGGGCCGGATGTCGTAGAAGCGGTTGTCAATCAGAAACTGCTTTCCACCGGAAATGGAAAAATAAATTTCATAGCTGTCATGGATGTGCATGGACATCGGTTTTTCATCGCTGTACAAATGAGCGATGGCGAAGGATTTGGTATCCAGACAGGACTGGATCGCCTGATGGCAGGAAGAATGCTCTTTCATGTTGGAACCTCGTTTTGGGAAAGTATGGTACAGCGCAGATTAAAACATTTGTGTACAGCAGAAGTATAGATTATTTGTTCAAAAAAAACAAGTTTTCTGCGAATAAAACACAAGAAAATTGCAATTCATCGCTGATATACTGATAGTAACAAAAAACATTGATGTTGGAATCAAACATTCACTTTCAAGGAGGTTACACAATGGAATTAAGAACCGCATCATCACCCAGGGACGTGAAACATTATGACACAAAGAGACTCAGAGAAGAGTTCCTGATTCAGAATCTGTTTGCAGCGGATGAAATCAAACTGGTTTACAGCCACATAGACAGAATTATCACCGGCGCAGCAACTCCGGTCAATCAGGAGCTGAAGCTCACAGCAGGCGATGAGCTTAGGGCAGAATACTTTTTGCAGAGAAGGGAACTGGGACTGATTAACATCGGCGGTGACGGAATCGTGACCGTAGACGGCAGAGAATACGTGGTGGAGCATAAGAACGGTATGTACATCGGCATGGGATCCAGAGATATTTCCTTTAAGAGCGCAGATGTTTCCAATCCGGCAAAATTTTATTTAAACAGTGCGCCTGCCCACAAAACTTACCCCACTGTACTGATCAAGAGAGAAGGAACTCCCGGGGACGGTGTTGTCATTATTAAAGATGAAAATAAAGTGGCATTGGGCTCTCTGGAAGAATCCAACGATCGCGTGATCAACAAGTACATCCTTCCCGGTCAGGTAGAAAGCTGTCAGCTGGTGATGGGTATGACTGCATTAAAGCCCGGAAGTGTATGGAACACAATGCCCTGCCACACCCATGACAGAAGAATGGAAGTATATCTGTACTTTGACATGCCTGAAGATGCATTCGTAATGCATTATATGGGCGAGCCCACAGAAACCAGACACATCGTGATGAGAAACGAAGAAGCAGTGATCTGTCCCAGCTGGTCCATTCACGCAGGCAGCGGCTCTCAGGCTTACACCTTCATCTGGGGAATGGTCGGAGAAAATCAGGAATTCGGCGATATGGACGCTGTGAAGAACACAGAGCTGATGTAACCGGTACATATTTGGATTTATAAGGCTGCTGTGCAGGCAGCGGTAAAACTGGAGGAAAAAAGAATGGAATTTGATATGAAAAATTTTTCACTGGAAGGAAAAATTGCGCTGATTACAGGCGCTTCCTACGGCATCGGCATGGCGATTGCAAAGGCATATGCGGCTGCAGGAGCAACAATCTGCTTTAACGACATCAATCAGGAGCTGGTGGACAAGGGGCTGGCATCCTATAAAGAGGCAGGCATCGATGCGCATGGCTATGTCTGCAACGTTTGTGATGAAGAAGCGGTTAACAATCTGATTGCAGCCATCGAAAAAGAAGTAGGCGTGATCGATATTCTGGTGAACAATGCAGGTATTATCAAAAGAATTCCCATGTGCGAAATGACCGCAGAACAGTTCCGTCAGGTAATTGATGTTGACCTGAATGCCCCTTTTATTATGGCAAAAGCAGTGATTCCTTCCATGATCAAAAAAGGTCACGGAAAGATCATCAACATCTGCTCCATGATGAGTGAACTGGGCCGTGAAACCGTATCCGCATATGCAGCAGCAAAGGGCGGCTTAAAAATGCTGACAAAGAATATCTGTTCCGAATACGGCGAATATAACATTCAGTGCAACGGTATCGGACCCGGTTACATTGCCACTCCCCAGACTGCACCGCTGCGCGAGCTGCAGGCTGATGGCAGCAGACATCCCTTCGACCAGTTCATTATCGCAAAGACTCCGGCCGCAAGATGGGGAGAGACGAAAGATTTACAGGGACCCGCAGTATTTCTGGCATCAGATGCTTCCAATTTCGTAAATGGACATATCCTTTACGTTGACGGCGGTATTCTGGCATACATCGGCAAACAGCCGCAGTAAAGAAGGGATATTATGGCAGAACTGACGTTAAAAATCATTCGTGCTGACGGCTCCACAGCAGCAGTAAACCGGGGGATGGATGAAACACATCTTGTTTTTTCGGATGAATATAAGGAAGGAGACAGGATTATTCTGGAATCTTCCGAAAAAAATATTCATCTGGTATGGCAGGTGGATGATGCCCTGGGCAGCGCACTCGTATATATCACAGAAAAAAGCCTGAGCTATCACATTCCGTTCGGTGAAAAGAAAATATGTTATTCTCCCAAGGTATTTTCCGGTAAAAAGCATTATCTGTATGCCCGTTTGGCTGATGCCGAGGAAGTGAAAGCATACCGCAATCTGGCTTTCAATCCGCTGGACCAGCATGGAGATACCCACTGCTATCCCCATGCATCCGCAAATGTGGAAACCAGGGGAGAATCTGTTTTTGCGGCCCACAACGCCATCGACGGCGTGAAAGAAAACCGTTCTCACGGTGCATGGCCCTATGCCTCCTGGGGAATTAATCGCGATCCCAATGCATGTCTGACACTGGAATTTGGACGGGAAGTAGAAGTGGACAAAATCGTCCTGGTCACCAGAGCGGATTTTCCACACGACAGCTGGTGGACACAGGCAACCTTTACCTTTTCCGATGGAAGCGCCATTGACTTTCCGATGGAAAAAAGCGATAAAGGTCATGTCTGCACCTTTGAAAAAAAGAAAATCAGCTGGATTACGGTGGATAAGCTGATCAAAGCGGAAGATCCGTCCCCGTTTCCGGCACTGACACAGATTGAAGTGTACGGAACAGAAGGCTAAAAGAATAAATTAAGAAAAAAGAGCACCGACGGATGAACAGACCGCGGGCGCTCTTTTATGCTATAGGAAACCTGTCTGGGCCTCTCTCGCTTTCAGATATTCCCTGGGCGGCATCCCCATGCTTTTGGCAAAAGCGCGGTTAAAGGTTCGGATCGATGAAAAACCGGAGGAAAAAGCGATTTCCGTCATATCGGAGTGCTCTTCCAAAAGGCTGCAGGCGTGCTCCACCCGCAGGGCGTTTATGAAATCCGTGAAACTGATTCCCATGCGCTCCTTAAATATATGGGAAATATAATACTTATTCAGATGCAGATCCTCTGCCAGCGTATCCAGACTTAAAGGCTCCAGATATTTGTCAGAGCAATAGGTCAGAATACTTTTAATGCTGTCATGGCTGGAGCTTTTCTGAGACAGTGTCATGGCGGGAAGAAGCTCTCCGAGCAGGCCAAGAAAATAACCTCTCGCCGTAATTTTTTCAAAATAGGAATCCGCTTGGTTGTTATGCAGTATTTTTTCCAGACTGCCTCTGATCCTGGGAGGCAGCTGTTCTTTTTTTATGATCGGAGAGGATGGTACTTTGGTCTGAAACATTTCTTTTAATTCTTTGAACAGATCGTTTGAAAAAATCAACATGTATCCGCAGACCGGTTCACAGTCATGATAGCAGTGTATCTGATTTGGAAAGGAAAGAGAAATGTCACCTTTTTCAAATCGATAGTCCTTATAGTCCACAGTAGCAATGCTGGAACCTTCTGTCAGGTAGATCAGTTCCAGGTGCGTGTGCAGGTGAGGAAGCGTGCTTAATCCGTGGATTTGGCTGGTGATGAGAGAGTCTGTTTTGATTTCAATCTGGTAAGGCATAGTATTATCTCCAAAACCGCAATATATGGCCGAAAAATGTTTGGTTACGACTAGAATTATAAAAGAAATGCGATAAAATGTAAATAGATGGCAAATGTAACAAAAAATTTTTCAAAAAATTTATAAATTAGGAAAGGTGGTACAAAAAATGTGGAGTGAAAAGATCGGATTACAGCTGTATTCCGTCAGAGATGATCTGCAGAAGGATTTTCTGGGCACTCTGAAAAAAGTAAAGGAAATGGGCTACAGTGCAGTTGAATTTGCAGGATTGTATGGCCATTCTCCGGAAGAAGTAAAGGCGATGTGTGAAGAGGTTGGACTGATTCCTCTGTCCGCTCATGTGCCTTTTGTGGATCTCATTGCGGATACAGAGGGAACTGTTGCATGCTATAAGAAAATCGGCTGCAAGTATATCGTAATTCCTTATCTGACCCCTGAATACAGACCCGGCGCTGAAAAGTTTGATGAAGTGATTAAGGGTGCAAAGGTGATCGGTGAAGAGGCAGCAAAGCAGGGCATGGTTTTACAGTATCATAACCACGATTTTGAATTTGCAAAAATCGATGGCGAATATGCTCTGGATGTTCTTTATAAGGAAGTTGGTCCCGAACTGTTACAGACGCAGATCGATACCTGCTGGGTAAACGTTGCAGGAGAAAATCCGGCTGAATACGTGAAGAAATATTCCGGAAGAATTCCTACCGTTCATCTGAAGGATTTTGCAGGAAGCAAATCCGAAAAAATGTATGCGCTGATCGGTATTGATGACGGCAAACAGGAAGAGACAAAGAATACATTCGAATTCCGTCCGGTTGGAAAGGGCGTTCAGAAGTTCCCTGAAATCGTGAAGGCAGCCATTGAAGGCGGTGCACAGTGGTTTATTGTGGAACAGGACCAGCCCAGTCTGGGATTAAGCGCTTTGGAGTGTGCGAAGGCAAGCGTTGAATATGTAAAGAGCATTCTGGATTGATAAATAAAAGAAAAAGGAGAACAGACATGGCAAGTATTTTAGATCGTTTTAAAGAAAACACAGAAGAAGTTGTAGTAGATGCTTCCAAAAAACTGCGTGTAGGTATTATCGGAACAGGCTGGATCGCTGAGGCACATATCGCCAGCTATTTGAATCAGCCTGATGTTGAGATCGTTGCAGGTGCTGATCTGGTGGAAGGCAAGGCAAAGGCTTTCTTTGAAAAGTTTAATGTAGATGCAAAGTGCTACAACAGTCACAAGGAAATGCTGGATGATGAGTCCCTGAAACTGGATGCAGTCAGCGTTTGTACATATAACAGAATTCATGCGGAATGCGCAATTTACGCGCTGAACAAGGGCGTTAACGTTATGTTGGAAAAGCCCATGTGTGTGACCATCGAAGAAGCAGCTGAAATCATCAAGGCTGAAAAGGCAAGCGGCAAGGTTTTATCCATCGGTTTCCAGCCCAGACTGGACGAGAATATGAAGATGATCAAGAAGATTGTTGATTCCGGCAAACTCGGTAAGATTTATTACATCCAGACCGGCGGCGGAAGAAGAAGAGGTATTCCGACTCCTTACGGAACCAGCTTCATTGAAGATAAGACCGCAGGCATCGGTGCTCTGGGTGATATCGGATGCTATTCCCTGGATATGGTATTAAATGCAATCGGCTATCCGAAGCCTCTGACAGTTTCCGGCTACAAGTCCAACTTCTTTGGAATTCGTCCTGATTATTATCCGACACATCCCGAGTATGCGGAGAAGTTCGAAGTGGATGATTTCGCAGCAGCATTCATTCGTCTGGAAGGCGGCATCATTTTGGACTTCCGTATCGCATGGGCAATGAATCTGGATACCCCTGGAGATACAATCATTCTGGGTACCGAAGGCGGTCTGCGCATTCCTTCTACCGAATGCTGGAACGGCACTGTAGGCGGAGAAATGACTCTGTATCATGAAGTTTGCGGACAGCAGACCGAGACAAAGATTCCGATTATTAAATCTGAAGGAAGCCTCTTTGACAAGAAGATCCGCTCCTTCCTGGATGCAGTAAAGAACGGAACTCCTGCACCTGTGCCTACTTCTCAGATCATTTACAACCAGGCGATTATCGATGGTATTTTCAAATCCGCGGAAGCAGGACGCGAAATCGAAATCGAGATTCCCGAATATTAAAACTGCAGCCGTTCGGTATTACGAGGTTACAGAATAGCGAAAAACACTGTCTGGCACTTTTCCTGGGAAAGGTGCCGGATTGTTGCGGTCTTTAGAAGGCCAAGGAGGAAACTTTTATGAAAACGAGAATTGCTGTGATCGGCTACGGCGGCATGGGCGGCTGGCATTGCAGGCTGATTCAGACAATGGAAGAGCTGGAGCTGGCAGGCATTTATGATATCAAAGAAGAAAGAAGAGAAGCTGCCAGACAAAACGGCATTTTTGCATATGATACTCTGGAAGAACTTCTGGCTGACGAGACCGTGAAGCTTGTCACTGTGGCAATTCCAAATCATTTCCATAAACCGGTCTGCATTCAGGTGATGCAGGCAGGCAAAAACGTGGTTTGCGAAAAGCCTGTGGCATTAAATCATGAAGAACTTCAGGATATGATTGATGCTGCAAAGGAAAACGGTGTGATTTTCACCGTGCATCAGAATCGTCGCTGGGACGAGGATTTCCGTGTCATTAAAAAGATTTATGAGGAAGGAACCCTTGGAAGAGTATTTCGCATTGAATCCAGAGTTCACGGTTCCAGAGGCATTCCGGGAGACTGGCGCAACCAGAAGGAATGCGGCGGCGGCATGATTCTGGACTGGGGCGTACACCTTTTTGACCAGATCATGCAGATGATTCCAAGAAAACTGATTTCTATCTACGCAGAACTTTCTTATGTGACCAATGAAAACTGTGACGATGGTTTTACGGTTACCTTTAAATTTGAAGATGATCTTACGGTTGTGGTGGAAGTGGGCACCAGCAACTTCATCAATCTGCCCAGATGGTACATGCTGGGTGAGAATGGCTCTGCCGTGATAGAGGACTGGGCGTTAAACGGCAAAATTGTCATGGTATCCGACTGGCAGAACCGGGATGCGGTACCTGTGGAGACCGCTGCAGGTCTGACAAAGACCATGGCACCCAGAACCCAGGAAACAATCAAAGAATATCCGCTGCCCAGAATTGACAGCGATATCAAAGACTTTTACAGAAACGTGATCAGCGCAATAAATGGCGAATCCGAACAGCTTATTAAGCATGAGGAACTGATGCGTGTTATGAAGCTGATGGAAGCAATTTTTGAATCCGGTGAAAACAATGTGGTTATCAAGGATTTTGAAGAGAGATGAGGATGAGTATGAAAGTAACTGTTTGGAACGAGAATCTTCATGAAAAGGAAATTCCCCGTGTTACACAGCTGTATCCGGGCGGACTTCACGAATATATTGCAGGTTTTTTAAAAAGTGATGAGGTGGAAGTAAGAACAGCCACACTGGATGATCCTGAGTGCGGGCTTACAGAGGAGGTTCTTGCGGATACGGATGTGCTGATCTGGTGGGGGCACATGGGACATGGCCGTGTGCCGGATGAAATCGTGGATCGTGTACAGAAACACATTCTGTCCGGCATGGGACTGATTGTGCTTCACTCCGGTCATCATTCCAAGATTTTCCGCAGAATGCTGGGCACGACCTGTAATTTAAAATGGCGCGATCAGGCGAGAGAAAGAATCTGGACAATTAAACCCAATCACCCCATTGCAAAGGGTATTCCGGAAACTTTCGTGCTGGATCCCGAAGAAATGTACGGAGAGCCTTTTGATATTGCAGAGCCAATGGAAACTATTTTTATGGGATGGTTTAACGGCGGAGAAGTGTTCAGAAGCGGCTGTACCTGGGTGCGCGGAAACGGAAAGATTTTCTATTTCCAGCCCGGTCATGAGACAAACACTTCTTTCCAGAATGAATATGTGCAGCAGATCATCAAAAATGCTGTTCAGTGGGCATGCCCGGTTCGTAAAAACATCGAACTGGTTTGTCCGGAAGTAGCACCTTTGGAAAATGTATAATTCGTCAAAGCCGGATTTTACGTTTGGCTCTGTTTGGCAACAGTAAATTTATAAGCGGGCAGACTTGCCCGGAAATGTGAGGTAGATATGGAACTTTCTGTAATGTCTCCCGTTTTAAATCAGATGGGACTGGAAGAATCTTTGAAATATTTGAGCGGCCTTGGCGTGGACAGCCTGGAAATCGGTGCAGGCGGATACCCCGGCAAAGCACATCTGGATCCGAAAGAATATCTGGCTGATCCTTCCAAGGCGGAAGAGTTAAAAGCTCTTTTGAAAAAATACAATATGAAGCTGTCCGCTGTAGCATGTCATGGAAACCCCGTGCATCCCAACAAGGAAATCGCGAAGAAATTCCATGATGAATTTGTGGATGCGATGAAGGTTGCTGTGATGCTGGGCGTTGACACCATCATCGGCTTCTCCGGCTGTCCCGGTGACTGTGCTGACTCCAAAAATCCCAACTGGGTTACCTGTGCATGGCCTCCGGAATATCTGGATATTCTTGACTGGCAGTGGAACGAAGTGATCATTCCTTATTGGAAAGAGACTGCCAAGCTGGCAAAGGAAATCGGCATTAAGAAGATCGCGTTCGAAATGCATCCCGGCTTCTGCGTATACAACCCTTCCACACTGCTCAAGCTTCGTGCGGCAGTGGGCGATATCATCGGCGCTAACGTGGACCCCAGCCATTTGTTCTGGCAGGGGATCGATCCCTGTGAGGCGATCAAGATGCTGAAAGGTGCGATTTATCATTTCCATGCAAAGGATACCAAGATTGATGCAGCCAATGCATCCAAAATCGGTGTGCTGGATACGCAGGAATATGGCGATATCTTAAATCGTGCATGGGTTTTCCGTACCGTTGGATATGGCCATTCTCAGGAAGTATGGAACAATATCATCAGCACTTTAAAGGCGGTAGGTTATGACGGTGCCATCAGCATTGAGCACGAAGACGGTCTGATGTCTCCCAAGGAAGGTCTGGAAAAGGCGATTGCACTGTTAAAGAATGCGATCATTTACGAAACCGCAGGCGAGATGTGGTGGGCATAAAATATTACATAAACGGAATATTTTTATAATAAGCAGTTGCAGGCGGGTGTTTGTCACCCGCCTGTTGTGTTTGAATGGAATTGATTTGCTTTACCATTGCTCATTTTTGTGGAAATTATGTTATGATATCTTTCAATGGTTTAAACATTTGAACGAAAGTCGGCAAGACAGTTTTCCAACGTTGTGAAACAACAGGCGTTGGCAGATGATCGATTGTTGAAAAAGGAGGAACCATGGAACTGAAATCGGAGCTTGTGCAGCTGTCAGATGAATTTATGGGGTGCCGTAAAATTCTGCTTGCCATCGGCGATGAGGTGCGGCAGCATCTGATTCTGGAAATGATTAAGGCAGGGCAATGCAGCGGCATGCGTGTGGGAGATATTGCGGCCCGCACGAATCTGTCTCGGCCTGCAGTTTCTCATCATCTGCAGATTTTAAAGGATGCCGGCATTGTGAAAATGCGGCGGGAGGGCACTAGAAATTATTATTATTTCGATGCGGATATGGAAGCCTTTGACCAGGTGATCAGCATGTTGAGTCATGCAAAGGATATCATGCTCAGGCTGCCTGACAGGAGCGGCGAGCAGGAAATGTAATTTTCATAAAATTGAATTTCAGGAGGAATGAAGTAATGGAACTGATGGAAGCGATGAAACAGAGACACTCAGTAAGAAGCTATAAGGCCTGCAAACTGGATGATAATGTAAAAGAAAGTCTGCAGAAAAAAATCAGAGAAATCAATGAAAAAAGCGGCCTGCATTTTCAGCTGATCGCAGATGAACCGAAAGCATTTGACAGCTTTATGGCACACTATGGAAAATTCAGCGGCGTGACCAATTACATTGCGCTGGTTGGAAAAAAAGGCGCAGATCTGGAAGAAAAATGCGGCTATTATGGAGAAGAGCTGGTGCTGTATGCACAGCAGCTGGGACTGAATACCTGTTGGGTTGCCATGACATACAGCAAGGTGCCGGGGACATTTCAGGTGGATGACGGCGAGAAGCTGACCGTTGTCATTTCTGTCGGCTATGGAGAAACACAGGGCGTTGTACACAAATCAAAGCCTGCGGATAAGGTTTGTAAAACAAATGGCGAAATGCCGGAATGGTTTAAAAATGGCGTAGAGGCAGCATTGCTTGCCCCCACTGCGATGAATCAGCAGAAGTTTCTGTTTACATTGGAAGGAAAACAGGTGGCAGCAAAGGCCGGAATGGGATTTTATACGAAGCTGGATCTTGGCATTGTGAAATATCATTTTGAGGTCGGCGCAGGCATTGAAAATTTCAGCTGGAAATGATAATCTTTAAAGCGGAAGAATATAAAGATTATTCGGTGCAGAATTTTAAAATCGGAAAGCTTCGGTTGCCGTAGACGATGGCAGTCGAAGCTTTTATTTCTCTACAGGAATTTTCTCCGAAAATTCCTGTAGAGAAATAAAAGCTTCGCGCAACGATGCGTACTCGCAGCGCCCAGGCAATCTACGATTGCCGGAAATTGTCGCTTCGCGACCGCGCTCGACGCGGAGTGTGCGCTATTGCGCACACTTTTTATAAAACAAATGCAGGCACTTGGCCCGACTGGTACTCAAATTTGCATAATTATTCGGAACTTTCTTGACTGCAATACGGTGATACATTATACTATTAATTTGATATAATGAATTTCAACTTATGAAAAGTTGGGGGATAAGAGAGGTAATAAAACATGCCGCAATTGAGTACAAGAGTACAGAAATTTACCGATTCCGTCATCCGAAGAATGACGAGAATCAGTGATGAATATGGCGCCATCAATTTATCGCAGGGCTTTCCGGATTTTGATCCTCCGAAGGAAATGATGGATGCCCTGGCAAAGGCAGCTTATGAAGGACCGCATCAATATCCGATCACATTCGGTGCCCAGAATTTCCGGGAAGCACTGGCGAAGAAGCAGGAAAAGGCCATTCACAGAAAAATTGATCCGAATACGGAGATTGTTGTGACCTGTGGCGGGACAGAAGCCATGATGGCAGCAATGATGACAATCTGCAATCCCGGAGATAAGGTAATGGTATTTTCTCCTTTTTATGAAAACTACGGCGCAGATGCGATTTTATCAGGCGCAGAGCCGATTTATATTCCGCTGGTTCCTCCGTACTATGATTTTGACATCAATCTGATCGAAGATGGCTTCAAACAGGGCGCGAAGGCAATTATCATCTGTAATCCTTCCAATCCCTGCGGCAAAGTGTTTACGGAAGAAGAGCTTCGTGCCATCGGAGATCTGGTGTTAAAATATGATGCATTTGCAGTGACGGATGAGGTATATGAGCACATGGTATATGCGCCCAATCATCATACCTGTATGGCATCTCTCCCCGGAATGTATGAGCACACCATCACCTGTAATTCTCTGTCCAAGACTTTTTCCATTACCGGATGGAGACTGGGATACCTGATCGGGCCTGCGGAAGTGATGGAGGGCGCGAAGAAAGTGCATGACTTTTTAACGGTAGGAGCAGCGGCACCTCTGCAGGAGGCTGCGGTTGTGGGCCTGAATTTCCCGGATTCCTATTATGAGGAGCTGTTAAAGACCTATACGGAAAAGAGAGATTATTTCCTTGCCGGTCTTGACAGCATCGGTTTAAAGCACAACATTCCGCAAGGTACATATTTTGTCATGATTGATATTCAGGAATTTCTGGATTTGCCTCAGTTTGCCGGTTATACGGATCTGGAGTTCTGTGAATGGATGATCCGGAATGTGGGTGTTGCTGCAGTGCCCGGTTCCAGTTTCTTTAAAGAGGAAGTCAATCATTTGATTCGTCTTCATTTTGCCAGAAGAAAAGAAACCATTGATGAGGCGATCAGCCGTCTTGGCAAGTTAAAGGAACTGGTAAAATGTTAAGTGAGAATGTATTTTACTGCGGCTATTCCATCGGGGAAGCACCTTACCTGGAAGCCGGTAAAATCTGCAGAAGATTTGGAAGAAGAATTTTTTTGATCGGCGGCAGAAAAGGGATGGAAGCCGGCAGGGAGCGGTTGAATCAGGCGCTGGCCGGTTCCGGACTGGAAATCGCAGATGCCGTGTGGTATGGAAAAGACTGCACAGCCAGTGCGATTGAAAAACTGGTTGAGCATGCAAAATTGCTGAATGTGGACATGATTTTCGGTATGGGCGGTGGAAAAGCCCTGGACACAGCAAAAGGCGTTGCGGATAAAATGGAGCTTCCGGTTTTTACATTTCCTACAATTGCTGCAACCTGTGCTGCAACAACCGCGTTGTCTGTGGTTTACCGGGAAGACGGAAGCTTCGAAAAGTTCTGGTTTTATGACAGACCGGCAATTCATTGCTTTATTGACCTGACGATTATCGCCAATGCGCCCTGGAAATATTTGCAGGCAGGCATGGGCGATACCATTGGCAAGTTTTTTGAATGCCATTTTTCTGCGAGAGGCGACAAACTGGCCCATGCTTCTGCACTGGGCAGAGAGATCAGCAACATGTGCTATGCGCCGCTGTATGAGCATGGTGTGCAGGCGTTGCAGGACTGTAAAGCCCATCGATGCAGTGAGGATTTAAAAGAAGCGGTTCTGGCAAATATTGTCAGCACCGGTCTGGTTTCTTTAATGGTGTTGGATGATTATAACTGTGCCATTGCCCATTCTGTGTATTACGGGATGGTGCTCATTCCGGGATATGAAGAGGATAACCTTCACGGGAACGGTGTTGCATACGGCGTTCTGGTGCAGCTTGCAGTGGATCAGGATCTGGAAGAAGCACGTAAATTGAAGGCATTTTTACAGAAACTGGGAATCCGAACCACCTTAGCGGAGATGAATATTCCGCTGGAACAGGGATATTTGCAGGCAATGCTTAAGGAGACTGTCACGGGGCCCGACATGGAACATATTCCGTATTCGGTGACAGAAGAGATGATTTTTGAAGCCATGAAAGTGGTGGAAGCTTTGTAGAGGGGGAAAACAATGGAGAAAAAGTATACAAATAGCAAAAATCTGTTAAAGTTTATTCTGGGATCAGCATTTGGTGTTCTGATGTTTCTGGTTCCGATTCCACAGGGGGATGCATTTACCACACTGCTGGATTATTTGAAGTCATTTGTAAAAAACTTATTTGGCGGCAGCCTGCCTTATATCCTTTTGGTGATTATGGTAGTTTCTGCAGTGCTCAGCACATATGATTATTTTTGCAAACCTGACTGGATCAGAAAGAATCACTATTTAAAGAAAGGTTTTTCTACGACTCCTTTTTATCTGATTTCCAAAATTATCGGCGCGGTTGTCTGCTGCATGGTAGTTTTGGGATTTGGACCGGAGGTTATCGTTTCTGTTGATACCGGTGCAACCATGATTGATTTATGCTGTACCCTGTTATGTATCGTAGTCAGCTTCAGTTTCATCCTGCCGTTTCTTACCGACTGTGGCATTATGGAATTTCTGGGTGTGATTGCAAGACCTGTGGTTCGCCCTCTGTTCGGTGTTCCCGGAAGAGCTTCCGTTGACCTGATTGCATCCTGGTTTGGAGCTTCCAATGCGGCGGTTATCCTGACCAGAGAGCAGTATATGAAAGGTTTTTATACCAAAAAAGAAGCAGCATACATTATGACAAACTTCTCTTTAGTATCCATACCTTTCTGTCTCTTAATTGCAGACACCGTTGGAATTGCTAACCTTTTTCCTGCATTTTATCTGTGCATCTGTGTAGTGGGCATCATTCTTGCAGTGATTATCAGAAGAATTCCTCCGATCAGCACCTTGCCGGATACCTATCAGGAACAGGTCGGCATGCAGATTCAGGAAGACGTGCCGGAAGATGTGAATACCTTGAAATATGCGGTGGAATTAAGCTGCAGGCGTGCGGAAGAATTTAATGCCAAAGGCGTTATCTCCAGCGGTATGGAAGTGGTTATGGGCATGTTCTTTGACCTGATACCGATCGTGGTTGCATGGGGAACTGCTGCTTTAATGATTGTGACCTATACTCCTGTATTTAACTGGATTTCTTATCCGATGGGAATGTTCTTAAATTTACTGGGCGTGGAAGAGGCGTTTGCTGTTGCACCCGCCACCCTGGCAGGTTTTACCGACATGTTCATTCCTGCGCTTTTGATCACAGGCGTAGAATCCGTGAAGACAAAGTTCATCATTGGCGTACTTTCTCTTGTTCAGATTATTTATCTGACAGAAGTTGGTACAATCGCAATCAAGAGTGAGGTTCCGTTAAACTTCTGGAAGCTGCTTGTGATTTTCCTGGAGAGAACCATCATCGCAATCCCGCTGATTGTGCTGTTTGCAAATCTGGTTCTGTAAAAGTATGTAGGAGAAAATGAAATTATTGTTCCGTTTATAAAAAAACCGCTGCACTGAAAACGCTGTGCAGCGGTTTTTTTATGAGAGTATGTGCCCGGGCTGTATCACGCCGGCTGTCAGGCGTGAGTTTTTTGATATCAGAAATTCTGCAGGACATGTGCTTCGCAGAAGATATATCAGTTTTCCCAATATTTGGAAATGTATTCTCTGGTTTCGGCAGAGGACAGAGAATATTTCGCTTCCAATTCCGAAGTGATCTGCTCCTGAGAAATTCCAAATTTGCGGCAGATTTCAATCAGGCTTTGAATACTGTTTTCCCGCTCTTTTGCGGCGAGAGCGTGGGAGGCGATACGGGATTGTGCGAGTTCTTTTTCTGCCTGGAGCAGGGCACCCTTAATCTGATCGCGTTCGGCGGTAATCTGATCGCGTTCGGCGGTAATCTGGTCACATTCAGCAATCACCTGCTTCCGTTTTTCTTCTGCTTCCAGTTTTTCTTTTTCGGCCTGTTCCCGTTCTTTTCTGGCTTTTGCAGTTCTGCGTCTTTCTGCCTGTATATCGATTTTATCCATGTTTTCAAACAGGTATCCCATATTGCGTTCCTTTACTTTCTCTACATAATCGGCGGCTTCATCTTCCGGTAAATTCATTTTAATACAAAGGCTCCAAACTGTCGAGGTTATGATTCTCAGAATGCGCTCCGGTGTATTTTCAATGATTTTGTTGATCTGCTCTTTTCTGCTCTGTAAAAGAAGTGTCAGATCTTCTGCTGTCTGCACTTTATTAATCATCATCAGAAGAGACATTTCATCCTCGCGGTTAATCAGTTCGTCATTGCTGTAATCGTGAATACGAACCAGGCGATAAGAGAAGTCCGGCATATATTCGCCAAGTGCCTCGCTTAGCCAGATGCGATCCTGCAGGCGCATATCGGCGGTCCAGTTTTTGCTTCCTTCGTAGTAAACAACGGGTAAAATTGGAGGATAGCGGAAGCCTTTATTTCTGGTGCAGCCCGGATTTTTGCGTTCCGCATCTTTGCCGTATTCATACCAGATACAGGTCATATAACGCAAAAGCTGCATGGCAACGTTATGATCCACTTTGCTTTTGTGTTCAAACAGCGAGATCAAA